>NZ_JANLNX010000106.1:0-154624 GCF_025466015.1 Pseudomonas sp. 5P_5.1_Bac1 | reverse complement strand
TAGACCAGATGAACGCACGCCTTTACTTTCTGCGGTTTTTGGGCGTGACGGTCTTTTAGATCGTCATGTTCGGCAACTCATACAGCAAGTTTTTGATAGGAGTGTAGACGTAATGAATGGAGACTTGCATGCTGAAAGTGAAATTTCTAATTTAAGGCTTGCTTCGCTTCATTGGCTGCGACATACGAGTGCCTCATTTGATGCACCTCTCAGAGATGCTCAAGACCTACAGGCGGACTTAGGTCACAGGAGCTTACGAACTACAACGGACGACTATTATAACCGACTGTAGAATGCTTGACAGGATCCAAGGACTACCCTGGTTGCATGTGCTAGAAGAACCAAATGGCAAGAGTTACCCGAAGCGCTCGGTCCACTGGCTCGCTTCGCTGCGCCTGAGTCTTTATCCGCGATAGCCACGCCTGGGGGGCTGGCGCGGGCCAGCAGTACACCGCGCACTCGTTGCGTCGAGAGTTCGCCAATTGGGCGAGTCGCAACTGGTGGGATACGAAGGCGTTGATGGAGTACGTGGGATGGGGCGATGTTCAATCGGCGGCGCGTTATATCGAGGCGATTATCCGTTTGGTGCATGGTGGCCGTGAGGCCCTCAGTCCCTTCACTCTGCGGCCTCTTCCTGTTGCAACTGACGGGCGCGAAGTAATCGACAACATGGTGGACGTCGCCCACTTCTTCTAGCGGGCACGCGGGCAAGGTCAGCAAGTGCCAGATATCTGCGACCAAGTTTAGAACGTGTGCTCCTGCCCGGGGAAAGTGCCTCCTGCCACGTCTGCGGCAAACGCCTGCGCTGCATCACCGAGCACCTTGCGCAGGTCGGCGTACTGCTTGACGAACCGCGGCAATGGGCCGCTGCGTAGCCCCGCCATATCCTGCCAGACCAGCACCTGGGCATCGCAGGCGTTGCCGGCGCCGATCCCCACGGTGGGGATGGAAACCGCCTCGGTAATTCGACCTGCGACTTCACCCGGTACCATTTCGATCAATAAGGCAAAGGCACCCGCGCGTTCGAACGCAATTGCCACCTCCACCAGGCGATTGCCGTCGTCGCCCTTGCCCTGGATCCGATACCCGCCCAACTGATGTTCTGCCTGAGGAGTAAATCCGATATGCGCCATAACGGGTATGCCAGCAGCGACGAGCTTCTCGACCTGAGCGAGCATCTCGATGCCGCCTTCCAGTTTCACCGCGTGTGCGCCTCCTTCCTTCATGAAGCGCACGGCGGTATGGAAGCACTGCTCGGCAGACCCTTGATAGGACCCGAACGGTAAGTCTGCAATCACCAATGCGCGTTCGGTGACGCGCGAGACCGAGCGTACCAGTGGCACCAACTCGTCGACCGTGACCGCTAGCGTCGAGGCGTAACCGTAGACGTTGTTGGCGGCGGAATCGCCGACCAGCAGCACCGGAATGCCGGCGTCTTCAAACACCGCAGCGCTGTACATGTCATAGGCGGTGAGCATGGCCCACTTTTCGCCGCGCACTTTCATCTCCCGCAAATGGGGGATACGTACCCGTGGAGTAGGGCGAGTCACATAGGGGGCGTTTGATTGATCTGACATCGTTGTTCCTCTATCAAGCAATTCGGGAGCATCCCTGCGTCTATGACCTGAGCGAAACCTGATTCAGTACAGCGCCTGCTCGATCAGCAGTACCAGCGCAATAATGATCATCGCTACCCCTGACACGCGGCTGACCCACTGTGCCGCTGCGGGCCTGGCATGCAGGACCGCCCGCGAGCCGTAGCCGACCAGCAAGTACACCACGCCACAGCTGAACGTGTGCACCAGGCCCAGCGCAACAATCTGCAGCGGTATCGGCCAGTTGGCCTCAGGCGAAGTGAACTGCGGCAGCAGCGCGAGAAACAGCAAGAATACCTTGGGGTTGAGCCCGCTGACGCAGAGCCCTTTGACTGTCCAACGGGCCGCCGAGTCTGAATGCTGGTCCTCGCCGGCTTGCGGTATTGACGGGTGGGCAAACATATTGAAACCAAGCCATAACAAGTACGCCGCACCCGCCACCGTCAGGATGGTCAGGGCGAAGGGCGTATTGGCGACAATCCCACCGACACCGGCGGCAACTACCAGGGTTGCGATCAGATGGCCCATCAACAGCCCGACCACCGCCGGGATAACGACCCGTCCGTGCAAGCCTGCAGAAATGGCATAAGCCCAGTCAGCGCCTGGGGTAATGACGAACAGCAACGACACTGCCCAGAAGGCGGCAAACATACTCAAGGTCATCAAGGACTACCTTTTACGTCGAATATTTTGGCGTGTTGCAATAGGCGAACAGCCGCCGAACAACGCCCGCCACGCAGCGCGAGTGGGGGTGACGAAGACGATGCTCAGTACCAATAGAATAATGGAAATGTCTCGGCATATATTGTCTAATATTCCATTAATCAATGCCTATAAGGGGAAAATATTCCACTTGAATGAGATCGATAGAAAGATCCTTGCTGAACTGCAGCAGGACGGTCGGCTTTCGGTCACCGAGTTGGCTGAACGCGTGGGCCTCAGTCTGTCGCCCTGTCATCGACGGGTGCGAGCGCTGGAGCAGTCGGGGGTTATTCTGAGTTATCGGGCGCAGTTGGCTCCGCGGGCACTTAACCTGAATTTTTCGGCGATGGTGTTCGTGACGCTACGCGAGGGCAACAGCAAGGCCGTCGAGGCGTTCGAGCAAGCGCTCATCGATATCGCCCAGATCGTAGATGCACAGCGGCTGTTCGGGGAACCCGACTACCTGCTGCATGTCATTACGGTCGACCTGCCGGCTTTTCAGAAGCTCTACGATGAGCGTTTGTCAACCCTGCCCAATGTGCAGCGGTTGACCTCGACCCTGGTGATGAAGCGCGTGGTCCATGACCGTGCATTGCCGCTTTGAATACTGCAAGAGGCCGTGGCGCCCCAACCGGTGCGCCACGGCCCAGGGCTCAATGCTGAACGGCTTTATCAGCGCCCCAGCCGGTTTCGGCGCGGATGCATTGCTGCTCGAAGGCCGCCCGTTCGACGACGCTGCGGTTGCTGCGATCAAGGCATGAAACCGCCCAGGCGGTGACGAATGCCAGCGGCATCGAGAAGAGGGCAGGGTAGTCGTAAGGGAACAATGCCTGGGGCTGTCCGAGCACTTTGACCCATACTCCCGGTGACAGCAGTACCAACACCAGCGCACTGATCAGCCCGATCAGGCCGCCCGAGATCGCTCCTCTGCTGGTCAAACCTTTCCAATACATGGCCAACAGCAGAATCGGGAAATTGGACGACGCCGCGACACCGAATGCCAGCGCGACCAGAAACGCTACGTTTTGGCCCTTGAAGGCGATACCCAGGATGACGGCTACAACGCCCAGACTCACGGTCGCCCAGCGGCTGACGCGCATTTCGGTCTGGGGACACGGTGTGCCCTTGCACAGGACGTTGGCGTAAAGGTCATGGGAAATCGCCGATGCGCCCGCAAGCGCCAGGCCCGCAACCACGGCGAGAATCGTGGCAAATGCCACTGCCGCGAGGAAGCCGAACATCAGGTCACCGCCCAGCGCTTGGGCCAGGTGCATGATTGCCATGTTCACGCCGCCCAGCAGCGGGCCTCCGATTACGCCCTGCTCGAAGAATTGCGGCTGCTGCCCAACGATGCTGATTGCCGCTGTGCCGAGCACGCAGACGAGGATGAAGAACAAGCCAATCAGCCCATAGGCGACGAGGACCGACTTGCGCGCCGCCTTGGCATCCGGCACGGTGAAGAAGCGCATCATGATGTGCGGCAGGCCGGCAATCCCGAACACCAAGCCCAACGACAGTGAAATCATCGACAGCGGATCACTGGCAATCTTCAGAGGGCCAAGGATCTTTACGCCGTTCTGGTGGCTGGCGACGGCGGTGTCGAGCATCTTCGCTACGCTGAAGCCAAAGTGTTGCAGCGCGAGGATGGTCAGCAGGATGCCGCCGCTCAGCAGCAAGACCGCCTTGATGATCTGCACCCAGGTGGTCGCGACCATCCCCCCGAAGGTAACGTACACGACCATCAGTACGCCCACGCAGACCACGGCTATTTCGTAGTCAAGGCCGAACAGCAAGTTGATCAACTGCCCGGCGCCGACCATTTGCACGATCAGGTAGAAACACACGACCACAAATGAGCTGAACGCGGAGAACAACCGGGTGCCAATGGGGTCGAGGCGATAGGCGATGATGTCTGCCAGGGTGAAGCGGCCGAGGTTGCGCAGGCGCTCAGCGATCAGGAACATGATCAGTGGCCAGCCGAGGATCGCGCTGACGGAATAGATCATACCGTCGAAGCCGCTGGAAAAAACCATGCTGGAAACACCGAGCAGTACGGCCGCAGACATGTAGTCGCCCGCGATCGCGAAGCCGTTCTGCATGCCGCTGATGCCGCCGCCTGCCGAGTAGAAGTCTGCTGCCGAGCGGGTCTTGCCGGCGGCCCAGTAAGTGATCGCAATGGTCGACAGGACGAACGCCAGGAATATACCGATAGCGGTATAGTTGGGCTGCCGCTGGTACGCCGCAGCAGCATCGGCAAAGGCCAAAGTGCTGCCTGAGCACAGGGCCAGCGTTACGCCTGTTTGCATAAGCCGCTTCATACATTCACCTCGGTCAGCAATACCTGTGTCATGTGGTCGAAGGCGCCGTTGGCGCGTACGACATAAACGGCGGTCAGTAACCATGAGCCGATGATCAGCACCAGGGCTGACCAGATCCCGGTGGTCAGCCCAAGGACTGCCGGTTCTATCAGCAGCAGATCAGGTCGCCACGACACCGCACATACAAACAGTGAATAGCAGCCGAGCACGATGACGGTCAGGCTAAAGGCCAGCCGATTTCTGCGCTGGACAAGTGTCTGATAACCAGGATGGTTGCGAAGCATGTTGAGTGCATCAGAGGACGTCATTAAAAGCTCCTTAATACCTTTATATGTGGCTGGAGTTTTTTGTTATGGATGCCACTAGTGCGTGGCACGGGTGCAGCGGAACTTACGGACTGGACAGAACGTAATAGGAAAGTTGCCGTTTTAATGAAACGGGGTGTCGGTAGCTTAATCAGGCATGGTGCACAACTGAATAACTCGACCCGCCGATTGAGTTGCATATTCCGCCAGTGTGCTGCGGGCGAATCGGCGTCGCTTGCTCGGGCGAAGCGTCAAGCTTTGCGCAGGCTGCACCATCGCGACGGGGAAAGCCCAAAGGCTTTCTTGAAGTGCCTGGACATATGGCTTTGATCAAAGAAGCCTGCTTCTGGAGCAGCCTCGGCCAGTGGCTTGCCGGCCAGCGCCAGCTGCTTGACCCGATCCAGTCGGCGCAATGTGAGGTAGCGGTGTGGGCTGGTGCCAAAGAAGGTGCGAAAGTCCTGGGACAGGTTCCAGCGGTCTCGGCCGGCGCACGTGGCAAGGTCATCTAGCGTTATCGGTAGATCGAGGTTGTCATCCATGTACTCCCGCGCGAGCCTCGCACTGGCAAAGTGGGCGGCGGCTTTGTCGATAGGCGCTCCGCTGAGTTCTGTCATGAGCACCATGAAGGCGTACAGGGCATCATCTTCGGCAAGCGAATCAAACGGCTCATCGAGCGCGCTTAGCAGCGCATCGGTCGCGTTGGCTATCCGCGAGTCATGACTGACGCCCGCCGAGAAAAACGGCAAGGGTCTGCCTTGCATGATCTCCTGGGCGAGCGCAGGGGGGATGTAGATACCCCGATAGCGCAGGCCCGACTCCGAGCCAGCACAGCCATCATGTTGTTCATCGGGGTGGATGATCATGGTTTCGCCAGCCAGGCATACCCTGGACTCGCCCCGGTAGCGAAAACGGTGGACGCCTGAAACGGTGCGGCCGATGGCGTAGGTGTCATGGCGGTGAGGATCGAACGCATGCGATCCGAAGAAGGCCTCGAAGCGCTCCACGCGTGCGTTCGGGTCCGCCAGTTTCACCCAGTCCTGCTTCGCTTGGTTGTCGGGCATGATGAGCGCTCCAACTTGTGATCGACTGACAAGGGTACGGTGCTGCCTCTCGCCATCGCGCAGCCTTGTCCTTTTGCGAGTCTAAGGCTGCGATTCTGCGGATAGATAGTACGTTTGTGGTTCGCCAGCCGATGAAGGGGCCTGGTGTTAAAGCCGTTCGATCACCATGGCGATACCTTGGCCACCGCCAATGCACATGGTCACCAGGCCGTAGCGCCCACCTGTGCGACGCAGTTCATGGATCGCCTTGATGGTGATGATCGCACCTGTGGCGCCAACCGGGTGACCCAGTGAGATGCCGGAGCCGTTCGGGTTGACCTTGAGTGGGTCGAGGTCGAGTTGCTGGATCACCGCGCAGGCCTGGGCGGCAAACGCTTCGTTGGATTCGACGACGTCGATGTCGGCAATAGACAGGCCGGCGCGCTTGAGGGCAAGCCGCGTTGCCGGTACCGGCCCCATGCCCATGTAGGCGGGGTCAACCCCTGCGTGGCCGTAGGCTACCAAGCGGGCCAGTGGCCGCAAGCCATGCTGGCGCACGGCGTCAGCGCCTGCGATGACCACCGCCGCAGCGCCATCGTTGAGGCTTGAGGCATTGCCGGCGGTGACCGAACCGCCGTCCTGGAACACCGCAGGCATGGCGGCCAGACGTTGGTGATCGACCTGTGAGCGCACATTCTCGTCCGTCTCAAACAGGCTAACGCCTTTGCGTGAGCGCAACTCGACCGGGACGATCTGCTCACGAAAGCGCCCTTCAGCGATAGCCAGTGCGGCTCGCTGCTGACTGAGTGCTGCCAGTTCATCTTGCATTTCGCGCGAGATATTGAAGCGCGCAGCAACATTCTCGGCGGTCACACCCATGTGAAAACGCTTCCATGGGTCGTGAAGAATGCCGTTCATGTAGTCGATGGCCTGGCAGTCGCCCAGTCGCGCGCCCCACCGCATCGTCGGGAGCATGTACGGACCGCGGCTCATCGACTCGGCGCCGCCAGCGACCGCCAGCCCATAATCGCCAAGCTGAATGCCATGGGCCGCTGAGAGAATCGCTTGCAGCCCGGAGCCGCACAGGCGGTTGACGTTGAACGCTGGCACCTCCTGAGGAAGACCGGCATTAATCGCGGCAACGCGCGAGAGGTAAGCGTCGCGTGGCTCTGTCGGTACCACATTGCCCATCACCACATGGCCAATAGCGTCGGCGGCCACGTCGGCGTGGGCCAATGCGCCGCGCACGGCCGTGGTGGCAAGGTCGACCAAGGGAATGTCTTTCAGCGAACCGCCAAAGCTGCCGATAGCGGTCCTTGCTGTGCCTGCGAAAAACACGTCGTTCATGTGCAATTGTCCTTTCTGTCATCGGGCATGAACTGCCCACTCCCTCGGGGGAGCCTTTCCTAGAGGGTGTAGTTGGCCAGCTCGCGAGCGATCACTAGGCGCTGGATCTCGCTCGAGCCTTCATAGATCTGGGTGATGCGCGCGTCGCGGTAGAACCGCTCCACCGGGTAGTCCTCCAGATAGCCGTAACCGCCGTGGACCTGGATAGCCTTGGAGCAGACCCGTTCAGCCATTTCCGAGGCGAACAGTTTTGCTTGGGACGCCTCTGACAAACATGGCAGGCCAGCACTCTTCAGGCGTGCCGCATGCAACACCAACAGTCGGCTGGCGTTGATCTGTGTGTGCATGTCGGCCAGCATGTTGGCGATGCTTTGATGCTCGGCGATCGGCTTGCCAAACTGGATGCGCTCACGGGCGTAGACCAGCGCCGCGTCGAAGGCCGCCCGAGCAATGCCCAGCGCCTGGGCGGCGATACCGATGCGCCCGCCTTCGAGGTTCGACAGGGCAATGGCCAGGCCTTTACCGCGTATTCCCAGCAGGTTGGCTTCAGGAATGCGGCACTCGTGCAGGGTCACTGCGCAAGTATCGGATGCGCGGATGCCCATCTTGTGTTCGCTGCGATCAACCGTGAAGCCGGGTGTATTAGTCGGCACCAGGAAGGCTGACAGGCCCTTCTTACCCAGCTCTGGGTCCGTCACGGCGAATACGATCGCCAGCTTGGCCCGTTGGCCATTGCTGACAAACTGCTTCGCGCCGTTGATGACCCATTCGCCGTTGCACAGCTGCGCTCGGGTTTTCAAGTTGTCGGCCTGCGATCCGGCCTGCGGTTCGGTCAGGCAAAAACAACCGATGGTTTCGCCGCTGGCCAAGCTACTCAGCCAGGTGTCCTTCTGGGCCTGGCTGCCGTAGTTCAGCACCGGGCCACAGCCTACCGAGTTGTGGATGCTCATCAGGGCGCCGACTGCGGCATCGCCCGCAGACACCTCTTCGACTGCCAGCGCGTAGGCGACGTAATCGATGTAGGTGCCGCCCCATTCCTCGGGGACGACCATGCCGAGCAGGCCCAGTTGGCCCATCTGGGCCACCAGCGTGTCGTCGATCCAGCCGGCTTTCTCCATGTCAGACGCGCGGGGGGCGATTTCCCCCCGTGCGAAGTCACGCGCCATGTCACGGATCATCCGTTGCTCTTCGTTCAGTTCAAGGTCTTGCATAGAGGTCACCTTCTTACTCAGGCCGAACGCTGTTGGCTGTCAACGCGCGTTGGGGCCTTGAACATGGACCGCACGTGTGCGGGCTCGAGCGCGGACACGCCAGCGATGCGCCAGCGCGGCTGCTTGTCCTTGTCAATGATCAGCGCGCGTATACCTTCGATCAGGTCGCCCTCGGCGAACCAGGGCGCGGCCAGGGCGAGTTCCTGCTGGAAACACGCGTGCAGGTCGAGCTGGCGCCCCCTGCGCAGCAGTTCAAGCGTCGTGGCCATGGCCAGCGGCGAACGGCTGTTGAGCAGCTCGGCGGTTTCCTCGGCCCAATCGGCATGCGCGGGGGCGGTTTCGCCGCGCAGCGAGCGGCAGATGGCCTGCAGTTCGTCTGCGGCAAAATGTTCATCGATGGCGGAGCGCTGGGCTTTCAGTTCGGAGCCGGGCAGCTTGCGCACGCCGAGCGTGGCTAGCAGGGCCTGCAGCTCGCCAAGCGGAGTGTCGCTCCAGCTCATGTTGTTCAGGCAGTGATCGAGTTCGGCGATCTGCGAACTGCTGATGCACCAGTCGGCCAGGCCGCTATACAGCGCATCCGCTGCCCGCACCTGGATGCCGCTGACGCCGAGGTAGGTTCCCAGTTCGCCGGGCAGGCGCGACAGGAAGTAACTGCCGCCGACGTCCGGGAAGAAGCCGATCGCCACCTCCGGCATGCCCATCCGTGTGCGCTCGGTGATCACCCGCAGCGCAGCCCCTTGCACCAGACCCATGCCTCCGCCAAGGACCAGGCCGTCAATCAGGGCGAGGATGGGTTTGCTGTAGGTATGCAGGTGCTCATCGAGTGCATACTCTTCTTCAAGGAACAGCAAGTGCTGGTCGCTGCCCGAAGTATGGCTATCGTAGAGCATGCGGATGTCGCCACCCGCGCAAAAGGCTTTTTCGCCTTCTGCGCGCAACACCACAGCGACCACATCGGCGTCTGCTTCCCAGGCGCACAGTTGCTCCTCGAGCAGGCGCACCATCGGCAGGTTGAGCGCGTTCAGGCCCTCTGGGCGGTTGAGGGTGAGGTGGCCGATGCGATTGCGCACGGCGGCCAGCACCAGCGCTGGACCGCTGCTCATAGGTCGGCCTTGCGGCGGTAGCTGTTGATGATCGCGGAGAAGTCCATGCCGCCGTTACCCTGCGTGCTAAAGCTCTGGTAGATCTGCTGTGCCAAGCCACCGAGTAGCACTGGTTGGCCAATCTGGCGAGCCGCTTCGGTAGCCAGGCCAAGGTCCTTGAGCATCAGGTCGCTGCCGAACCCGCCCGTGTAGCCGCGTGCAGCGGGTGCCGTATCGACCACGCCGGGGAAGGGATTGTAGACTTCCGAACTCCAGCAGCGGCCGCTGGAGGTGTTGATCACGCCGGCCAGTACGCTGGCATCCATGCCCAAGGCAACGCCTAGCGCCATCGCCTCAGATACGCCGGCCATGGAGATGCCCAACAGCATGTTGTTGGCGATCTTGGCCACTTGGCCGTTGCCCGCATCGCCGCAGTGGACGATGTTCTTGCCCATCGCCTCGAGCACCGGGCGGGCCTGTTCGAAGTCGTTCGGCGTGCCACCGACCATGAACGTCAAGGTGCCGGCGCTGGCACCGCCGGTGCCGCCGGACACCGGTGCATCGAGCATTGGGTTGCCGTGACCGGCGGCGGCCTTGGCCACTTCGCGAGCGGTCAGTGGGTCGATAGTCGAGCAGTCAAGCAGCACCACACCGGGGCGGACATGCTGCAGCAGGCCTTCACCGGACAGGTAAACTGACTTCACATGGGCGGCCGCCGGCAGCATCGTTACGATCATCTGCGCATTGCCTTTGGCAATTGCTGCGGGGGAGTCGGCTGCCGTGGCGCCTGCTTCCACCAACGTCGCCAAGGCGCAGGCCGAGAGGTCGAAAACAGTCAATTGATGGCCGGCCTTGAGCAGGTTCAACGCCATTGGCGCACCCATGTTGCCCAAGCCGATAAATCCGATATTCATGGCGTGTCCTTTTCTTCAAATGGCTTTATTGGTGCTTGAATTGCGCAGCGCGCTTTTCCACGAACGCGCCCATGCCTTCTTTCTGGTCTGTCGTGGCAAACAGCGAATGGAACACCCGACGCTCGAAGCGCACCCCTTCGCTCAGGCTGGATTCGAATGCGCGATTGACGCTCTCCTTGAGCAGCATGGTGGCCGGCAGCGACCGCTCGGCGATGGTGTTGGCGACTTTCAAGGTATCTTCGAGCAGCGTCTCCAGCGACAGTACGCGCGCCACCACGCCAGCTTGCTCAGCCTCGTGAGCGTCCATCTGGCGACCGCTCAGGCACATCTCCATGGCCTTGGCCTTGCCAACTGCTCGCGCCAAGCGCTGGGTGCCGCCGACACCGGGTATCACCCCGAGGGAGATCTCCGGCAGTCCGAAGCGGGCGTTATCGGCGGCATAGATGAAATCGCACATCAGCGCGAACTCACAGCCACCGCCCAAGGCGTACCCGGCAACTGCGGCGATGAGGGGTTTGCGTCGATTGGCGATCCGGTCGGCGGCAGAGAAAAAATCATCGAGATACACCTGGGGGTAGGTGAACTCGGCCATTTCCTTGATATCGGCACCGGCGGCGAATGCCTTGTTCGAGCCAGTGATAACCATGCAGCCGATCTGAGGATCATTTTCCAGGCGATCCAGCGCCAGATTCACTTCATCGATCACTTGGCTGTTGATGGCATTCAGCGACTTGGGCCGATTGAGTGTGATGAGGCCGACGCGCTCGTGGATTTCCAGCAGGATTGTTTCAAATTGCATGAAAACGGCTCCAGAAGCAGGCGCTCACCCTACGGCGAGCGCCAGGGGGAATCAGGTCACTTCAAGGTAATCGTGGTGTTGACGCTGCCGACCGTTTCATCTTCGTCGAACCAGCGCTCGGTGACGGTCTTCGTCTGGGTATAGAACTGCACCACTTGCTTGCCGTAGGGGCCCAGGTCGCCAAGCTTGGAGGCGCGCGATCCGCTGAACGAGAACAGCGGCACTGGTACCGGAATGGGCACATTGATGCCGACTTGGCCGATGTCGATCTCTTCCTGGAAATGCCGTGCGGCGGCGCCTGAACGGGTAAACAGTGCGGTGCCGTTGCCGTTCGGGTTGGCGTTGATCAGCGCGATGGCCTCGGCAAACGAGTCCGCGTTGATCACGCACAGCACCGGGCCGAAGATTTCTTCCCGGTAAATGCTCATGTCGGTGGTCACGCCCGAGAAGATAGTAGGGCCGATGAAGTTGCCCTGCGGGTAGCCAGGCACTTCGGGGTTGCGGCCGTCGAGCTCCAGGGTCGCGCCCTGGTCGATGCCGCTGGCGATATACCCGCTGATGCGGTCCAGCGCTGCGCGAGATACCACTGGGCCGACATCGGTGCCGGCTTCAACGCCGGCGTTGATACTCAGGCTTCCGGATTTTTCGATCAGATCAGGTACCCAGCTTTGCGCCTCACCGACCAGGACCACTACCGGCAGCGCCATGCACCGTTGGCCAGCGGCACCGAAGGCAGCGCCGAGCAGGCTGTTGATAGTCTGTTGCTTGTTGGCGTCGGGGAGCACGATGGCGTGGTTCTTGGCGCCCATCATGCATTGCGCGCGCTTGCCGTTCTGGGTTGCACGGTTGTATACGTGGGTGCCAACCGCGGTAGAACCGACGAATGAAACAGCCTTGATGTCTGGGTGATCACAGATCAAGTTGACTGCGTCGGCACCTCCGTGAATCACGTTCAGCACGCCCGGTGGCACACCGGCCTGCAGCGCCAGCTCGGCCAAGCGCATGGTGACCATCGGATCTTGCTCGGAAGGTTTGAGGATAAACGTGTTGCCGGTGGCGATCGCCATCGGAAACATCCACAGCGGGATCATCGCAGGGAAGTTGAACGGGGTGATGCCTGCGCAAACGCCCAGCGGTTGCAGAAGAGTAAAGGTGTCAACGCCGCCTGCTACGTTGTTGGCCAACTCACCCAGTTGCAGGTTGCCGATGCTCGCCGCGTGTTCGACCACCTCGAGCCCGCGGAATACATCTCCTTCTGCGTCAGGCAGGGTCTTGCCCTGTTCGGCGGTGAGTATCGCAGCCAGTTCCTTGATGTTCTCGCGAATCAGCTGCTGATACTTGAGGAAGATCCGTGCGCGGGTGCCGATTGGCGTTTTACGCCACGTCTTGAAAGCGTGCTTGGCGCTGGCCACAGCCGCGTTCATTTCCTCGGCGGTGGCGAAAGGGACCCGTGCGAGTACTTCCTGAGTTGCCGGATTTACCACGTCACGCCACTGAGTCGTGCGTGACTCCACCAGTTTGCCGTCGATCAGCAGTTTGATGGTTGGAACGGAGCTTACGGTCATATTCTTGTCCTCGTATACCGTCTAGTAATAATTAATCTTGTTTTTCAGATACTTGTACAAATACAGGATGGGCTTTCGCCATGTTTTGCGCCGACACGGTCAGGCTCGGCAGGCGTTCCGAATGGTGACCAGCAGAAGTTGCATTGTTGGCCATGTGCAAATGCGCTTGCTAAGCCCTAAGTCCGGTAGCACTTGCGCCGCTGGCCTCGGTTGACCTAGCTTAGCGATCGCGGGCATTGCTTTTAAATCACTCGATCCGCCGAATGATTTGCATATCGCGCCAGCCAAGATGAATGCGAAAGAGGTATAGCCAGTGGATCACTCAGTGGACAACACCTTGCCGATGACCTTTGTCCAGGGGTTGTTGCAAGGGGCGCAGAACATCTGCGGCGCGGCCGACATCCAGCGCTTCGTCAGTGCGGCGGGGATTGCCGAGCACCTGCTTGATGCCCCGGGTGCACGGGTAACTTACGATCAGTTCGTGCGCCTCTATCAGGAGGTTGCGCTGGGTAGCGACGACGAAATGATGGGCCAGTGCTCGCGGAGGATTCGTAGCGGCACGCTCAAGTATCTGTGCGCCAGCCTGCTCGATGCGAAGTCCCTGACGATCGCTATGTACCGGTTCACCCGTTTCTGGAACCTGTTGCTCGACGACTACCGATTCGATTGCGCTGAACAGGCGGGGTTGGTGGTGATCGCCCTGATACCCCGCGACGGCGACGCCAACATGCAGCGCTTTGGTCATGAGCTGATGATGAAACTGGCCCATGGTATTGCGTCATGGTTGATAGGCCAGGAGATCCCCTTGCACGCGGTGACCTTTGCCTTTGCTCGGCCGCAATACGCCTCGGAGTACATGCACATGTTTCCGGCGCCGGTGGCTTTCGAGCAGGGAAATACCTCGCTGAGCTTCGATGCCCACTGGGGCGCCATGAAGTTCAGTCGGAGCAAGGCCGAACTGTTGCCGTTTCTCCAGGCGGCGCCGCGCTACTGGCTATTCACCACCCTCAAAGAGCGCCTAGTGGCGCAACAGGTCCGTCAGCATCTGCTGCTCAACCCCAAGCAAGACTGCTGCATTCAGGATGCGGCCAATGCCCTGTTGCTCTCGACCCGGACGCTGACGCGCCGACTGAAGGACGAAGGCACCAGCTATCAGTTGGTCAAGGATGCATTGCGTCGGGACATCGCGGTGCAGCAACTGATCCACACCGACCTGTCGATTGCACACATTGCCCAAGGGCTGGGGTTCGATTCAACGGCGGTTTTTCATCGGGCCTTCCGTGGCTGGACCGGCAGCACCCCCGGGGCGTATCGGCGACGCGAGATCAACGGCTGATGATGCGTTTACGCACCACCAGGCAGTTTTTACCTACAAACGTACAAGCCGAGTGCCAGGGGTAGGACTTAGAGTCGCTGCACGACCTGTATTTGTTACCAAGGAAACCGAAGTGTTTGAGTTCGTCAGTTGCTTCATTCGGCCAGACTATCAAAAGAGCGATCGCTGCTTTCTCGTGCTGGCGCTTATCGTGGGATGTGGATTCGGCACTGTGCTGGGCCACAAGATATCTTTGAGTGTTGGCCTGCTTTTCAGCGTATTCGCCTCCTTAGTGCTGTATTACCTCTGGCGCCGTCCCGGCCGGTGATTTACGTGTAATACCAATAATAAAAATTAGTCGCCTCCATGAAATAGGAAGGGTCGAGTCGTGTTCGACCCTGCGGCTTTAAAACAACAATAACGTGCTGTTTTTGTAGTGGGCATTGCCCGTTACAACGTCCTGCCACCTGTCACTCGACTGTTGCTTGATAACCGAGCGGCTGCTTGCCGTCTGGAGAAAAGCGTTGGCCGAGACCGTTGGATTCATTCTGAGAGGAACTCTATACATGCAAGCGCACGCAATGCCCCTTAGCCGTCGCCAGGTGCTGCACTGGATTGGCGCCACTGCCGGTGCGGCGGCGATGTATCAGGCCATGAGTGCCCTGGCCTTTGCCGGGGAAACCCCGCATCACCAACGCTTTGCCTTGAGCGGCGCACCGCAGGAGGCACGGATCCTTATCCTTGGCGCCGGCTTGGCCGGAATGACCGCAGCCTACGAGCTGCGCAAGGCCGGCTACGAGGTCAAGCTGCTGGAATACAACGCCAAACCGGGCGGGCGCTGCTGGACGCTGCGCGGCGGTGACCGTTTTGTCGAGCTGGGTGGTGCAACCCAGGACTGCACGTTCGATCAGGGTCTGTATCTAAATCCGGGACCCTGGCGGATTCCCTACCACCACCATGCGGTGCTCGACTATTGCCACCGCTTCGGGGTCGCGCTGGAGCCGTTCATTCAAGTCAACTACAACGCCATGGTCCATTCGACCAAGGCGTTCGCCGGCAAGCCCGTGCGCTATCGCGCGGTGCAGTCTGATTTCCAGGGACATATCGCCGAGTTGTTGAGTAAGGCGATCAACCAGAATGCGCTCGACCAGGCGCTCACCGCCGAAGACCGCCAGCGCCTGCTTGAAGCGATGCGCAGTTGGGGTGCGCTGGACGCCAGCGGGAGTTACAAGAAGTCACTGGAAACCAGTCTGCGTCGAGGCTTTGCGGTCGACGCAGGCGGCGGGCTGATGAGTCAACCGGTGCCCTCTGACCTGCTCGACCGTAAGGCCCTGCTCGACTCAAACCTCTGGCAAAGCATTGCCGTAGGCCAGGACTACGAGTTCCAGACCAGCCTGTTCCAGCCGGTCGGCGGCATGGACCAGATCGCCCAGGCGTTCGAGAAACAGGTGGGCGACCTGATCCAGTACAACGCCAAGGTCACCGCGATCGAACAGAATGATAAAGGCGTCACGGTCACCTACCAGTCCAGTAGCGGCGCTGGGGCGTCAGCTCAAGAAACGGCGGACTGGTGTGTCTGCACATTGCCGTTGTCGATCCTTGGGCAGCTCCCGGTGCAAGTCAGCGCGCCAATGATGAGCGCTATCCGCGCGGTGCCCTACGAAGTGGCGGTCAAGGTCGGCTTGCAGTTCAAGCGGCGATTCTGGGAGCAGGACGAGCGTATCTACGGTGGCATCAGCTATACCGACACGCCTATCGGCAAGATCAGCTACCCCAGTACCGACTTCGGCAAGCCCGGTAAAGGCGTGTTGCTGGGGGGGTATCTGTTTGGTCCCAACGCCTATGAGTTTACTGCGATGGCGCCCGAGGAGCGGGTTCGCAAGGCCGTGGAATACGGCGCCTTGATCCACCCACAATACCGTGAGGAATTCGACAACGGCATCGCCGTCGGCTGGCACCGTGTGCCGTGGACCAACGGTTGCTATGGGTTGTGGACGGAAAACTTGCGCCAGCAGCACTACCAGACCCTGTGCCAGATCGACGGTCGCATCGTTCTGGCTGGCGAGCACGCGTCACGTATTCCAGCGTGGATGGAGGGGGCGATCCTGTCGTCGCTCGACGCCATCAAGCGGCTGCACACCCATATCGTCGCCAGCCACCAGGCGGCCTGAATCCGGAGCTCATCATGCACAAGCACACATGGCTGGCACTGTTCATCGGCGCTCTCGGCAATGTCGGCGCCTGGGCCGCCGACGGCGATCTGTCGACGTCCGGCAAGTTCGATGAACGTACCGGCGAAGCATTGTTTCACCAGGTCTGCCAAGGCTGCCACATGCCTCAGGCACAAGGCGCCAGCGGTGCCGGTGCGTATCCAGCGCTGGCCGCCAACGCAAAACTGGCCGCCAAGGTCTACCCGGTGTTCATGGTCAGCTCGGGGCAAGGCGGCATGCCTGGCTTCAAGGACTACATGTCCGATCAGCAGATCGCCGATGTCGTGAATTACGTCAGGAGCCACTTTGGCAACGCCTTTGCTGACAGCGTCACGCTCGAGGATGTTCGCTCGGTGACCCAGCGCTAGCGTCGTGGATTGGCCGCAAGGCCCTCATTAGAAAAGGAATGGTCATGCTGAAAAACATCGTACGCCCGCTGATGCTCTCGTCCATGGCGCTGCTGGCAGTGCCCGCAGTGCAGGCGGCCGAAGTCATCCGCCACAAGATCCCCAACTCGGACTTTCCCATCTCGCTGGCGATCGAAATCCCCGCTAGCGTCACACTGGTCAACCTCAGTGGCGCGGTGCCACCGGCCATCGATGCCAACGCCGATGCACAGAGCCTTGCTGCCTATGGCGATACTGAAACCCAGACGGTCAGTGTGCTGAAAAGCATCCAGGGCACGCTAGAACACCTGGGTTTGAGCCTGGCGGATGTGGTGAAGATGCAGGTTTACCTGGTCGGCTCGGACGAGGCGGGCGGCAAGATGGATTACGCCGGTTTCATGCGGGGCTACACACAGTTCTTCGGCACCGCCCAGCAGCAGAACCTGCCGACCCGTTCGGTGTTCCAGGTCGCGGGCCTCGCAAACCCCGGTTATCGGGTTGAGATCGAAGTCTCCGCCATACGGCGCTGATCTGTGCCGCCGTCGGCCGAGCGTGCAACGCTCGGTTTGGCGGCGTATCCGCCTACAAGTACAAGAATAAATTTCCCCTTAGCCAGGGGCGGAGTTGAATCATGACGCTGAAAAAGGTCCAGCTGGACGACAAATACCTGCTCGACGAGGGACGCATTTTCATTACCGGGACGCAGGCTCTGGTCCGCCTATCGATGAGCCAGCATCTGCGCGATCAACAAGCGGGCTACAACACGGCCGGGTTCATTTCCGGCTATCGCGGCTCGCCGCTGGGCGGGTTGGATGATCAGCTCGGCAAGGCCAAGCAGTACCTGTCGGCACACAATGTACTGTTCCAGCCCGGCATCAATGAAGACCTGGCGGCGACCACCATCTGGGGTGCGCAGCAAGCCCACCTGAGCGGGGAGGGCAAGTTCGACGGCGTGTTCGGCATGTGGTACGGCAAAGGCCCGGGTGTTGACCGTACCGGCGATGCCTTCCGCCACGCGAACCTGGCGGGCACGGCTGCGCTGGGCGGGGTGCTGGTACTGATGGGCGATGACCACACCTGCGAATCGTCCAGTACCTGTCACCAGAGCGAGTTCGCCATGGTCGATGCGATGATTCCGGTGCTCAGCCCGGCAGGGGTCCAAGAGATCCTCGACTTTGGCCTGATCGGCTGGGGCCTGTCGCGCTACAGCGGTTGTTGGGTGGGCATCAAGTGCGTGAAGGACACTGTCGAAGCTACCGCCACAATTGACGTCGACATCAATCGCGTTCAGATCGTCCACCCTGCCGACTTCGTCCTGCCCGCAGATGGTCTCAATATCCGCCAGCCCGATACGCCCCATGCACAGGAAGCACGCCTACATCGGTTCAAGCTCGGGGCCGTACGTGCGTTTGCTCGGGTCAATGGGCTGGACAAGTGTGTGGTCGATTCGCCCCAGGCTCGGCTGGGTGTGATTACCCACGGCAAGAGCTATCTGGATGTCTTGCAGGCTTTGCAAGACCTGCAGTTGAGCGAGGCCGATGCAGCCGTACTCGGGCTGCGCCTGTACAAGGTCGGCATGGTCTGGCCGCTTGAGCCTGCGGGTGCTGCGCAGTTCTGCGAAGGGCTCGACAAGGTGCTGGTGGTCGAGGAAAAACGAAGCCTGCTGGAGCTGCAACTCAAAGAGCAGCTGTATGGCCGGCCAGACGCGCCGCTCATCGTCGGTAAGCTCGATGAGCACAGCGAGGTGTTGTTCCAGTCGGAGATGGCGCTGGACTCCAACCAGGTGGCTATCGCCTTGGGCGAACGCCTGCTCGAGCTCCAGGAAAATGCGCCGCTGCGTGCCCAAGTCGAGCGTCTGCGCGCGTATCAGCCGAGCAAAGGCGATGCCGATCTGCTGTCGCGCAGCTACTACTTCTGCAGTGGCTGCCCACACAGTTCATCCACCGTTCTGCCCGAGGGGAGCAAGGCCTATGCCGGCATTGGCTGCCATTGGATGGCTCAGTCGATGGACCGCTCGACCCAAGGCTATACCCACATGGGTGGCGAAGGGATGGTCTGGGTCGGCGAAGCGCCTTTTTCCAAACGCGCGCACATGTTCCAGAACATCGGTGACGGCACCTATTTCCACTCAGGTTTTTTGGGCATTCGCGCGGCAGTTGCCGCCGGCACCAACATCACCTTCAAGATCCTCTTCAACGATGCTGTTGCCATGACCGGCGGGCAAAAGCACGACGGTACCTTGAACGTGCCGGCGATTGCCCATCAAGTACATGCCGAAGGGGTAAAACGCATCGCAGTGGTCACCGACGAGCCGCTCAAATACCCAAGCGATACTCGTTGGCCCGAAGGATTGACCATCCATCACCGCGATATGCTGGACAAAGTCCAGCGCGAGCTGCGCGAAGTCACTGGTACCTCGATCCTGATCTATGACCAGACCTGTGCAGCGGAGAAGCGCCGCCGCCGCAAGCGTGGGACGTTCCCCGACCCCGCCAAGCGGGTGGTCATCAATGACCTGGTCTGCGAGGGCTGTGGCGACTGTGGTGTGCAGTCCAACTGTGTCTCGGTACAACCGCTGGAAACCGAGTTCGGTCGCAAGCGTGCCATCGACCAGTCTTCGTGCAACAAGGACTTCTCATGTGTCAAAGGCTTTTGCCCCAGCTTCGTCACGGTACTGGGCGGTACGCCCAAGAAGCCTGGCCAGGTTGTACAGGAGCAGGTGCCGCTGCTGCCAGAACCCACGCGACCCAGCATCGACACCCAAGTCTACAGCATCCTGGTGGCAGGCATGGGGGGGACGGGCGTGGTGACCATCGGCGCCATCCTAGGCATGGCGGCGCACCTGGAAGGACGTGGTTGCGGTTTGCTCGACATGGCAGGGCTGGCGCAAAAGGGTGGTTCGGTATGGAGCCACCTGCGCTTCGGGCCTGATCCGCAGTCGATCAAGACCATCCGAATAGCTGCCGGTGGCGCCGACCTGGTGCTCGGTTGCGATCTGATCGTGGCGGGCAACGCGAAAACCCTCGCGACCACGCGTCATGGCAGTACCCACGTGCTCGCCAACACCCAGGAGACCATGCCCGGCGCCTTTACCCGAAACGCTGACATGCAATACCCCACACAAGGGCTGCGCAGCAACATCATCAAGGCGGTCGGGCAGGACCATGCCGAGTTCGTCGACGCTGGCCGGATAGCCACGGCGGTGCTCGGCGACAGCATCGCCAGCAACATGTTCATGCTCGGCTTCGCTTATCAGCGCGGGTTGATCCCGTTGACCGCGGTGTCCATCGAAGCCGCTATCGAACTCAATGGTACGGCCAAGAAAATGAACACCGAGGCCTTCCGCTGGGGGCGCCAGGCGGCGCTCAATCCACAGGCGCTGGAGCAGCGTCTGGCGGCTAGATCCACCTCGCAGTTGTCCGGTGTGTCGCCTGCCCCGGTCAGCACCCTCGATGAGCAGATTAGTACGCGTCAGGCCTACCTGTCGGCGTACCAGAATGACGCATACGCCCAGCGCTATGTCAGCCTGGTGCAGCGGGTACGGAATCTGGAACAGTCGCTGTCAGGGCAGCACGAAGACCTGACCCGCGCAGTGGCTAAGTACTATTTCAAGCTACTGGCGATCAAGGATGAGTACGAAGTCGCGCGCCTGCACACCGAGAGTGGTTTCCTGCAGCGAATCTCCGAGCAGTTCGAGGGTGATTACAAGCTGGTTTTCAATCTTGCGCCGCCGATGCTCTCCAAGCGTGACGGCGATACTGGCATGGCGAAGAAGACCGAGTTCGGCGCTTGGATCATTCCTGCCTTCCGGGTCTTGGCCAAGCTGCGCTTCCTGCGCGGCAGCGTGTTCGATCCGTTTGGTTATACCCACGAGCGGCGTCAGGAGCGCGCGCTGATCGAACGCTACGAAACGGTGGTGGAGGAGATTCTCGGCACGCTGACTCAGCAGGGAGGAAATTCGCACCATCCAACGGCCGTGAAACTCGCCTCGTTGCCCGAGCAGATTCGTGGATATGGCCATGTAAAAGAGCGTGCGATGGAGGCCGCATTGGCTCAGGAGGCGGTGCTGCTGGATATCTTGCGTGGGCGTGTTATCGCGCTGAAGAAGGTCGCCTGACGGAGGTGTGATCACCCAGGGGATCGGCTGTTAGCGGCCGGTCGCCCTGCGTGCACGTTCTGTATCTCTAACCTCGTAGCATGCTTGCGAAGCGATTTCGATACGCCGCCGGTGTGGCACCCACATGCTGGCGGAACAGGCGGGTGAAGGAGCTGGCGTTCTGGTAGCCGACCTGATTGGCAATCTCCTCGATGCTCAGGTCACCGCTTTCGAGCAACTTCATGGAAATTTCGACACGCAGGTTCTGCAGATAGGCCAGTGGCGTCGTCCCCAGCACATCGTTGAAATGGCGAATCAGCGTGCGCACGCTGACCGACAGCGCGGCGGCCAGTTGCGGCATACTGACGTCTTCAGCGAAGTGCTTGAGCAACCAGTGTTGCGCCTTGGCCACCATGGTATCGCCGTGCACCGACTCCATCTGCAGCGGCAGGTAGGGCAACTGGGTGGTCTGGCTGGTGTCGATGAGCATCGTCTTGGCGGTCAGGGTGGCGGTATTGACGCCGCAAAAATGCTCGACCATGCGCACCGCCTGGAGCAGGTAAGAGGCCGACGCGCCCGCACACCAGAGCCGGTCCTGCTCGGTCACCATCGAACGCAGTTGCAGGTCGACATTGGGGTTGCGATCGCGGAACAATTTTTCCAGCCACCAAGTGGTAGTGGCCTGGCGGCCATCCAGCAACCGGGTTTCTGCCAGCAGAAAAGTGCCCGTGCAGTTTGCCGCCACCACCGCGCCCTTGCGCCACTGCGCCTCCAGCCATTCACGCTGGGGGCGGGCGTGGTCCAGACTGCGCTGGAACGCATCATGCCCTGAGTAATACAGGCCCGGGATGAAAATGATGTCGTACGGCTCACTGGACAACGCCGCGGTGCTGTTCACCGTCAGCCCGTTGCAGGCCGTGACGGGCTTACCTTGATGAGAGACGAACTCCCACCTGAACGGGCGCGACATGGCGCCGCCGGTCTTGTGTTGTTGGCGGCTCAGGTGGGCATTGGTGACATGCAGGACATCGCCAAAGCCGGCCAGGCTGGAGGCATAACAGCCGTCGATGGCAAGGATCGCGGCGCGAAGGGGCATTGTTTTCATATTGGCAAAAAACGCATAAAAATAGTCAATATTGCCAATGTAGCAGCGCCTGAGCACTCCGTACAGTGGAGCTATCACTGACCCAGGGAGCTGTTATGAACGTACTGATTGTCCACGCGCACCATGAGCCGCAATCCTTCAATACGGCCATGCTGAAACTGGCCGTCGAGGTTCTCGAGGGCCAGGGGCACGCTGTAGTGGTGTCTGACCTGTATGCCATGAACTTCAACCCGGTCGCTACTGCCGATGACTTCCATGAGCGGGCCAACAGCGAGCACTTGATCTACGCCCTCGAACAACGCAATGCCTACAACACCGGCACACTGGCAGCAGACATCGCCCAGGAGCTGGAAAAGCTCAAGTGGGCTGACCTGATTATCCTCAACTTCCCCATCTACTGGTTCAGCATGCCGGCGATCATGAAGGGCTGGATCGATCGCGTGTTCATCTCCGGCTTTTGCTACGGCGGAGTGCGCATCTATGACCGGGGCGGCCTCAAGGGCAAGAAGGCGATGCTCGCGTTCTCCCTCGGTGGGCAGGACCACATGTTTGGTCCCGGCGCCATCCACGGCGAGCTCGATACCCTGCTACGGCCGATCCAGCGCGGCGTGCTTGGCTACGTTGGGCTTTCGGTGCTACCGCCGTTTGTCGCGTTCCATGTGCCATACATCAGCGTCGAAGCGCGCCGCGAATACCTCGAGCAATACCGCCAGCACCTGCTGACCCTGGATGAGCGTCCGTCGCTGGAGTTTCCGTCACTGGACGACTACGACGACCTGCTGCACCCCAAGCCGACGCTGGCAACGGCGTGACCAGCACCTGGCAGCACACGGCGAACGCAACTGATCTGGAGGTTTTCAGTGATTGAACTCTACAGTTGGCCAGCCCCGAACGGGCAGAAGATCCACATCCTGCTTGAAGAGCTCGGGGTGTCCTATCGCACCCTGCCGATCGATATAACTCGCGGCGCGCAGCACCAGCCGAGGTATCGCGCGGTTAATCCGAACGGCAAGATCCCGGCGATCATCGACCATGCGCCGCAGGGGGGCGGGGCACCGATCACCCTGTTCGAAAGTGGCGCGATCATGGTCTACCTCGCGGAAAAAACTGGCATGTTCCTGCCAAGCGACGTGCGCGGGCGTGCAGAAACACTGCAGTGGCTGTTCTGGCAGGTTGGCGGGCTGGGGCCGATGATGGGCCAGGCGCAGCACTTTTTCCGCTATGCCGCAGCACCCGTACCCTATGCGATCGAGCGCTATCAGGCTGAAACGCGGCGACTGCTGAAGCTGCTCGACGAGCGTCTCACCAGCCGCAAGTACATCTGCGGTGAGTACGGCATCGTCGACATGGCGTGTTTTCCGTGGGTTCGTGTGCACAAGATGACCGGTGTCACCCTGGATCACTATCCCCAGCTCAAAGCCTGGTATGCACGGTTGCGTGGCAGGCCGGCGGTGGGCCGTGCGTTGGACCTATTGCGCGATCAGTGGGTGGATGTCGCCAGCTCTGCGCAAGCCAAGCACAACCTGTTTCAGGTCCAGGAGTAGCCCATGAGCCTTGCTGATGGCGTAGTCATCGACGCGTTTATCGACTTGCGCAGTCCATATTCGTACTTGGCCATCGAGCCTGCGCGTGCGCTGGCCAGGCGCAGCGGCGTGGGTATCGACTGGTGGCCATACATCACCGACTTCCGCTCGGCCTATGGCGGGGAAGTTGAACAACGGCCGTCGCGTGAAGTGGCCAAGCTCAAGTACCTATACATGGATTGTCGCCGCTTGGCCCACCGCCAAGGGCGCACGATCCGTGCAACGCAAAAACTCTGGGCCGCCGAACTGGCCAGCCAGGCCATGCTGTTTGCCAAGACGCAGAACACCCTGTGGGAATTTTGCCTGCCGCTGCTCGAGCGTTTCTGGAATCAGGACTTCGACCTCGAAAGCCCTCAAGCCATCGAGGCACTGATGGAACAGGTCGGTCTCGCGCCTGCGGCGTGGCAGGCGTATCGCGCTGAGCACGCGGAGGCTGCACTGAGCGCCACCCTGGCGCGGGCCGAGCGTCTGGGCGTATTCGGCGCCCCCACCTTCATTTATCGCGGCGAGCTGTTCTGGGGCGGTGATCGGCTTGAGCTGCTCGCTGAGCGCTTGGGCATCGAGACGCCAATAGCTCGCAAGGAGATGCCATGAACAATCGGCTGGTTAACGCGGCGCAGGTTGCCGGTATTCACGTGGAATATCAGCAGGGTATCGCCTTTATCAACCTCGACCGTCCCGCCACACGAAACAGCTTCGACCTGTCCATGGGGGTGGCATTGCGCGACTGTGTGCGCAGTCTGGTCGCTCGGTCCCCCCGCGTGGTGGTGCTGCGCAGCACCAGTGAGCATTTCATGGTGGGAGGCGATGTTCGCCACTTCCAGACCTTGCTTGACGAGTCGAAGGCGGCCTGTGCCGAGGAGCTCGAGTTACTGATCGACGCAGTCAATGAAGCGGTTATCGGCCTGACTGAGCTGCCGTGTCCGGTGCTCGGCCTGATCAACGGCTCGGTCGCCGGCTTCGGCCTGTCGCTGGCGCTTGCATGCGACATCCTGATTGCCGCCGAAGACGCGCAATTACTGTTGGCGTATGGCGCGATCGGCGCGACCCCTGACGGTGGCGCAAGCTGGCATCTCACGCGTCACCTCGGCCTGCACCGGGCACTGGCCATGGCCCTGTTGCACACCAAACTCGATGCGCACCAGGCGCAAGCCTTCGGCTTGGTGGTCCAGGTCGTTCCGCCGGCAGGCCTTCCAGCTGCGGGGCTGGAGCTTGCCAAACGCTTGGCGAGTGGCGCTGCCGGCGCCCAGGCAGGCGTCAAGCGCCTGCTGCGAGACGGCTTGCAAACTGACCTGGCGGGCACCCTGGAGGCCGAGAAGGCCCAGTTCGTCGCGCTGTCTGCGACCGACGATTTCGCCGAGGGCGTCAACGCATTCTGCCAGCGACGGTCAGCCAACTTCACTGCAACGCATTAACACTGTTGGAGGTTCTTGATGAAGATTGAAGGTTCTGTGTTTCTCATCACCGGTGGTGCTTCGGGCCTTGGCGCAGCCACTGCCCGGCACTTGCTCAAGGCTGGTGCAAGCGTAGTCCTGGCGGACCTCAACGCCGCCAGCGGCGAAGCGTTGGCAGACCAATTGGGGCCCCAAGCGGCGTTCATCCGCACAGATGTGGTGGATGAAGGCTCAATGCGGGCGGCCGTCGACCTGGCGGTGGTCCGCTTTGGTTCACTGCATGGGCTGATCTGCTGTGCCGGCATTGCCCCCGGCGAAAAAGTCTGTGGAAAAGCGGGGCCGCACGCCCTGGACAGCTTTACCCGCGGGGTGATGATCAACCTGGTCGGGACTTTCAACGCTATTCGTCTGGCTGTCGAAGTAATCAACCTCAATGCCCCCAACGCTGAAGGTGAGCGAGGCGTCGTAGTGACGACCGCATCGGTGGCGGCGTTCGATGGCCAGATCGGCCAGGCGGCTTATGCCGCATCCAAAGCCGGCGTGGTTGGCATGACCCTGCCGATTGCCCGCGAGTTGGCACGCTTCGGCATCAGGGTCATGAGCATCGCTCCGGGCATCTTCGAAACGCCCATGCTGCTCGGCCTGCCGCAGGACGTTCAGGACTCGTTGGGCAAGACTGTACCTTTCCCACCCAGGCTGGGGCGCGGCTGCGAGTTTTCACAATTGGTCCAGTCGATTGTCGAGAACCCGATGCTCAACGGTGAAGTCATCCGGCTCGACGGCGCGCTGCGGATGACCGCCAAGTAAGCACCGCGCAAGCGTCATGTCGTTGTAGTGAACATTGAATGACTCGGTAGTGTGCCACCTGCTCGGCAAAGCGGGCGGCGCGAGTGTGTGCAAGTCCGTCGTAAAACAACAATAACCGCGACAACAATAATAATAGGAAGACTGCGAATGCCGAATATCGCGAAAGTGTCTGTTCATCTACTCTGCCTGACACCCGTGCTGGGCTTGGCTGCGGGCGCCCAGGCCGCGTTCCTTGACGACAGTAAGGGCAGCCTGGACTTACGAAACTTCTACATGAACCGTGACTTTCGCCAAAGCAACGCGACCCAGGCGAAAGCGGAGGAGTGGGGCCAGGGTTTCCAGTTTCGCTTCGAATCCGGCTTCACGCCGGGGGCGCTGGGGTTTGGTCTGGATGCCACCGGCCTGCTCGGGCTCAAGCTTGACTCCAGCCCGGACCGGGTCGGCACGGGCTTGCTCAAGAGCGACAAGGAGGCGCCGCGTCGTGCGCAGGATGAATACGGCGAACTGGCCGTGACAGCGAAGGTGCGGCTGGCCAAGAGCACCTTGAAAGTGGGCACCCTGCAGCCGATCTTGCCACCCTTGATGCGCAATGATTCTCGCTTGTTGCCCCAGACCTACCGCGGCGCCTGGTTGACCAGCAACGATGTGGACAACCTGACCCTGGATGTCGCCAAGCTCGACCGGGTGAACCAACGTGACTCGTCAGACAATGAAAAACTCACCGTCTATAACGCGGGCAAGCGCAACATCATCCTCGGCAGTACCACTACCAGCGATGATTTCCTGTTCGCCGGTGGCAAGTATCAATGGTCGCCTGAGCTTTCGGGCAGCTATTACTTCGCCGCGCTGGATGGGATCTACCAGCAGCACCTGGTCAACCTGGTGCACCAGTTGCCGCTGGGCCCAGGCCAGAGCCTCAAGTCGGACATCCGCTTCGCGCGTTCAGTCGACGATGGAGGCAGCAATGTCGATAACGATGCGATTGGTGCGCTGTTCACCTACCGAACCGGTGCCCATGCGTTCAGCGCCGGCTACCAGTACCTGACGGGTGATACCGGCTTTGCCTTCGTCAACGGTGCGGATAACGCCTTGCTCAATCAGGTGCAGATCAACGACTTCGGCAACAAGGACGAGCAGTCGTGGCAGCTTCGCTATGACTACGATTTCGTTGCCTGGGGCATCCCCGGGCTGACCCTGATGACCCGCTACCTTTCGGGTGACAACGTTGACCGCGGCCCAGGCCTGGACGACGGCAAGACCTGGGAGCGCAACATGGATATTGGCTACGTCATTCAGAGCGGCCCCTTGAAGAACGTTGCAATCAAGTGGCGTAACGCGACAACGCGAAGCAACTTTCTCGCTGACCTGGATGAGAACCGGCTGTTTATCACTTATAGCCTGCCCCTCTGGTAACACGCAGCGACTCTGATCGGCGTCTTATGGCCCTGGGCGCTACGGCGTGTGGGGGATTGGCGAAAGCAGCACAGTTATCGTCAAAATTGCCAATATCCCCACCTGACGCATGCTCGTAGAGTGAAGGGGTCGATCACACGCCGTTATCGATACTTGGAGTCAATGTTGACGGACGAGCGCAGGCAACAACGCTCGGCTTCGTGGTTACGCTGCGATGCCAAAACTGTGAACCAAGGTTGAGACAATAATAATGAATACCGACAACGCGAGTTACGCGCGAGGCGCCACTGACACCCCATTGATCGAATCTACCGTGGGCGCGTGGTTTGACCACATTGCGTCGCAGTATCCCGACAATGAAGCGGTTGTATCCTGCCATCAAGGGGTGCGCTTGAGTTACCGGCAACTGCAGGGCCAGTGCGATGTGTTGGCAAGTGCCTTGCTCGCGCTCGGGCTGCAGCCGCATGACCGACTCGGGCTGTGCCTCAACAACAGCGTCGAGTGGCTGATGATCCAGATCGCTGCCGCCAAAATCGGTGTGGTGCTGGTCAATCTGAACCCCGCGTACCGCTCGGCCGAGCTGGAGTACGCTTTGCACAAATCTGGGTGTAAAACCCTGATAAGCATGACCCAGTTCAAGACCACCGACTATCTGGAGTTGCTCAGGGCGGTGTTGCCCGAGCTCGACCAGTCGACCCCTGGTGAGCTACAGGCCAAGCGCCTGCCCGAGCTGAAGACGGTGATCCAGCTCAGCCAAGAAGACGTGCCCGGGTGCCTGAGCTTCATCGACCTGATGGCCCGAGGCAGCGCCTGCGATCCGGCGCTCAAGGTCGTCAGCGGGTCGCTTGCGGCCAACGATGTGATGAACATCCAGTTCACCAGTGGCACCACCGGCTTGCCCAAGGGCGCCGCATTGACCCATCGCGGGGTGTTGAACAACGGCTTCTTCCTGGGAAAAGCGATCAAGCTGAGCGCCCAGGACCGTCTGTGCATCCCTGTACCGCTATTCCATTGTTTCGGCATGGTGGTGGGAAACCTGGCGGCACTTACTCACGGCGCCACCATCGTCTACCCGAACGGTTCATTCGACCCGGTCGCTGTGCTGCAAGCCGTGCAGGACGAACGCTGTACGGCCCTGCATGGCGTGCCGACGATGTTCATTACCGAGCTGGATCATCCACGATTCCACGAGTTTGACCTGAGCACATTGCGCACCGGCATCATGGCCGGCACCGCTTGCCCGATCGAGGTGATGAAGCGCGTACAGCGCGAGATGCACATGCGCGATGTGACCATCGCTTATGGCATGACCGAAACTAGCCCTGCGAGTTATCAAAGCACGACCGATACGCCGCTTGAAAAGCGCGTGTCGACGATCGGCAGGGTTCATCCTCATCTGGAGTCCAAGATCATTGACCCGCTGACCGGCCGCATCGTCCCGCTGGGTAGCGTGGGTGAACTGTGTATCCGTGGCTACTCGTTGATGCAGGGCTACTGGGACGAGCCGGAAAAAACCGGTGAAACGATCGATGGTGAGGGCTGGATCCACAGTGGCGACCTGGCGACGATGGACGCCGAGGGCTATGTGAGTATCACCGGACGGATCAAGGACATGGTTATACGCGGTGGCGAAAACATCTCCCCCCGCGAGATCGAGGAGTTTCTCTACCGCCATCCGGCTATCCAGGACGCTCAAGTCATTGGCGTCCCCGATTCGGTCTATGGCGAAGAGTTGTGTGTGTGGATCATTACCCGCACCGGCAAAAGCCTCTGCGAAGAGGACGTCAGGCAGTTCTGCGAGGGCCAGATCGCCCGCTACAAGATCCCTCGGTATATCCGCTTTGTGGCGAGCTATCCCATGACCCTCTCGGGGAAAGTACAGAAGTTCAAGATGCGCGAGATGATGAGCGAAGAAATCAACCTCATTGCGTGCTGACCCACCGTCCAACTGAAAGTGATTGCCGCAGTGTCGGCAGGCGAGAACAGGAGTAGTCATATGGCTTGGCAAATTGACGTGATCGACGGCTGTGCGGTCGTGCGCATGAACAGCAACAAGGTCAACGTGCAGAACGCGACCTTCTTCAAGGACCTGCACGATGCTTTCGACCGATTGGAGGAAGAGTTCAGTGAATTGCCGGTCATCCTCACCGGACAGGGCAATGTATTCTCGGCCGGTATCGACTTCAAATACAGCTTCGATGTGTTTGGCAGCCTCGACCAGGAACGCATTCGCCAGTGGTACGCCGAGTACCGTGCAACCAATCTGCGGATCTTCCAGTACCCCCGGCCGACCGTCGCTGCGATCAATGGCCATGCCATAGCGGGCGGGCTGATTACCGCACTTGACTGTGACTTCAGGGTTGCCGCGCGCAAACCGGCCAAGTTCGGCCTCAACGAAGTGCCGATTGGTATCCCGATGCCGGCTGCCTACGTCGAGATCATCAAATATGCGTTGGGTGCCCAGGTGGGAGCGTTGACCACTCTGAAAGGTGAACTGTACTCCCTGGAACAGGCGGAAAAGCTCGGGTTCTTCCATGAAGTGGTCGAAGAATCCGAACTGCTGTCGCGTGCAATTGCCTACGCCCGTTGCATTACCCCGGATTGCAACGTTGCCTATGCGATGTCCAAGAGAGCCCTGCAAGACGCGGTCATCCAGCAGATTGAACAACGGACCACACTGCTCGATGGCGAGCTCCCGGCAGGCATGAGCGATGCAGGCAACCGCCGCGCGCAGGACCTGCGCCGCAAGGAAATCATGGGTGTCTGAGAACCCAGGTTCGGCCCGCGGTGCCGGGGTGGCGTCGCGGGTATCAACGAGGCAAGTAGATGACTGAAATTATTGATGCCTGGATGCAGATTCCTTCCAGGTCGTTCTTGCGAGACCCATTGTTCGACTCGCTAAGGCGTTGGCCGACCGCCTGGCAAGGGTTGGCCGAACAAGACCGTGACCTCGCCTGTGATGAAGTGCTGCAGGGGTTCAGCGAACAAGGGGTATCCAAGGTATTTGCAAGCGCCTGGGTGGGGCCACGCGGTGAGCTGATTTCCAACGAGCGTGTGGCCTTGGCGGTGCAAAGTCGGCCTGAGCAGGTGTTCGGTATCGCCTCGGTTGATATTCGCCAGCCGATGGCTGCAGTCAGGGTATTGAGGCAGTACGTTCGAAACCACGGCTTCAAGGGCTTGCGCATTCTGCCTTGGCTCTGGGGGCTGCCGCCCGACGACCGCCGGTTCTACCCGCTCTATGCGGAATGCATCGAACTGGATGTCACCCTCTGCGTGCAGGTTGGGCATGCTGGGCCCATGATGCCCTCGGAGCCAGGGCGGCCCATTCCGTATCTGGACTACGTTGCGCATGAGTTCCCGGAATTGCGCATCGTCGGTGGGCATATCGGCTTTCCATGGGTATCCGAAATGATCTCGCTGATGATGAAGTACCCTAACGTCTACGTGGATACTTCAGCCTACAAGGCCAGCCGTTATCCTCAAGAGTTGGTCAACTACCTGCGTGGGGCAGGGCGGGGCAAGGTATTATTCGGCACCAACTATCCAATGTTGACACCCGCCGACTGCCTCGCAGGTATTGCGTCACTCGACCTGGGCGAGGAGGTATCCAGCTTGTTCCTGGCAGGCAATGCAAAGCGGGCGTTTAAGTTAAGCGATGGATAGAGCGGGGGATCTCGCTATTCATGGATGTGGTGAGCAGACCAAAAAATCGCATTTGGGCTGCTTCTGTAGTGGTCAACTCATCCCGGACACGGTTTTGAGTTTTTCTTCCGCTTTCGCCGGAGCCAGTCCATCGTTGAATTGATGGGGTCGGATCCAGTTGTAGTGGTTCATCAGGTATTGGCTAATGTCTCGTTGAGCTTGCTGCCCGGTCATGTAACCCGTGGTCGGTATCCACTCTGATTTCAAGCTACGGAATACTCGCTCCATCGGCGCATTATCCCAGCAGTTGCCTCGGCGGCTCATGCTCTGGCGCATGCGATAGCGCCACAGCCTTTGGCGAAACTGACGGCTGCCATGTTGCGATCCCTGGTCGGAATGGAACAGCAGCCCTTGAGACTCTCCACGCTGCTCGTATGCCACTTCCAGCGCTTTGACCACGAGGTCTGCGTCCGGCTTTTCTGATAAGGCCCAGCCCGCCACTCTGCGTGCATAGAGATCCAGAACAACCGCCAGATAGTGCCATTTGCCCTGCGCCCAAATGTAAGTGATGTCGCCACACCAGACCTGATTTGGCGCTTCGACATCAAACGCTCGGTTCAAGGTATTTGGAATATCTGGCCGCTCCACTGTGGCCTTTTTGTACGCATGTGATCCTGGCTGCTTGCTGACCAACGCCAGTTCACGCATCAGGCTGCGTACCTTGAATCGCCCGATTTGCTCACCCTCTTCTTGCATCATTGCCTTGATGCTGCGGCTGCCGGGCGCACTTCGCCCTCGCGTGAACAACTCATTCACTCGACTGCGCAAGCGCAGTCGCTCAACGTCCGGAGTTCGTCTTTTGTGACGATGTGCGTAATAACTTGAGCGAGTGACATCGAACACTTCGCACAAACAATCAACGGGCTCATGGGCGCTGAGCTGACGGATCAGCGCGTACGCTCGAGATCTTCCGACATCAAGAGCGCGGTAGCCTTTTTTAGTATCGACTTCTCGCGTTCAAGACGCGTGATGCGAGCTTCCAACTCTTGGATTTTTTGCTGCTCTGGCGTCAACGCTTTGCTGGCCGGCGTGATGCCGCCGCGCTCTTGCTGAAGCTGATTGACCCACCGGCGCAGGGCCGACTCGACCAAGCCGAGTGAACGGGCTGCTTCAGCATGGCTGTAGCCTTGATCGAGCACCAGGCAGGCTGCTTCGCGCTTGAACTCAGGAGTAAAGGTACGGCGTTGCTTGGTCATCAGACACCTCGTCCGGGGTTAGTAGACCACTACAGCGCGAGGAACACTGCGAGTTAGCTTATCCCCGGTCTTTCATCCCTAAGCGCCTTATGGAGTGCATTCGTTCTTGGTCATGGGAGTGGTAATAAGTGTCCTGGGTCGTGCTGAGATTGCTGTGGCGTAGATCAAGCTGCAAGTCTTTGGCCTTTCGAAACGGAGCATCGAACGTCGCCGATGTGTGCCTCAACCAATGGGCTGAAGCAGAGTGCAGGCTATTCATCTCATAAGCTTCCCGTCCCTCCGCCTTCATTTTCTTCAGCGCGTTATCGAAAACGGATTGGAGGAGGGCGCGTACCTGCCGCCCAGAGAGCCCTGGCCGGCCATCGAGAGTCTTGAGCAGGCTGGTTCTCTCGTTATCTGTCGGTAACGGTAACAAACCGAGAAAGCTGCGATAGCGTTTGAGATAACGTTGAACATAGTCATCTCGTACAGCGATTTTCCCCGGTTTGTTTCCTTTGCCGATGACGTGATACCACCAGTTTCCTTCAGCATCCTGGCGAAAATCTCCCATACACGGTTCCCAGTTTGCGCGACCTACCAAGTCAGAGATGCGCAAATACATTGAGAAAAGAGTGGCTAGGATGAAAAGGGTGCGTTCATGCCTAACTGGGTCAGCAAAGGCCATTGCCTCCGCCGTCTCAACGACATAGTCCCACTGCAATGGTGTTAAAGCTCGGGCCTGAGCCTCGCTGGCTACCCCACTGAAATCTTGCTTGTTCCTGACGAGCCTGAAAGGGTTCACGCTCACCAAAGCATCCTCGGCCAGGAACTCGAAAAAGCTACTGCAAACCGAAAACACTTGGTTCATGGTTCCTTTTGATGCCGCATACGTGGGATTTGGCTCGTCTCGGCCGCTATTTTTCTGAATTTTTTGACTGAATGGCTTCCATTTCGGGTTTGGTACCAACGGAAACGCCGCCGCGCGTTCTGAATCGCCGTTGGAGATAAATCGACCGCGAGTGACTGGCCCGATCCATTCCAATGGCGGATTTCGACAGAATGTCAGATAGGCCTCGGCGTCTGGCCGCTTCAGGGTGAAGATCGGTTTTTTCCGAACAATCAATGCCCATAGGAGCAGCCGCTCAACGTGGGTTCTGTACGAATTGAATGTTTGCTCACTGCTTTCGTACAGACGTAAGAACGCACGAACGGCGTCGTAACCACGTAAAGCAGAAAGCTGTGCATCGAAGCTGCCTAGGTAGGCCTGAACAAAAGCGATTGATGAGCCCTCGCGGGTAAAATCTTGATCCAGGAACGGTTCGAGTGCCTCGAAGAGCGGTTTAGGCTCGGAGCTCATTTTTGACCACCGATAACAACGTTTCGAGACTTCCAGTTCTGATAGTTACTGGAAGTCTGAGGGGCTACCTGCTGCCGCTGATGCCGGGTATCAAGGAGAACTATTGAGGGACTCGGCCAAGCGCCAATGACCAACGCTCGATGAATGAGCTGTGGATTAGTGAAAAGGCGTTGCCACCCGCAAGCACGAAGGTAACCGACACGGCGACTGGCTTCTTGGGCGATCACAGATAACCGGCGAAGAAACAAGTGACCTGTCGTAGAGGAGCATGAGCGAGAGTGAATGGTAGAAGGCAAAGAGTTTTCCTCAGCGTGTTGGTGGCCTGGAGATCCGAAGCAGTAAGTCATTCCTCAGGTTGGACGGAGCGGCTCAGGGCCTCGGTAAGCGAGGATTGGCTGTGACGTGACTGCCTGCGCGGGTAAAGAATCCAAGCGGGGTACCGTTTTCCATTTGGAATCTGTAGGGCACGAAATTTGGAATTTTTACTTCGGAGAACTGAAACAGACAGATACTCAGGAACAAATTTAACATGGCATATCATTTAACATAATATACATTATGCGAATCTTCGTATGTGGCTTTCAGGCCGTGAGTGGAGAGATTTAAAGCCAACCCCCTGGCTCTAATAGCTCCGTCGCAGCTCGCTGCCTGACCTCAGCGATGTAACCCAACACAAACGCAACCTGAGAGCCACACGCCTTGTAATAGCCAGCCACGTTGGCCCACGTCCACCACAGCAACCCCGTCAGAACTGGATGGGAGAATTTCTAGCGGCTCGACTCGTACGGTCCGGCTGTTGGTTTACACATCGCGGGATTGCTCGAACAAATCTTCCTGGCTGTCCACTACGAGACTTTGAAGGATCACTGCGGGCACGGCGTGAAACAGTGTCAACAGGTCGTGTTTGTCCAGGCGCTCACGGTTCGATATCGATCTTGTAAGTTTCACCTGATGTACTTTGGTGCTGACCGGGTACGGAGATGAAGCTCTTCAACAGGATATCTATATCAACCGCAGCATTTACCTAAGCGATATGGGGCAGGCTCTGCGCATCCAGAAGTTCAGCAACTTTGAGGTAACTATGGGGGCTTTGACGCATCCAACTCGGAAAGTAACTCATTGCGGGCTAAATAATGGCGGATTATGGAAGTTAATCATCACCCTCCTACGCCATTGATAACTTTTAGGAATAACTACACTAAATACTCATTTAGTGTAGTTATGAGTTCGAGCATCACGAATTAACAAAGAACCGCCCATGTAAATCATCGAATGTTCGCTCAAGCAATTGAATGACGCAGCCACACCCTGCACCTGACGGCCCTGTTCCAGAGCGCCGCGCCCTCCTCTTTGCCTCTACTGCTGCGTCGGATCAGCCTGTATTCTTGCGCCAGGCCAGGAATGTGCCTTTCGCTGCGGTCGCCCGCCACCGCCAGCACGGGAATCCGGACTCTCCATCAGGTACTGACGTGAAGCGTGACATCCACCTCGTTGTCCTTCTGCTTTTGCTTATCGGTTGTTCGCTGGCTTCGTTGACGCTGTGGAAGGTCATGGCCTCACGCGAACGCGCGCTGGAAGAAATCGATGTCCACGGTTTGAACCTGACCCAGGCGCTGGTGACCTATTCCGAAGGGATTGTGCGGCAAAGCTCGCTACTCTTGCTCGGTCTGGTCGAGCGCCTGGAAACCGAGGGCAGCGGCCCTGCGCAGATCGCCCGGTTGAAGCAGTTGGTCGCGCGCCAGCAACCATTGATGCCGCAGTTGAGCGGCATCACCGTGTATGACCGGCAGGGTCACTGGCTGATGGCGTCCAACCGGCCGACGCCAGTCGGCGCCAACAGCAGCGACCGCGCCTATTTCGTCCATCACCGCGACGACCCGTCCCGCGAGCCCTTCATCGGCCCGCCGATCCGCAGCCGCTCCAACCAGGAGTGGGTGATCACTATCAGCCGCCGTTTCAACGACGCGGACGGCAGCTTCGCCGGCGTCGTGGCGGTCACCCTGGGCATCGAGAACTTCCTGCGTCTGTTCGGCACCCTCGACCTCGGCCAGGATGGCGCGATCGGCCTGACCAACACTGACGGTACGCTGCTGGTGCGTTACCCGTTCCGCGAACAGGACATGGGCCGCAACTTCTCCAACTCGCCGATCTACGCCAAGTACCTGGTCGACAAGACGGTGGGCACCGCGTCGTTCACGTCCAGCCTGGACGGCGTCGAGCGGCTTTATGCGTTTCGCAAAAGCGATCGCCTGCCGCTGGTGACCACGGTCGCCCTCGGCAAGAACGAAGCCTTGGCAGCCTGGCGTCTCGAGGCGATGCTGTCGTTGTTGGTGGTGTCCGGTCTGCTGGCCGTCGTTGGTGTCATCGGCTGGTTGCTGATCCGTGATATCCGCCGACGGATCACGGTGGAAGGCGACTTGCGGGTGGCACAACAGCAGTTGCTCGACAGCAACAAGCAACTCGAACGCCTGGCCATGGACGACGCCCTGACCGGACTGGCCAACCGACGCTGCTTCGACCAGACCCTGTCCATGGAAATCCGCCGCGCGCAACGGGATACAACGCCACTGGCGCTGCTCATGCTAGATATCGATTTCTTCAAGCGCTACAACGACCGCTACGGCCATCCGGCCGGCGATGCCTGCCTGCGCGAGGTGGCCAGCGCCCTGGCCGGTTGCATCCGCCGGCCGCCGGATCTGGTGGCGCGCTACGGTGGCGAGGAAATGGCGATCATCTTGCCCAACACCGATGCCGAAGGCGCGACAGTGGTCGCGAAGCTGGTGCTGGAGGCGCTGAACCGACTGGATATCCTTCATGCAGAAAGCCCCTTCGGCCACGTTACCGTGAGCATCGGCCTGGCCTGCGCGTCGGGGCCCGCCCTGGAACCGCAGCAGGCCCTGATCGATGCCGCCGACCGGGCGCTGTATGCGGCCAAGGAAGGTGGGCGCAACCGTCTGGTGGTTGCCTGCCCTCCCCTGATCAGCGCGACAACAACGCTGAGTCAGGAAGCAAACAACTGCCGCAACTGATCGAGGCCGTCAGCGTAGATGCCTTCAACAACCGCCAAGGCCTCTTCATCAGACGCGCCGTCCGCCACGAACTCCGCCTGCCAGGTCACCAGCGCCTGGCCGTCGGCTGCCGGCTCGACGCGCAGCAGCGATTGGTAATCCCGCGCTGGCAACGGTGATTCGATGATGCCGTAGCGATACAGCCGCTGGCTGTCCGAGTGTTCCAGCAGCCGCTCGTGAATGGTCGCGCCGTTGCCCAGGGTCAGCAGCCGTTCGGCGCCCGCCTGATTGTTGCTGCCGGCGAGCAACTGGCTGGCGCTGACCGCCGGGTGCCAGAGGTGCAGGCCGTTGAAGTCGCCGATGCGCTGCCAGACCTCATCCGGCGTAGCACTCAGGGTGATCTGACGTTGTGCGTGCAGGGAACTCGTTGCCATGGTCGTTCGCTCCTTTTGGGCTGTTTGGCCAGCGCCAGTGTTACAGGCCCGGCGCCCTGCCCCCATTCTCCCAATGGCGCAAACCTCAGCCGCGAACCGCTACTTTGGGATAAACACAATGCACCGCGGCCGGCCCACACTGGGCCGGCCGCGGTCTGATCAGCGGTGACGGGCGCGCTTGGAACAGCGCGCCTGATGCACCATCCCGAGCAGCGCCAGGCACAGCCCCGCCCCGCCAGTGGAAATCACCAGCACCTGGTAGTCAGGCATGAAGCACATGGCACTCAGGCAGGTCACGATAAACACGATCACCGCCCAGGTCAGCCACGGGAACAGCCACATCTTCAGCGGAATGTCCTTGCCGCTCGCTTCCAGCTTGCGGCGCATCTTCAGTTGCGAACAGGCGATGACCAAGTAAACCAGCAGCGCGATGGTGCCGGTCATGTTCATCAGCGTATCCAACACATCCCGCGGGCGCAGTTCGTCACTGAAGTTGATCAGCGCCATCACCACCGCCACCAGGCAGGAGCCGATGATCGCGTACATCGGCACACCGGTGCCGGCTTTGGTCAGCTTGAAGAACGCCGGCGCATCGCCACGGCTGGCCAGCGAGAACAGCATCCGCGAAGCGGTGTAATGCGCCGAGATCAGGCAACTGCTGACCGAGGTGAGCACGACGAAGTTCATCAGCCACTCGGCGCCCGGAACGCCCAGCAGTTCCAGGGTGCGACGGTAGGAGCCGTAGCCGGATTGACCGAGCATCGGGTCGTTCCACGGCACCAGGCAGACGATCAGGAAAATCGAACCGACATAGAACAGCCCGACACGCCACACCACCGACTTGGTGGTCTTGATGATCTGCTGGGAAGGGTTCTTCGATTCCGACGCGGCGATGGTGGCGATTTCCGCGCCGAGGAAGGCGAACATCACTCCGAGCATCGCGCCCACGACCGGCTCGAAGCCGTTGGGGACGAAACCATGGGCGGTGAGATTGCTGATGCCGCTGACCTCGCCGATGGTCCAGATGTTCAGCACGGCCAGGCAACCCACCAGCAGGAAGCACACGATGGCGACCACCTTGATCAGCGCGAACCAGAACTCGAACTCACCGTAGTTCTTCACGTTGAAGAAGTTGATGCTGATCAGCAGCAACGTGGTCGCCAGGACGAAGACGTTGACACTGACCGACGGAAACCAGCCGTTGAGAATCTTGCCGGCGACATAGGCTTCCCAGGCCATGAGCGCGACCCAATAGCCCCAGTACAACCAACCGATGGTGAAGCCCGCCCAGCGCCCAATCGCGCGATCGGCGTAGGTGGAAAAGGAACCGGTGTCCGGCGAGGCCGTGGCCATTTCGCCGAGCATCCGCATGATCAACATCATGAGAATGCCACCCGTGAGGAAAGCCAGAACGGCAGCCGGACCTGCACTGTGAATCACACTCCCGGAGCCAACGAACAATGAGCCGCCGATCACACCGGCAATGGACATCATGGTCAGATGCCGGGACTTCAGTCCCGCCTTCAGATGGCTTTCATGCTGCGACTTGTCGACAGCTACACTCGCGTCCATCTACGTTTACCTTTTTGTTTTTGTAGTTAAGGGCATGCGAGGCCGGCAGATCTGCAAGCGCCAGCCCCGCACGAGCATCACCGGCTCAGCGAGGCGCCAGGGCCACGGAGACGAACTTGGTGTCCAGGTATTCCTGAATCCCCCAGACCCCGCCTTCACGCCCCAACCCACTCATCTTCACGCCGCCAAACGGCGCTTGCGCGGTCGAAGGTGCACCGTCGTTGATGCCGACGATGCCGTAGTCCAGGCGTTCGGAAACGCGGTGGGCGGTATCCAGGTCGCGGGTCCACAGATAGGCCGCCAGGCCATACGGCGTATCGTTCGCTGCGGCCACCGCCTCATCGGTGGTGTCGAACTCGAGAATCGGAGCCACTGGCCCGAAGGTCTCTTCTTCAAGAATGCGCATGCCTGGCGCCACGTCGCACAGCAAGGTCGGCTGGAAATACAGGCCGCCCAGCGCCTGGCCGCCGACCACCACACGGGCTCCACGCCCCACGGCATCCTCGACATGCTCGCGGACCTTGTTCAGCCCCTGCTCATCGACCAGCGGACCGATCTGGGTGCCCTCATCGGCGGGATCACCGACCCGCAGTGCCGAGATCCGGGTCGCCAGCGCATCGATCAAACGGGCGCTGATCGACCGGTGCACATAGATGCGGTTGGTGCACACGCAGGTTTGCCCTGCGTTGCGGAACTTGCAGGCCATGATCTCTTCGGCGGCGCGCTCGATATCGGCGTCGGCGAACACAATGAAGGGCGCATGCCCGCCCAGTTCCAGCGATACCCGTTTCATGGTTTCCGCCGACTGGCGATACAGCAGCACGCCGACCTCGGTACTGCCGGTGAAGGTCAGCTTGCGGATGCGCCGGTCCTGGAAGAACACGCCGGAAATCTCGGCCGGCTTATTGGAGGTGATGACCTGGAAGGTGCCTTCCGGACCACCAACCTCGCGCCAGTACTGCTCCAGCAGCAGCGCGGTGAGCGGCGATTGCTCCGCAGGCTTGACGATCACCGTGCAACCGGCGGCCAGTGCCGGCGCGACCTTGCGGGTAATCATCGCTGCAGGGAAATTCCACGGCGTTACCGCGTAAACCGGGCCGACCGGCTGACGGGTCGCATACAGGCGCTTGTTCTCGTGCTGGCTGGCGAAGGTCTCGCCGTACAGCCGCTTGGCTTCCTCGGCATACCACTCGGCGAAGCCGGCGGCGTACATCACCTCCCCCACGGCTTCCTTGATGGGCTTGCCCATCTCGCTGGAAATCGCCTGGGCAATTTCATTGGCCCCCGAAACGATCCGGTCGAACCACTTGCGCAGCAACTGACTGCGGTGGAACGCGCTGGTGTGCTTCCAGGTGTCGAACGCTGCGACCGAGGCATCGGCCAGTGTTTTCGCATCGGCGGCGCTGCAATCCGGCACGCTGGCGCAGGCCTGTTGGGTCGCCGGGTTGATTACCGGGTAGGACTGGTTATCGGCGCTGCCGGCGGGGAGCGAAGCCAGCGTCCACGCCTTTACATCATCTGCAGTGGTAGTCACTGAAGGTACTCCATCAAAAACACTTGAAAAGGACAGATTGAGCGCGGGATCAGGCGTTAACAGCGACCAGGGCCCGCTCGAACATGACCAGCGCTTCGGCGACATCCTGCTCGGAGATCACCAGCGGGCAGAGGAAGCGCACGACGTTGCGGTACACGCCGCACTTGATCACCAGCAAGCCCTCCTCCCGCGCCGCATCGATAACCCGCTGCGCCAGCGCGGCATTCGGCTCTTTGCTGTCGCGATCGGTGACGAACTCGACCGCCGCCATCGCGCCGATTGCGCGGACATGGCCGATGCTGCTGAAGCGACCTTCCAGTGCCTTGAAGCCGGTCATCAGCCGCTCGCCAATCACGCGGCTGCGTTCCACCAGGCTTTCCGATTCGAAGATGCTGATGACTTCCAGTGCCGCCGCGCAGCCGAGCGGGTTGCCGCCATAGGTGCCGCCCAAACCACCAGGCAGCGGCGCGTCCATGATTTCGGCGCGGCCGACCACGCCGGAGATCGGCAGCCCGCCCGCCAGGCTCTTGGCAACGGTGATCAGGTCAGGCTGGATGCCCGAGTGCTGGAAGCCGAACAGCTTGCCGGTGCGACCGAAGCCAGTCTGGATCTCATCGCAGATCAGCACGATGCCCAGCTCCTCGGTCTTCTTGCGCAGGGCTTGCATGAACTCGACAGGCGCGGCGAGGAAGCCGCCATCGCCCTGCACCGGCTCGATGATGATCGCGGCGACGCGGTCAGCGGCAATCTGGGTATCGAATACTTCCTGCAAGGCCGCCAGGGCTTTTTCAGTGGTCACGCCGCGGTACTCGTTCGGGTACGGGGTGTGATAGATGTCCGGCGCCAGCGGGCCGAAATTCTGCCGGTATGGCTGGCTCATGCCCGTGAGGGTCATGCCCATCAGCGTGCGGCCGTGGAAGCCGCCGCGGAAGGCGATCACGCCGGGACGGTTGGTGTGGGCCCGGGCGATCTTGATGGCGTTTTCCACCGCTTCGGCGCCCGTGGTCAGGAACACCGACTTGTAGTGTTCTTCGCCGCCCACCAGCTTGTTCAGTTGGGCAGCCAACTCGATGTATTGGTCATAGGCGGCCACCTGGAAGCAGATATGGGAGAACGTCTCCAGTTGCTTGCGCACGGCTTCGACAACCCGCGGATGGTTGTGGCCGACGTTGAGCACACCGATGCCGCCGACGAAGTCCAGGTACTTCTTGCCCTGGTCATCCCAGAGGTAGGCGCCGGCGGCGCGGCTTACGGTGATCGGATGGGCAACGGCAATGCCATTGGAGACATGCTGTGCACGGGCGGAGACTGGCGGTTTTTGTTGAGAGGACATGGTGTTCACCTTTGTGTGTCAGTGAGCACATGCTATTCACCGCTCCCCGACGCAGATACGTACTCGGCGTAGGAGGATAAGCCGGGTGATTCACACCCAAAACAGGAACGACAAACGCGGGCGGGAGACGCGAAAAAGCCCGCCGGTTATCACCAGGCGGGCCTTCTGGGTGCCACGTTTCTCAAGGGCGGAACGCTTCAGAATTCCTCGGATACCAACCTGTGCATCTGTGCCGCGACTTGCAGCTTGAAACGATCTTCCGGGTTATCCAGGGAAATCCCGAGAAGGCTTTCGATACGCTCGACCCGGTAACGCAAGGTGCTGATATGAATATCCAGCGCCTTCGCGGTATTGAGTAGCTGAAAGCCCTCGCGCGCCAGACACAACGCCGTATCGGTGAGCGAGTTGCCACGCTTGGGGTGTTCCAGCGGCACAATCATCCGCTCCAGCAACAACCGCCGGGCATCGGCGTCGCCCATCAGGGCCCGGGGGAAAAGCACCTCATCGAAGTCATGGAGTTTCCCCGGCCGCAACAACGGAAGCAGCGCCGCAACATCCTCGGAGCCCAGCGCCATTCCATCCACGCCGCGATGAACCCGACTCACCGCCAGCGCACTGCCTTCGGTGCGGATGGTTTTCCAGACCGACTCGGGGGCTACTTCGGCAGGCAGCAGAAAGCTGATCTGGTTCAGGGACACCGAAATCAGCGGCGCGACGCTGAAGGTCTGCATCGCCGAGGCGATCCGGTCAGCCAGTTTCGCGCGGCGATTGAAACCCTCGATGGACAGTGGAATGGGCTCGTTGACCAGCACCAGACAGACCCGGTAGCTGCGGCTCTCGCTCCAGCCGGACGCCCGGGCGCGCTCGATGGCGCTGGGCGTCGCGGAAAACTTGCCTTCCAGCAGACCGGCGACAAAGGCATGGCCAAGGCGGGTTTCCTGATCGGACAACTGCCGCTGGTAAGCCAGGTGCAAGGCGGCGATGACCACCGAATGCTCCAGGGCCCGGGTGTCGAGTTCGCCGAATTGATCGGTTTCACCCTCCAGCCACACCACGGCGGCAATCTCGCCGCGAAGCTTGATCGCGCCGCCCAGTCGTGAAGCACCCAGCCGTGAACCGCCCGGCAAGACCACCGGGGCGTTGTCCTTGAACAACTCGGCAAGACTGTTGTGCGCGGTAAGGTCGCGAATCACTTCACGCTCGTATTCCTCACGGGCCTGCGGGTCTGAACTGCCGAGCAGCGTGCCATCGATGGAAACCACCGTGGCCGTCTTGTCCAGGGCAGCGTGCAGCGCCCTGGCGAGACCTTCGAGGTTGTTCATCTCCAGCGCGGCTTCAGTCAGCGTGCGATGGATCAGGTCCGAGCGGCGGATGGTTTCCGCCTGGATATTGATGATGCGGGCCAGCACGTCGTGCATGATCTCGCTGAACTGGATCTCCCAGGGCAGTTCCAGCAACGGCAGGTTGCAACGGTTGGCCTCGTCGATGGCGGCCTGGGTGAAGTGCTCGCGAAAGTGCGGAACCGCCAGCACCACGCCGGCCAGGCCGATCTCGCTGAGGCGGCGCACCATGTCGCGGGAGTCTTCATCCGCCTCTGGCCAGTTGTAACCGGTGGTCAGCAGCAACTCACCGGGCTTGAGCCAGTTGGTGATTTCCGGGTGGTCGACGATATGGACCCAGGTGATTTCCCGGTCCATCGCCCCTGCCCCGGCAACCACCGTGGCTTCGCGCAGCACCGTATGTTCAATCGCGACGTCGAGCTTCATTGTCCAGCTTTCCTGAAGGTGTATCGAAAGCGCAGCAGAAGGCGGCCTGTCGTGGAGCGACCATAGCAGCCATCTGCCCTGTCATGAAACGCTAGGAGAGGACCTTGGCCAGATATTCGGCCAAATGCATCGCTTCGCGGCCACTGACATTGCGAATCTGTCCCCGGCAACTGAATCCGTCGGCGACCACCGGGGTTTCCTCGGGGATGCAGTCGAGATGCGGCTTGAACTCCTGTTCGCCAATCACCTTGGCAATCGGGGACGTTTTGGAATGATAGGCGTAGGCGCCCGCGACACCGCAGCAGCCCGCCTGAATCACTTGCCCCTTGCCGCCGAGCTTCTCCAGCACCCCTTGTTCGGCACCCATTCCGCCGCAGGATTTCTGATGGCAGTGCCCGTGGATCCGCACGTCCGCGTCGATCGCCGGCAACTCCAGGGCGCGACTGCGGATGAACTCGCTGAGGGTCATGATCGACTTTTCCAGCTTCTTCGCCCGCACATCGTCCGGGAACAGCCCCGGCATTTCGTCCCGGAACACCGACAGGCAGCTCGGTTCAAGCACGAGCACCGGCATGTTTTCCTCTAGCACCGGCTCCAACTGGTCGAGAATCTGCGCGAGATTGGCCTTGGCCTGATCGATCATGCCCACGTCGTAATAAGGGCGGCCGCAGCAAACGTGGCGCTTCATCAGCTTCACGCTGAAGCCAAGCCGCTCCAGTACCTGCACGCCGGCTTCCAGCACGCTGGGGGTGAAACCGTTATTGAAGCTGTCCACCCACAGCAGTACGTCGGTGCCACGGCGACTACCGTCGCTCTTCAGAATGCGCTGTGCCGTCGCGCCGGAGCGGAAGCTTTGCGGCGCGATCTTCGGGAATTTCGCGTCCCTGGCAAGCCCGAACCAGGCGCCCGCCGTGCGCACCAGCGGATTGCCCATGGCGTAGTTCAGCACTGGGGACAGTTTGGTGGCATGGGGCAGCCACGCGCCGATACGGCCGATCATGGCATCCATGACCGGGCGGCGTTTGTCGGCGTAGTAACGGTTGAGGAACTCGGTCTTGTAGCGGGCGATGTTCACATGGGTCGGGCAATCCGTCTTGCAGCCCTTGCAGCTCAGGCACAGATCGAGGGAGTCCTTCACCTCCTCGCTCTGCCAGCCGTCCTCGATCACCTCGCCCTTGAGCAATTCGAAGAACAACCGGGCGCGGCCTCGTGTGGAGTACTTCTCTTCGCGGGTCGCGCGGAAACTCGGGCACATGGTGCCACCGTCCAGCGAGCGGCATTTGCCCATGCCAATGCAACGCTCCGACTCGCGGGCCAGTCCCTTGTTCCCCAGGCGCGCATCGTAGGTGAACTGGCTTTCGACCTCGCGGCGGCTGTAGTCAGGGCCCATGCGCAGGTTGGCATCCACCGGCATGGCATGAATGAGCTTGCCCGGGTTCATCCGGTTGAGCGGATCCCACAGGGCCTTGAATTCAGCGAAGGCCTGCATGATCGCCGGCGGGTACATGATGTGCAGGTACTCACCCTTCGCCTGACCATCACCATGTTCGCCGGACAACGAGCCGCCGTAACGCACGACCAGTCGTGCCGCTTCATCAAGGAAGGCACGCCAGTCCTGCACCCCGCTGTCGGATTTCAGATCGAAAGTAATCCGCGAGTGAATGCAGCCGTCGCCGAAGTGGCCGTACAGGTTGGTCTTGTAACCGTACCGCCCGACCAGCGCCCTGAATTCCCGCAGGTATTTGCCCAGATGTTCCGGCTCGACGGCCGCGTCTTCCCAGCCGACCACCGGGTCCGGCGTGTTTGGGTCCAGCCCCAGGGACGTCGCGGAGGCTCCGGTTTCGCGAATGGTCCAGATCCGGTTCATCAGCCCCTTGTCCGTCACCAGGCGAGCACTGGGCTGGCCGGGCAATAGCGGCGCGATGTCCACCGCCCGACGGGCAAGCGCGGTGGCCTCTTCACTCGACAAGGCGCCGAACTCGATCATCAGCCAGGCGTTGCCGGCGGGCAGCTCGGCGATATCGGCGAGCTTCATGCCGCGTTCTTTCAGGCCGCCGATGATGCCGTCATCCAGCCCTTCCATCGCGATTGGGCTCAGTGGCAGCAATTGCGGGACCGAATCGGCGGCTTCGTAGATTTCCGCGTAACCGAGTACCACCAGGACACGGTGCGTCGGGTTCTTCACCAGCAAGGTTTCAGCCTGCAGGACCGTGACACAGGTCCCCTCCACGCCCACCAGGGCCCGGGCGATATTGAAGCCGTTTTCCGGCAGGAGCTGATCCAGGTTGTAGCCCGAGACGCGGCGCTTGAGTTTCGGGAAGCCTTGGCGAATCTCGTCTTCGTAGTGATCCACCAGGTCCTTGAGCCCCTGGACGATCGCCGCACGTTGGCCGCCTGCCTGGAGATGCTCGCGGAACGTGCGGTCATCCGTGGGGCCGACCCAGAAGCGCTCGCCGTCGTAGGTCAAGACCTCCAGACGCTCGATGTTTTCAACGGTCTTGCCGGCCATCACCGAGTGTGCACCGCATGAGTTGTTGCCGATCATGCCGCCCAACGTGCAACGGCTGTGGGTCGCGGGATCGGGGCCGAAGGTCAGCCCGACTTTCGCCGCCTCGTCCTTGAGCTGGTCGCAGATAACGCCTGGCTGCACGCGCGCAAGCCGTCGTTCGGCATCGATGAACTCTATCCCGTGCAAATATTTCGAGGCATCGATCACAACGGCCGCATTCACCGACTGACCACACATGGAGGTTCCCGCGCCACGGGGCAGCAACGGCAGACCCGCGTCCTTGCACAGGGCGACCGTGGTGACGATGTCCTCGAGGGTCCGAGGGATCACCACGCCGATGGGCAACTGCCGGTAGTTGGACGCTTCCGACGCGTAGACAGCGCGTGTCGCGGCATCGAAGCGGATTTCCGCCGTCGTTTCCGCCTCCAGCTTCTGGCGCAGGTTGAGCAGGATATTGAGGTCGAGGGGGATGGAGTTGTTCTTGGTCATGGGGCGAAGCCTTCTCGGTCATCAGCACGGTCGCGTCGATAGGCCGGTACTTTAGGGCGCCAGCCCGGCTTCGCTCTACGACTGTCAGCAACGAAGAACCCCTGCTAACTACCTACTTCAAGAAGGTATCGAACGTTTAGGCAAAAACGCCGATGGCGCCCCGAAAGGCGCCATCGACGGGCCTTTCGGCCAAGGGAAAACGTGCGCGGTTTCAGCGACTGGACCAGGCAATGAAGCGCTCCTCCAGTGCCTCGCCATGATCCAGCCAGAAATTCACATCCATTTGCAGGGCGTTCTTCATATTGGCCGGATTGGTCGGCAGGTCTGCCTCCAGGTCCTTGCTGAGCAATGCCGCAGCCGCCGTGTTGGACGGGCCGTAGGCCATTTTCTCGGTGTAGAGCTTTTGCTGCTCGGGACGCATGGAGAAGGCGATGAAGTCGTAGGCGGCATCCAGGTTCGGCGTGCCTTTGGGAATGGCCCAATCATCGAACTGGTACAGATTGCCGGACCAGACCACCTGTAAATTCGCGCCGCTGGTCTTGGCCGCGTGAATGCGACCGTTGTACGCCGAACTCATCACCACATCACCGGCCATCAGGTATTGCGGCGGCTGGGCGCCGGCTTCCCACCACTGGATGCTGGACTTGATCTGGTCCAGCTTGGCAAAGGCCCGGTCGACGCCCGCTGGCGTTGCGAGCAGCTTGTATACCTCAGCGGGCGGAACACCGTCGGCCATCAGCGCGAACTCAAGCGAGCCCCGCGCCGACTTGCGCAGGCTGCGTTTGCCCGGAAACTTTTTGAGGTCCCAGAAATCGCTCCAGCCCTGTGGCGCTTCCTTGAGTTTGTCGGCGTTGTACGCCAGCACGTTCGACCAGACGAAGATCCCTAGCCCGCATTCGCTGCGAGTGCCCTCGACCAGCGGGTCCTTGATGCCGAGGCGGTCATGGTCCAGCTTCTCGAACAAGCCTTCCTCACAACCACGGGCAAGGTCCGTGTCCTCGACATCCAGCACATCCCAGGACGTACTGTTGGTGCTGACCATGGCTTTGAGCTTGGCCATTTCACCGTTCCATTCGCCGGCCACCACCTTCTTGCCGGAGTGACGCTCAAAGGGCTTGTAAAAGGCCCCGACCTGAGCCTCCTTGCTCGCCCCACCGTAGGAAATAACGGTTACCGAATCCGCAGCAAATCCATTGCCCGAGAGGAATCCACCGCAAACGAGAGCCAGCAGAACTTTGCCATTCATAGCAGCACCTGTTTTTTATCAAACGTTTATTGGTTGGGGCAGCGTTCAAGGAATAGGGGAAAAGAGTGAGGCAGCCTTGGAGGTTTTGTTGGTTTCGCGTTTATTGGCGCCTGGGGAAATATAATCATGCGCCCGGCGGGCACCGCTACCGGTGAGAACCATGAACAATGGAAGGAAACCTGATACTTGAACTATGAAGTCCCTCCTGCGATGAACTTGGGCAGGGCTTCGCGAGCACAGGCCCAGAAGACAATCAGAGCCCCGCAAACATGAGCGCCACCCTTGACCGCAAACACGTCCGTCTGATTCGCCACGCCGAAAGCGCCGCCAACGCCGGCCTCGTCACCACGGATCCAGACACTATCCCGCTGACCGAAAACGGCCGCAAACAGGCCACCGCGCTCGCTGCTGCCCTCGACCATGCGCCGCAACTGATCGTGTACTCGCCCTTCGACCGCGCACGCATGACCGCCCAGCCCATCATCCAGCGATTCCCGGATGTGCCAACCGCAACCTGGCCAGTCGAGGAGTTCACTTACCTCAGCCCGCGCCGCTTCAATGGCAGCACTCAGGCGCAGCGCAAACCTCAGGCCGATGGCTACTGGGCACAAGGCGATGCGGCGTTTCGGGATGGTGAGGATGCGGAGTCTTTCCGCCAGTTGCTGGACCGTGCCCAAACCCTGCTGGATCGGCTGGCCCGGCATGAGGCCGAGGACATTCTGGTGGTCAGTCACGGTCAGTTCATTCGTGCCGTGGCATGGCTGATTCTCTACGCAGATGAGGCAGCAACACCGGCGCGGATGCGCGCGTTTCGCCAGCAGGATGTGGCGGTGCCGTTTGGTAATTGTCAGAGCTATCTGATGGTGTTCGGGCCTGATGGCTGGCGGGTGCTGTACCCGATCAGTGCGGATGGGCTGCCGCAACCCGCCGATCCTTTCTGCAGCGCCCCGTAGAACCTGCGGGGGCCATCGCAATGGCGCCCCGCTCGGCCGTTACTCAGGGCTTGGTTTCAGCGTGATCTTTCGGGGTCACCGGAACGCCGTTGGGGCCGGGGACCACCGGGTCGGTGGCATCACGGGTGGTGGCGTGCGGATCGACCGAACTGCCGCCATGAGCCGCAGCCAGCTCCCGGGCTTTCTGCAGATGGGTTTTCAGGGTCGGCAAGGTCTGCTCGGCATAGGTGCGCAGTTCCGCATCCTTGCCGTCCTTGGCGTAGTTGGTGAACAGTTTGACCGCCGCTTCGTGGGCGTTGACCTGGTTGTTGGCGTAGGCCTGGTCAAACGACTTGGCTCCGCGCAGTTCCAGGATCATCGCCTTGGCCTTGTCGATAAGGTCGGCATCGCTGGAGACTTCGAGTTTCTTGCTCGCTGCCAGTGCCTTGAGTTTGTCGTTGGCCTGGGTGTGGTCCTTGACCATCATCGCCGCGAACGTCTTCACGTCGCTGGCCGTGCCCTTCTCTTCCGCGAGCCTCGCCGCTTCGACTTCCGCGATGCCCTTGGCCGAGGCGTCCTCGACGAAATCATCGGCGTCCTGGGCCGCATGCACGGCGCCGGCCAGGGTGAATGCCAGAGCGAAACCCGCACTACGCAACAGTGTGTTCATCATTGAATCCTCTTGTCAGTTCCAGATCTGCGTATCACTCACTGATCTGAGCAAGCGGCGATTGCAGAGGTTCATCTTTTTTTGCCCGTCCCGGAGCACGGACAGCCCCGCCCCCCCCCCAGAGCCCGACAGCACACCAACTGCTATCATGCCCGCCACTGCCCGATCCAACCCCAAGGACGCTGCCGTCAACCATGAAGAAACTGGACAACTACAAGACCATCGCCGACTGCATCGCCACCCTGCTCTTCCCCCATGCCGAAGTCATCGTCCACGACCTGCACAGCCAGACCGTGGTGCACATCGCCAACAACTTCTCCAAGCGCACCTTGGGTGAGGACTCGGCGCTGGACGAGTTGCCCGGCGACTTCGACCAGGTTTCCAGCCTCGGTCCCTATGAAAAGCTCAACTGGAACGGCCAGAAGATCCGCTCCATCACCAGCGTGCTGCGCGATGAGCAGGACCAGCCCGAGGCGCTGCTGTGCATCAACATCAATTTCTCGGTGCTCGATCAGGCCCGCGAGGCGCTGAATGCCTTCTTCCAGGTCAGCCGCCTGATCCCGCAGCCCGAAGCGCTGTTCCGCGATGACTGGCAGGAGCGCATCAACACCTTCCTGCACGCGTGGATGGCCGAGCGGCAACTGTCGCTGAATACCTTGAGCATGAAAGACAAACGCGCCCTCATCGAGGCGCTGTACGCCGAAGGCGCGTTCGAAGGACGCAGTGCCGCCGACTATGTGGCCAACGTGCTGAGCATGGGCCGGGCGACGGTCTACAAGTGGGTCAAGGCGCTGCGCGATGTTCCCGTTGGCGGCCGTGGCCTGGCGCAACCGCAGGCCTGAATCGCCTTTTTGCGTGCTGCCCGATGGACAGCACGCCGCCCTCCTCGCCGGTCAGGCGTTCGCCGCCGCAATCACGCTGATTTCCACCCGCATGCGCGGATCGCACAGCGTCGCCTGTACTGTCGCCCGTGCCGGTGCGCTGCCCAGCGGCAGCCATTCATCGCAGACGCCATTCATCGCGGCGAAATCCGTGGCGATGTCCCGTAGATAAATCGTCGCCGAGAGAATCCGGGCTTTGTCCGTGCCCGCCTGTGCCAGCAGGCTCTCGATATTGCGCAACGTCTCGCGGGTCTGGCTCGCCGTGTCCCCTTCCAGATCGTTGGCTCGTGCCCTCGTGCTTCCGGCGGGAAGAATCATCTCTTCACATAGATATATTGTCTACCGTAGATATTTAGGCTATACATATTTCCCGCCCGCACACCACCCATAACTGGGCGAGCGCGCCTGAACCCTGCTTTTATCAACCTGCAACAACCACAAGAGAGCAACCATGAAGATCAAAGAGTTCGGCGTCGAAATCTGGATGAACGCCTACGAGAACAAGTGCCGCTACAACCTCGCGGAAACCTGCGTGGAGTCCATCACCCTGGGCCAGTTGCTGGCGTTTGCGGGCAAGCAGGACAGCATCCTCGATGAACTGCTGCCGATGAAAATGACCTATGGCGCCATCGAAGGCTCCGACCGCCTGCGTGACCTGATCGCCTCGCTGTACGACAGCCAGGAGCGTGAAAACGTGATCGTCACCCACGGCGCCATCGGCGCCAACGCGCTGGTCTACGAGACCCTGGTAGAGCCCGGCGACCACGTGGTGTCGGTAGCGCCGACTTACCAGCAGCATTACTCGATCCCGGAAAGCTACGGCGCCGATGTCTCGATCCTGCGTCTGCGCGAAGAAAACGCCTTCCTGCCGGACCTCGAAGAACTGCGCGGCATGGTCAACGCCAAGACCCGCGTCATCGCCCTGAACAACCCGAACAACCCCACCGGCTCGCTGATGGACCGCGCGCTGCTGGAGCAGATCGTCGAAATCGCCCGTTCGGTGGACGCCTGGCTGCTCTGCGACGAGGTCTATCGCGGCACCGACCAGCATGGCGACGGCTTTACCGCCTCGGTGGCCGACCTCTACGAGAAAGGCATCAGCACCGCCAGCATGTCCAAGACCTACTCTCTGGCCGGCCTGCGCCTGGGCTGGATCGTCGCCCCGCAAGCGCTGATCCACGCCGTGTCGATCCACCGCGACTACAACACCATCAGCGTCGGCATGCTGGACGACCACTTCGCCGCCATCGCCCTGGAAAACCGTGAGCACATCCTTGCCCGCAGCCGTTCGATCACCCGCGACAACCTGGAAATTCTTGACGCTTGGGTGGCGAATGAACCGCGGGTGTCTTATGTGCGGCCGAAAGCGGGTACTACCGCGCTGCTGAAAATCGACACTGACCTGTCGTCGCGGGATTTCTGCGTGCGGTTGCTGGACGCCAAGGGCGTGATGTTCACCCCGGGCAGCGCGCTGGATATCGAGGGTTATGTGCGTATTGGCTATGCCAATAATGCGCAGGTGCTGAAGGAAGGGTTGGCGTTGGTGTCGGCGTTCCTGCGGGAGATCTGATCCGACCGGGCGCCGCAGGCTTCAGATCGCCTCCATACTGTGGGAGCGGATTCATCCGCGAAGGGCCGGCGTCCGGTGAATCCACTCCCACCGGTTGGTGAGTAATCAGGCCCTTCAAGGCAACGGATTACCCCCCGTCACTCCAAACACCTCACCGGTGATATAGCTGGACTCCTGCGACGCCAGCAACACATACAACGGCGCACACTCGGCCGGCTGCCCCGGGCGCTTCATCGGGGTCTGCCCGCCAAAGTTCGGGATTTTCTCGGCGGGCTGGCCGCCACTGGGCTGCAACACAGTCCAGATCGGTCCCGGCGCCACCGCATTGACCCTGATTCCGCGCTCGATCACCTGCTTGGCCAGTGCCTTGGTAAAGGCGACGATCGCCGCTTTGGTGGTGGCGTAGTCGAGCAAGGTCGCCGAGGGCTGATACGACTGGATCGAGGCGGTATTGATGATGGTCGCCCCGGCCGGCATCAGCGGCACCGCCGCCTGACACAGCCAGAACAGCGCATAAACATTGGTCTTCATTGTCGCGTCGAACTGTTCGCTGGTGAGATGGGCCACCTCTTTGCGCGCCACCTGCTTGCCAGCGACGTTCACCAGAATGTCGAGGCCGCCCAGTTGTTCGTGGGCCTTGTCCACCAGGTCCTTGCAGAAGCGCTCGTCCTTCAGGTCTCCCGGCATCGCGATCGCCCGACGGCCTTCGGCTTCGATCAGTTTGATCACTTCACGGGCGTCAGCCTGTTCGATGGGAAGGTAGTTGAGGACGATATCGGCGCCCTCGCGGGCAAAGGCAATCGCCACCGCGCGGCCGATCCCGGAGTCTGCGCCGGTGATCAGCGCCTTGCGGCCGGCCAGTCGGCCGAAGCCCTTGTAGGTGTCTTCGCCGTGATCGGGCTCAGGCTTCATGCGTGAATCCAGGCCCGGTGCTTCCTGGCCCTGAGCCGGAAATGGCGGTTGCGGGTATTGGGTCAGCGGGTTCTGCATGCTGAACTGGTCGTGCTTCTTGGTCGGCATCGGAGACCTCCACAGGATGGTGCGCAACAGCGCGCTACTGTGAGGTTCGAGACGGGGCGGTCCGGGAAGGTTTGCCCGGACCGGCCACGTCACCGACCGGCGGTCAGTCGACCTGGGCCCGCCACTCGCGAATCTGGTCAATGGTCGCCGTCACACCACCGCAGACCACCACCAGCACCCGGTGATACGTCCGCAGCGCTTCGCTCGGTGCGTAAGCCAGCGCCAGCGCGGCGCCGCAGGCCGGTTCCACCAGCACGCGGTGGTCGAGCAGGAAACGCTCGCAGGCGTCCAGGGCTTCGCCGTCGCTGACGACATGACTGATGATCGGCCGCCGCTGACTCAGTTCAAACGCCTGACGACAGACCTGCTTCGCGCCCAGCGTGGTAGCGATGCTGTCGATGCTGTCCAGCGCCGCCCATGTCTTTTGCGTCATTGCCGCCGCCAGCGACGCCGCGCCCGCAGTCTCCACGGCGAACACCGGCACGTCCTCCCAGCCATTGCGCTCCAGGCCCTCGCAGACGCCGGACAGCAGTCCGCCGCCGCCCACCGACAACACCACCGCATCCGGCTTGAAACCGCTGGCGACCACTTCGTCCACCAGACTCGCATGGCCTGACCAGAGCAGCGGGTCGTCGAACGGATGAATGAACGCGTCGTCCTCGCCCACCAGCGACAGCGCCAGTTCATTGGCCTCATGCCAGACCTTGCCGTGGACGATCACTTCGGCTTCTTCCTGGCGGATCAGTTGTCGGGCACGCTCGGTGGTGCTTTCCGGCACCACCACGGTGACCGGCAGGCCCAGGCAACGGCCCGCGTAAGCGACGGCGATGCCGGCGTTGCCGCCCGAAGACGAAATGAAGCGGCGCTTGCCTTGCTTCGCATGGTGCTCGCAGGCCTGGCCAACGCCGCGCAGTTTGAACGAGCCGGCGGGTTGCAGGGCATCGAGCTTGAGCCAGACCTCATGGCCGCTGGCCAGGCTCAGCGGGCGGGATTCCAGCAGCGGTGTATTCAGGTGCAGGCTCATGGCCGATTCTCCAGGTAAAGGGTGCCGCGCAGGTAAAGTGCGGCCTGGCCGCTGATGATGATCCGGCCGTTGTCTTGCACGTCGCACTGCAATTCGCCACGTCGGGCGCCGCCCTGACGGGCGCGCAGGCTGCGCTTGCCAAGGCGTTCGGCCCAATACGGCGCCAGCGCGGTGTGCGCCGAGCCGGTCACCGGGTCTTCGTTGACGCCGACCTGCGGGCCGAACCAGCGCGAAACGAAATCGACGTCGGTGCCCGGCGCGGTCACGGCGACGCCGCGCACGTCGTAGCGCGCCAGGGCGGCGAAGTCAGGTTGCAACCCTTCCACCACCGCTTGGCTCTCCACCACCACGATGTAGTCGTCGCAGCGATACAGCGCCTCGATCCGGCAACCCAGCGCTTCGGCCAGTCCGGCGGGCGGGGTCTGCTGTTGTGGTTGTTTGAGCGGGAAATCCATGGCCAGCAACGCGCCGTTGCGGCTGACCCGCAGTTCGCCGCTGCGGGTGAAGAAACGCAGGGTCTCGCGGCGTTCGCCCAGTTCGTTGAACAACACCCAGGCCGCCGCCAGCGTGGCGTGGCCGCACAGGTCGACTTCCACGGCCGGAGTGAACCAGCGCAGACGGTAACCTTCACCTTCGGCGACGAAGTAGGCGGTTTCGGACAGGTTGTTCTCCGCGGCGATGCGCTGCAGCGTCTCGTCGTCCAGCCAGGCCGGCAGCGGGCAGACCGCCGCCGGGTTGCCGCCGAACGCGCGGTCGCTGAACGCATCGACCTGATAGAGCGGTAGTTGCATGGAGACTCCTTAACCGTTACGGATTTCTTCGAGGTAGTTGTAGATCGTGTAACGACTGACGCCGAGCGCGGCGGCGGCCTTCTCCACCGCGCCTTTGACGATAAACAGCCCGCCGTCGTGCATCTGCCGCACCGCATCGAGCTTCTGCGCCTTGCCGAAGCGCACGCCCTGGCGGCCGGCGTCCTGCAGCGCGCCGTCGATGATCTGGGTCATCAGTTGCTCGAGGTCCGGCGTGTCGGTAATTGGCGGCGCCGGTTCCACCGCGGTGGCGAGCAGTTGTTCGAGGCAGGCCTGGGCGGCGGCGATGCCGCTGAGGTCGGTGTTCACGCAGAGGCTGGCGTAGGGCTCGCCGGCGGCATCGCGAAACACCACGGTGGCGCTGCGCAACGTGCGGCCATCGCGGCCACGGGTGGGATAGTTCTCCACCACCACCGGGGCCTGGCTGCCCTTCTCCAGCCCGGCCTGCAAAACCGCGTCGAAACCGCGGTCATCCTGCGGGCCGGCGAGGATCGGGCTGCCGACCTGACGGCCGCTGATATGGCCGTTGACGATGGCGAGCACCGATCGCTCCGGGCACGTGAGGTCGTGCAACAGCACTTCGGTGTTGCGGCCCAGCACGCTGCCGAGCATGCGGATCGTGGCCCGCAGCACGTCCAGCACCAGGCGGCGTTCTTCGTGGGTGGCGTGGGTCACGGCGAACTGTCCAGGGAAAGTGGACAGGAAAAATATCAACAGATCGTTGAAAATTCAACAAAGCTTTTAAGTTGCCCGCCGGAACGTTTCGCCAGCGGGCAACACGCCCTCAGGGCTGCTCGACGTCCAGCGCCTCGCCGATCGCATAGAAATGCCCGCCAGCCACGTAGTGCAGGCTGCGCAGCGCGGGATCGGCGGTTTCGAAGGTCCAGTGACCGTCCTGGAACACGCGGTCATCGGCCCAGGCGGCGACGACTTCGGCGATAAACAGGTCGTAGGTGGACTGGTTGTGCGGCTCATTGATAACCCGGCACATCAGCCAGGCCGAACAACCGGCGACCAAGGGCGCCGGGTAACCCTCGACGCGAAACAGCTCGACGCCGGCCTGCATCAGTTTGTCCGGCGTGTCGGCGAGGCTTTGGGTGCCGACCTGGTGAGTCAGCTTCAACTGGCCGGCATTGGGCACATGCAGCACCATCCAGCCGCTGCCTTCCACCAGTTGCCGGGTCTTGGCGATCTTGTCGAGGACCACGGTGACCTTGGGCGGGTCGAAGTCCAGGGCGCAGGCCCAGGCGGCCGCCATCACGTTATCGACCCCGTCGTGGGACGCCGATACCAGCACGGTCGGACCGTGGTTGAGCAGGCGGTAGGCTTTTTTCAGGTCGACGGGCTGGAAGTGCGCGGGCATGGGGTAGGACCTCGGAATGCGGAATCGAGGCAGTCTACAACACCTGTTGTCGGGGCGAGCTTGTCGCGATCGCGAGCAAGCTCGCTCCTACAGGAAGTGGGTTATTTGGTTTTGAGGTTTAGATAGGACTGGTGCAAATCCGCCGCCCAGCCATCGATCACCGCCTTCACATCGTCCGGCTTGAGTACCTGGCTGGTGTTTTCCAGCGGTTTGCCGGTGCCTTTGCGCACCACCTGGGCCACGACTTTCTGGGTGCCGCCATCGATGAACTGGGCCTCGGTGGCGATATCGGTTTCCTGGTCGCGAATCCCCGAGGCGGTACTCACCGCCGCTGCGACCAGGGCGATCGGAATCACTTCATAGGGCTTGAGCCCTTCGGTCTTGCTGCTGACGGCGGTAATCGCCGGACGCACCACGATCACACCCGGCCCCGGCGCGCTGGCCAGCGGCAGGGATTTGCCCAGTTCGCGCTTGAGCGCCTGGTCGTAGTAGTTGGTGATGCCGGTCAAGGTGCTCTGCGGGATCTGCGCCGTCGCCTGCGGTTTGGGATAGAGCTGGCTGGGCTCGATGTACACGCTGCGGTAGGTTCCGGCCTGCAGTTGCGGGTCGATCCAGCGCATCACCGGCGCGCCGGAAGGCGAGCGGGCTTCTTTGAGTCGGCTGTAGTCCTTGAGAAAGCCCGAATACTCGGTCGGTTGGGTCAGGCTGCTGGAGCAGCCAGTCAGTAGCAGCGACGCCAGGCAAAGCGAACCCATCATGGATGCGGCTTTCATTGCATGCTCCTGGGTGGCCTCACGGTACTTCGACCGCGCCACCGCGACAGTCTTGAAAGGGACCCGCCGGGCACGGCCGGCGGGTTGGTCAGGCAGGGTTAGGTATAGCCCAGCTTTTCCGGCGTGCCGGAGCAAAGCCGGAAAAGCACGACCGGTTCAGTTTTTGTGGCCGACCATCGCCTCCACCGTGGTCGCCGCGCTACTGCTGGCAGCCGCTGCCCGAGCCCCGCTGCGTGCGTTCTGCGCCTGGCCGCGGGCCGCATCGGCAAGGATCACCTGGGCAGCCTTTTCCGCGGCGACGTAGATCGAGGTGACGATGAAGAACCCCGGGATCTTCGGAAAGATCGACGCGTCCACCACCCGCAGGTTGCTCACCCCGCGCACCCGGAAAGCGCTGTCGAGCACCGCCATCGGGTCGTTGGCCGCACCGATCGGGCAGGTGCAGGAGGCGTGGTGACCCCAGGCCTGGTTCTGCACGAACTCCTTGAGCTGCTCGTCGGTCTGCACCGCGTCGCCCGGCAGTTCTTCGGCGGCGATCAGTTTCGCCTCTTTGAGCGGCTTGGCCAGGCCACGGACGAACTTGATGCCCTCCACCACCGATTGCAGGTCTTCGCCCTTGGTGTCGTTACCTTCCTCGAAGTAACGGAAGTTGATCAGCGGGGTATCCGCCGGGTCCTTCGAGCGCAGGGTGACGTAGCCGGCGGTGTTGTTGGTGTGCGCCTTGAGCACCGCCCAGGTCAGGTAGTTGAGCTTGTCGACGATCAGGTTCGAGTAGCCGGGGAAGTAACCGCGAAACAGCGCCAGCAGGGAGAAGCAGAACAGATCCGGCAACGGCCGTTGCTTGAACGACTTCTTGATCACCGCCAGCACCGCACCGTTGGTGGAATACACGCCGAGCTTGCCTTTGGCCCATTCCTCGTACTGCGGGTCGCCCTTGGCGTAGCGCGCGCCCTTGAGAACTTCCCACTCCTCGAAATTCATCCGGTTGACCACCCCGACCTCGTAGCGGTCCTGCAGGTTGCGCCCGACACCGGGCAACTCCACCTGCACCGGCACCCCGACCGACTCCAGTACCTCGCGTGGGCCAATGCCCGAAAGCATCAGCATCTGCGGGGTGTTGAACGCACCACCGGCGAGGATCACCTCGCGACTGGCGCGCACCTGGCGCAGTTCGCCGGCGGACGCCGGGTTGCGCGGCAAGGTGCAGGCCCGATATAACCGCGCGCCCTTGATGTACTCCACGCCATAAGCGCGCTGCTGATCATCCAGCAGCACCCGGGTCACCAGCGCATCCAGCTCGATATGCAGGTTGTCCGGGAAACGTTGCTGCACATCCAGCAACCGCTCGCGGGTGCCCATGCGGTGGTGTTTGTGGGTCGCCAGCGGCGGATAGCGCAGGCCGAAGGCCTCGTCGCGCACCAGCCGCCAGTCATTCGGATCGCCGACGCCCTGCAATTGCCAGCCGATGCGCTTGAGCTTCTCGCCCAGGGCCTTGAACGCCTGTTCGGCGGACTTGACGATGGAGCGCACCAGCGACAGGTCGTCGATCACCGCTTCCGGCACCGCCTTCTCGGTGTGCAGCCAACCCTTGTAGCCGTGCCGCGACGGGTTGATGCCGAACCACGAGAGAAAGCGCTGGAACGGCCGGTGATGGCAGTTCTCCAGGCGCTCGAAATGCTCGCGCATGGCGCTGGCCTGCCACGACGGGTCGCCGGTGATCTGGGCGATATGGTCCCAGTCCTGGTTGTGCGGGTAGACCGTGATCATCGCGTTGTGCGCGGTGCAGCCGCCCAGGCAACTGGCCCGTGGATAGAGCACGCCGTTGACGGTCTCGCCCTCGTAGTCGCGGATGAACTTGGGGTCCTGGGACTGCCGCGCGTCACTGCTGTAGTGACGCACGAAGAAGTCCCAGCGCATCGCGTTGTTCTCGGTGGAGCGCGGGTGGAACGCCGGCACCTGGTACTGCTCCGGCAAACCTTCCGCGCCGCCATTGGCCACCGGATCGCTGCCCGATTCCAGCACCAGCACCCGGCGCCCTTGTTCGGCCAGGCGGGCGGCGACCGTGCCGCCCCCTGCCCCGGATCCCACCACGATGTATTCGTAATCCATTTCGTCAGTCATCGCAGCCAACCTCAGAAGGTTTTCAGGAGGGCGATCAGTGCCCGTTTGTCTTCATCGCTCAGCCCGGGCTCATCCTTGAGGTAGCCGGTGCCGAAGTAATGCCCCTTGTCCACCACGAAGTCCGGGCACTTGCTGACTTCCAGCAACGGCTTGACCAGACGCTTGAACACCTTGCGCGCTTCATCGTCGCTGGCGCCGGGCGGCAGTTGCTTGAGGTCGTGCTTGATCTTCAGCAGCAGGTCGAGCACCTGGTCGCCTTTGTCCAGGTCGATGTTGGACAGCAGGTTGACCGGCGTACCCTGCGGGATCGGCCCGAGCTGGATGCCGTCATCGCCGAACGCCCACGGGAACCAGCGACTGAGCAGGCCTTCGAGTTTTTGCAGGAAGCCCGGCAGGTAACCGCTGTTGACCCGCAGGTAGCTGGTTTCGGTGGTCACATCGACGGTACCGGGGTGGGTCTTGCCGGAACGGGTCACCACCTGGAAGTTGCCCTGGCGTTTTTCCGGCCACAGCAGCATCTCGATGGAGTTGTCGAAGGACGCCATGCGGTCATTCACGCTGCCCGACCACTTGAACGTACCGAGGGTGTTGTTGAGGAACAGCGGTGCAGTGGACCAGACGCTGATCAGCGACGCCGGCCGGGTATAACCGCGCCCGCCTGCTGGCATGGTGTACTCGCTCGCATCGCCGGTGAACGGGTTCTGCACCAGCACCGAACCGACGCCCGGCAGCTTCTTGTACGACTCCGAGGAGAAGTTGTCCCAGATGTTGTCCGCCAGGGCGTTGGTCGCCAGCGGGCTGCAGGCGTTGGTTTCCAGCAACGTGACCGGCACCCGCAGTTCGGTGGAGAGGAAGTTGTCGGTGAGGAAGTCGTCTTGCTTGACGATGTCCCGCATCGCGTTCTTGAACTCCGGCGTCTTGCTGTAGCTCCAGTAGTCGTTCCAGCACTGCAGGTAGTTACTGTTGACGCAGCCGTTGTCCGGGAACTTGGCCCAGGCCTTGTCCGGCAGCTTGCTGGAGTGGCAGCGCGCACAGGTGTCGGCGAAGACTTCCTTGCCGCGATCCAGCTCGGTCGGCGAAGCGTTCAGGTGCGCCGCGCCACCGGGGGCGTTCTTCAGGTAGTCCGGGGTTGCCGAGGCGAGGAAGAACAACGCCAGGTCGGGCGTTTGCAGCTCGTTGGCGTTCCAGTACGAGGAGTTCTTGCGCGCCACATCGATGCGGAACGGAGTGATCGGTTTGCCGCCGATCAGTGGCCGGAAGTGGGTGGTCCACTCCTCGCTGAACAGCCCGATATTGACGAACACCCGGTTCAGCGCACCGAGGGCGCCGACCGAGTCGGAACCGTCCTTGAGCACGCGTGGGGTGAACACCGTGTCCGGCTTCTTGTAGAACTGGGTCAGTGGACTATCGGCCGGAATCCCCGGCACATCGTTGAACTGGCGGTTGTTCAGGTCGCCGCCGGCAAGTTTCTCCTTGCCCAGGTGCGCGGCCAACTCGATCCGCGCCTTGAGGTTGTAGACCGCGTTCATGGTGCGCGGGTTGTTGATGTAGTCACTCGACACCAGCGAGGTATCCAGTGCGCCCGGCCGTGCGGTGTGGAACAACTGATTGGGGAAGCTGGTCGGGTCCTGGTCCCACATGAAGATGCGGTCAACCCAGAAATACTGCGCTCCTGGGTTGGAACTCAGGTTGGCCCAGGCTGGACGCTCGGGATCGGCCGGCGGATTGGTCGGGTTCGGCCCGACGTGGCAGAAGCCGCAGGACATGCCCACGCGATACGGTTTCACCAGCTTGCTGTCGTTGTAGTAGCTGGGGTCTTCGTAGTAGCGCTTGGCGTCCCAGCGTTTCTCCGCCTTCTCGTCGAAGTCCGGGTTGGGGAACAACCGCAGGCCGACGATGCCGGTGCCGTAGCCGTAGTACGAGCCCACGGGCAGGTTCTTGCCGCGGGCGCCGATTTTCACGCCGGGGTATTTGCTTTCGTTCTCGAACGGGTCCGCGCCGCAGGACGGATCACGGCTGTCCAGCCACAGGCCATGACGGTCCTCGCGCGGCCCTTGCGCCTTGGTGTAGCACGGCTCGTTGACTACGCCGAGGTACTGCCAGCGGTTGTCGCGGTTGGCTTTCAGGCTTGGGTAGTTGGAGATGGTCTTGAGGAAGTCGAGGTTGCCGACGCTGTCGCGGGACAGTTGGTCCCAGAGTTTGTCGTTGCCGGCGGTCCAGACGATCCAGTTGTTGCGCCCCCGGGCAAAGGCGTCGACCGCCTGTTGCTCGGTGATGCCGGGAATGAACGGCGACAGCCGCTCCACCAGCAGATGGGGCTGTTTCGACACCCCGTAGTCCATGTCGGCGAAGTAGTCCTCTTCGGCGCCTTTCAGGCTGTCGGCTTCGCGGCCGACGCATTTGGCTTCATCGAGGATCTTGCCGGATTGGTCCCCGCAGGGATTCTTCGTTTCGCTGTTACACCCCTGTAACAGCACCAAAGGAAGGAAGACGCTCAGCATCAGCTTCACGGGTTTCATGCGCTGCTCCTTGCAAACGTGCAGACCGGTCCCTCTGTCCTTGGGGACACGTTATTGCGGCCGGTCCAGATGGCCGGTTGAACTGACAGCCACGCGACAGACCGGTTAATCCGCCGCGCCAGTTACGTTACAACTCCTTGCAAGCGCCCAGACTAGGCTATTTCCAGCCACTCCATTAATTTCATTTCGCTATGAAAAACCGGCACTTATCGCGGCTTTTTATAGGTTTGCGTACAGTGTTTTTGTGAAGTCGATCACACTGCTGGCTAATGGCTATTTCGCTGCTCTACACTCCTTCGCCAGGACGCTCATCCACCTATCTGGCAGGCGGAACATGGACAAGGAAAAGCCCGTGTCACAAGAACAGGTTTCACCCGAGCAACGCGCGCAATACCGCGCCGAACATGCGCGGATCGGCACACGCCGCAGCTTGCTTGGCCTCGCCAACGAGAAAAAGGCGCACTGGGCCGTGGCGCTGTCCGGTGGCGGCATTCGCAGCGCGACGTTCTGTCTGGGGGTGCTGCAGTCGCTGGCTCGGGCGAAAGCGCCGGGTGCGGACGACAAGGGCAAGCCGCGCAACCGCCTGATCGCCCAGTTCGATTACCTGTCCACCGTCAGCGGTGGTGGTTATCTCGGCTCGTTCTTCGGCAGCCTGTTCCTCCCGGACCGCCTGCGCAAAACCGACGAGGCGCCAGTCGCCAGCCCCCCGGAAGTCCAGGCTGCCGACACCGCCTACAAAGTGCTCGACTACGAACCGCCGGGTCGCATCCATACCAGCATCGATTACCGCACCTCGCCGCCAGGGGAAGCGCCGCTGGCCTGGCTGCGGGAAAACGGCCGTTACCTCACCCCCGGCGGCGCCGGCGATATCTTCTATGTACTGGCGTTGTCGCTGCGCAACCTGCTGGCTCTGCATGTGGTCATTGGCCTGCCGCTGCTGTTCACCTTCGCAGCGGCCGTGCTGTTGCAGGCGTATATCTCCAGCAGCGTGATCTGTTCGCCGGTTGCCGCCTTGCTGCCAATGAGCGTGGTGCAACTGCTCTGCGGCTCACTGTGGTGGGTGCCGGGACTGCTGACGGTGGTGGCGGTGATCCCGCTGATGGCGGCGTTCTGGATGGTGTATTTCCAGAAAAACCAGGACGAACGGGTGCACCTGTTCAACTGGTCCACCGTGCTCTCGTTCGCGGCGGGGCTGATGTTCTTCGTCCTGGCCTTCGCCCCTTGGGGCATGGACGGTGACTTGCGGGCCATTCTGGTCGGGCTCGGCGTTGTCAGTTGGCTGGGGATTGCCTATGCCGTGTGGATCGGCCTGTCGCTGAAGCACAAGCGCGACCGCGACGAAGCCATGGCCCGCAACGACTGTGTGCGCACCTACCGCGTGCTGGTTACCCGCTACCTGAGCCAGGCACTGATTGCGGTGCTGGTTGCCAGCTTCTACGCCCTGTTGCCCTGGCTGACCGAGTGGATCTACAACAGCGAGCAGCGCGGTCCGCTGATCTCCTCCACCGCCCTGCTGCCGGTGCTGATTGCCGTTGTTCGCGGCCTGTCCGCGTTCAGTGACGACAAAGACATGCCGAGCTGGTTGAGCCGTCTGCCGATGAGCGTGATCGCCGGCGCAGCCGGGGTCACCATCTTCATGCTGGTCGCGGTGCTGTGGGGCTTGCTGGTGCAGTTCGTGCGTTACCAGGGGCTGGAAAACGACGCCCTCACCCGCCTCTGGGTGCTGGTGCCGGTGACAGCGATCCTGGCCTTCGGCACGGGCCGCTTTATCGGCTTCCTGAACCAGTCTTCGTTGCAGTCGTTCTATTCCAGCCGGTTGGCCCGGGCCTACCTCGGCGCTTCCAATGGCCGGCGTTTCGACGGCGCGACCCGCAAGATCCGCAAGCAGCGCATGAGCGTCGCCGAAGCGCTGCCCGGCGATGACGTGGCGATCGAAACCTACTACGGCACCACCACCTGCGCGCCGGTGCACCTGATCAACGTCACCATGAACCTGACGGTCGACCCGGCCGAGCAACTGGTGCAGCGCGACCGCAAGGGCAAGCCGCTGTGCCTGGCGCCCAGTGGTCAACCGGGTTTGGCCAGCGTCAGCTACATCCTCGATGGCGACCCGCGTCAACGTGGTACCCAGCAACGCTGGATCGCCAGCGAAATTTACCAGCCGCTGGGTCTGGCGCACTGGGTCGCCACTTCCGGCGCTGCGTTTTCCACGGGGTTGGGGCGTGCCACCAGCCTGGGCACCTCACTGGCCTTCGGCCTGACCAACGTGCGCCTGGGCAGCTGGTGGCCGGCGAACTTCCTCGAAGATGATGAAAAGACCGGTGGGACACGCGTCTGGCGCGACAAGGGCTGGGCCACGACCTTCCCGACCCAGACCTACCTGTTCTATGAACTGACCGCCCACTTCCACGGCCTGCGCCGCGACTTCCAGTACCTCTCGGACGGTGGTCATTTCGAGAACACCGCGACTTACGAACTGATCCGTGAAGGCCGCAATGTCGAGCTGATCGTGATGTGCGACTGCGGCGCCGACCCAACCTACAAGTTCGACGACCTGGCCAACCTGATCCGCCTGGCGCGCATCGACCAGGCGCTGGAGATCAGGCAGGACATGGACGTGCTGGGCGACCCGGTGCTGGGCCCCTACTTCGGCCTGCCGGAAAACTTCGCCGCGCCGGGACCAGGCGACAGCCTGCGCTGCGCCATGCTGTTCAACGTCAGCAACCAGAAAGGCGAGCGCACCGCACGCATTCTTCTGCTCAAACCCAATGTCGTCGCCGGGTTGCCGGTGGACGTGATCAACTACGCCAGCGAACACCCGACCTTCCCCAACGAAAGCACGGCCAACCAGTTCTTCGATGAAGCCCAGTTCGAGAGCTACCGGCAGTTGGGGTTGCAGACCGGGCAACGGTTGTTTGGCGATGGCAAGTCGGGGTCGGGTGTGGCGGATGCGTTGTGGGCGTATTTGGCGAGGTAGTGTCGGCCAGCATCTTGCAGGCCATCGCAAACCATCGGTCACTCGCGATCCTGTAGGAGCGGCCCATCGCGGCTAACGGCCGCTCCTACAGGTTTTGCGTCGTTTACACGGCCGTGGTGTCAGGCCACCACCGACCACGCAATCGCCGACAAGGTCACCAACCCCACCAGCACCACGAACACGTTCGACACCTTGCCCGAGTACTTGCGCAGCGACGGCACTTTGTTGATCGCGTACATCGGCATCAGGAACAGCAGGCAGGCAATCACCGGGCCGCCCATGGATTCGATCATGCCGAGGATGCTCGGGTTGAGGGTCGCGACGATCCAGCAGGTCACCACCATGAACAGCGCCGTCAGTTGCTCCAGGCGCTTGGCCGACAAGCTCCGGCCGCGACCACGCAGGCCTTTGACGATCAGGCCCTGGAAACCTTCGCTGGCACCGATGTAATGGCCGAGGAAGGATTTGGTGATCGCCACCAGCGCAATCAGCGGCGCGACGAAGGCGATGACCGGGGTCTGGAAGTGGTTCGCCAGGTACGACAGGATCGAGATGTTCTGGGTCTTCGCCGCGCCCAGGTCGGTCGGCGACAGGGCCAGCACGCAACTGAAGCAGAAGAACATCACCGTCAGCACCATCATCAGGTGCGACAGCGCGAGGATGCGCCCGCTCTTCTCATCCGCCTGCTCGCCATAACGGCGCTTCTGGCTGACCGCGAAGGCCGAGATGATCGGCGAGTGGTTGAACGAGAACACCATCACCGGAATCGCCAGCCACAAGGTCTTGAAGAACAGACCCGGCGCCATACCCTCGGCCGCCTGGGCGAAGAACGCACCGTTCCAGTTGGGGATCAGGCTCAGGGCCAGCAACAGCAGCGCCGCCACGAACGGATAGACCAGCAGGCTCATCACCTTGACGATGATGCCCTGGCCGCAACGCACCACGATCATCAGGCCGCAGATCAACAGCAGCGACAGCAACGCCCGCGGCGGCGGCGCGATGTGCAACTGGTGTTCGAGGAAGTTGCCCAGGGTGTTGGTCAGCGCAACGCTGTACACCAGCAGGATCGGGAAGATCGCCAGGAAATACAGCAAGGTGATCATCGCGCCGGCACCGGCGCCGAAGTGTTCTTCCACCACTTCGGTGATGTCTTCGTTGCCGCCCTTGCGCCCGGACAGGACGAAGCGGGTCAGGCCACGGTGGGCAAAGAAGGTCATCGGGAACGCCAGCAATGCCAGCACCAACAGCGGCCAGAAGCCGCCGACGCCGGCGTTGATCGGCAGGAACAGGGTGCCGGCGCCGATGGCGGTGCCGTACAGGCCGAGGGTCCAGGTGGTGTCGTGACGGCTCCAGCCCGTTTCGCGCGCAGCAGCGCTCGCCGCGACACCGAGGTTCGTGGTGTTTACATCAGTCATTGATTACGCCTTGTAGTTGTTTTTGTCGCCTATGAATAACCAGGGTGGCGCGTTAGCGATCCGCGCCAAGGGGTTCAGCATTCAACAAAGCTGACGGCCAGGCCGCCACGGGAGGTCTCCTTGTAGTTTTCGTGCATGTCGGCGCCGGTGTCGCGCATGGTGCGGATCACCCGGTCCAGGGAAATGAAATGCTCGCCGTCGCCGCGCAGGGCCATTTGCACGGCATTGATCGCCTTCACTGCAGCGATGGCGTTGCGCTCGATGCACGGCACCTGGACCAGGCCGCCGACCGGGTCGCAGGTCAGCCCGAGGTTGTGTTCCAGGGCAATTTCCGCCGCGTTTTCCAGTTGCGCCGGGGTGGCCCCGAGCACATCGGCCAGGCCCGCCGCGGCCATGGCGCAGGCCGAACCGACCTCGCCCTGGCAGCCGACCTCGGCGCCGGAAATCGACGCGTTTTTCTTGCACAGAATGCCCACCGAGGCGGCGGCCAGGAGGAAGTCGACGACATCGTTGTCGCAGGCTTCGGGGTTGAACTTCATGTAGTAATGCAGCACCGCCGGGATGATCCCCGCCGCGCCATTGGTCGGCGCGGTGACCATGCGCCCGCCGGCGGCGTTTTCTTCGTTGACCGCCAGGGCGAACAGGTTGACCCACTCCATGGCGCTCAAGGTCGAGCCGATCACGTTGGGTTTGCCCAGCTCCTGCAGACTGCGGTGCAGTTTGGCGGCGCGGCGCTTGACGTTCAGCCCGCCCGGCAGGATGCCTTCGTTGCGCAGGCCGTTGACCACGCACTCCTGCATCGCCGCCCACAATTGCAACAGGCCGCTGCGCACCTCGGCTTCTTCGCGCCAGGCCAGTTCGTTGGCCATCATCAACTGGCTGACCCGCAGCCCGTGACGCTTGCACAGCGCGAGCATTTCTTCGGCGCTGGAGAACTCATAGGGCAGTTGCACTGTGTCGGCGCCGCCGCCCGCTTCAGTCAATTGCGCGGCCTCGACGATGAAGCCGCCGCCCACCGAGTAGTAGGTTTGCTGCAGCAGCAAGCCGTTGTCGCCGCTGGCTTCAAGCGTCATGGCGTTGGGGTGATAAGGCAGGCTTTCATTCAGCAGCAGCAGGTCGCGCTGGCAATCGAAAGTGATCGGTTGGTCACCGCCAAGCATCAGTACGCTGGTGGCCTGCAATTGTTCGATGCGCGGGCCGATGCTCTGCGGATCGATGCGGTCCGGCCACTCGCCCATCAGCCCCAGCAGACAGGCACGATCGGTGGCATGGCCAACGCCGGTGGCCGACAGCGAACCGTACAGGCGCACCTCGACCCGGCTGACCTGGCCCAGCACACCCTGCCCGCGCAGCGCCTCGACAAAGGTCGCGGCGGCGCGCATCGGGCCGACGGTATGGGAGCTGGACGGACCGATGCCGATTTTGAACAGATCGAAAACACTGATAGCCATGCTAATGCCTGCGTGCCCGAACGACGACGACCCTTTCGGTGCACGGTGAAAAAATTGAGAGGTGTCGCGAAGTTGGGCGATACTGCCGCGCCGCTCGGGCGATGACCAACGAAACTTTCTAAGCAAGGCTTTAGCAGGACTAAACGATGAGGCGACAAATGAACGGCCAGATGTACGTCTGGTTGCACGTGTTTTCCTGTGCGGCGCGGCACCTGTCGTTCACCCGCTGCGCCGAAGAACTGCACATCACCCCCGGCGCGGTGAGCCAGCAGATTCGCCAACTGGAAGAGCGCCTGGGCTTTCGCCTGTTCCTGCGGCGGGCCCGTGGCGTGGAGTTGAGTGCCGAGGGCCAGCGCCTGGCGCTGACCGTGCACGAAGCCTACGGCAACATCGATGCCGAGCTGCGCCGGCTGGATGCCGGGGAAATCCGCGGCACCTTGCGCCTGCGCTCGATCCCGTCGTTCCTCGCCAAGTGGCTGACGCCGCGCTTGCCGCGCCTGCAACAACGTTTTCCGGATATCCAGTTGCGTCTGGTGGCCGAGGACAGCAATCACTCATTGCACGAAGGCGATTTCGACCTCGCCATCGACCTCAACGACGGCAGCTACCCCGGCATGCACTCGACGCCGCTGCTGGACGAAGAAATCTTCCCGGTCTGCTCCCCCGCCCTGCTCCGCGGTCGGCCGCCGCTGCACGGGCCGAGCGACCTGGTGCATTACCCGCTGCTGCACGACATCACCGCCTGGCGCGGCAGTTCCGAGTACGCGGAATGGGAGTTCTACCTTGAGGCGATCGGCGCCGAGGGGCTGGACGTGCGGCGCGGGCACACCTTCAACCGTAACCACCTGACCATCGAGGCGGCCATCGCCGGGATCGGCGTAGCGATTGCCCGGCGCACCCTGCTCAACGACGAGCTGGAACGGGGCACGCTGATCGTGCCGTTCGGCTCGCCGGTGTCCAATCACAAGCGCTATGTGTTGCTGTACAGCGCCGGAACCCTGGCCCACCCGAGTGCACGGGCGGTGCATGACTGGTTGGTGGAGGAAGCGCAGGCGTTTCGGTCGCTGTACGAATGACTGCTCTGCTGATGGAGCGAGCGTACGCGTGTCATCAAGATTTCGATTTGATCTAAGGCGAAAGGCCCCTCGCCTGCGGCGTTGGCTTTACTTGTAAAAAGTCCCGCTTGGGTGGCGCTGTATCCGAGCCGTTTCAATCACCCGATCGCCGCCTGATCCGTTGAGACTTGCTCATGACCAGATCCCTTCATCAGCACACCCCTTCTCTCACGGTCGTTGATCCACGCGGGCTATCGGTTCGTACCATTGCTTACTACCGACAGACTGTTGAAGACGTCGTCGCCAAGCGCGTCCATCGCCAGGTGTTCAACGTCAATGGTCATCTACACCAACAATGGGATCCGCGGCTACTTGCGCTGAGTGAGGTTCAGGCGGGTGTGCAACCCAACCAGGCCATGCTCTGTAGCCTCAGTGGGCAAGTGTTGCAGACAGAGAGTGTCGACGCCGGCTGGCGGCTGGTCTGCAATGACGCTGCCGGGTTGCCGCGGGAGAGCTGGGACGGCCGCGAAACCCATCGACGCCATGACTACGATGAGCTCATGCGCCCGTTGAAGGTGTTCGAACAATGCCCCCAGGATGTCGTCGAGCATTGTGTGGAACGCTTCACCTATGCTGGAGCCAGCGAGGAGGACGCGCGTGATAACCGTTGCGGCCAACTGATTCGCCACGATGATCCCGCCGGCAGCTTATGGCATGAACGTTTCGGGTTAGCCGCACAGCCACTGACCGAAACACGCCGCTTCTGCAAATCGCTGATGCTTCCGCGCTGGCCTGAGTCGGAAGCGGATCTGGAAGATACCCCCTACACCACCCGCTGGCGTCACGATGCGCTGGGCGCTGTCGTCGAGCAAACCGATGCCCTTGAGCATGTGCGGCGTTTCAAGGTCAATGTCCTGGGCCAAACCTGTGCATCCTGGCTGGACGCTGTAGCGGTGCTCAAACACACGACTTACAACGCCTCTGGCCAAATAGAAATTGAGCAGGCAGGCAATGATGCGATCACCACCGCGTGTTATTCGCCGGTGGACGGCCTGCTGTGTAGCCTGAAGACCCAAGGCGGGGGAGGCAAAACGCTGCAGGACTTGCACTACCAGTTCGACCCGGCAGGCAATATCCAGCGCATTGAAGATCTCGCCCAGCCGGTGCAATGGTTTGCCCGGCAGCGTATTCAGGCAGTGAGTCTCTATACCTATGACACGCTCTATCAACTGACCAGCGCTACCGGTCGTGAAAGTGCCAGCCAGACCGTGGGGCCGGGTCTTCCGGAGCTGGAGCTCTTTGGCACGGTGGATGACAGTCGTTGGCGCAACTACAGCCAAACCTACACCTATGACTGCGCTGGCAACCTGATCCGGCTCAAGCACGATGCCGGCGCAGGCAACGCCTATGTCCGCGACATGGTGGTCGACGAGCGCAGCAACCGCGCCGTGTTCAAGGAGGGGGCACCCATGGATTTTGCCAAGGCATTTGATGCCAATGGCAATCAACAGGCTTTGGCGCCGGGGCAGGTCATGCACTGGGATAGCCGCAACCAATTGCGCCAGGTCACTCAGGTGCAGCGCGATGAGCCAGGTGGTCAGGATGACGATGTCGAAACCTATGTCTATGACAGCAGCGGCCGTCGCGTGCGCAAGGTGCGCCGTTCCAAAACCCGCAGCGGCGAGCAGGTGAGTGAAGTGCGTTATCTGCCGGGGCTGGAGATTCAGACGCACACGGCAGGCGAACAGTTGCATATGGTGATTGCCGAGGCCGGTCGTAACGACGTGCGCTTGCTGCACTGGGAAGGCGGGCGGCCCAAGAAGGTTGATAACGATCAATGGCGCTACAGCCTGAGTGACCACCTGGGCAGTGCGACGTTGGAATTGGGCCAAACCGGCGAACTTATCAGCCAGGAAAGTTATTACCCTTACGGCGGCACCGCTTGGTGGGCCGCGAAAACTGCCATCGAAGCAAAATACAAAACAGTACGGTATTCAGGTAAAGAACGTGACGCGAGCGGGCTGTATTACTACGGCTTCAGGTATTACGCGCCGTGGTTAAGTCGCTGGATAAATCCAGACCCGGCGGGCGTTATTGATGGGCTCAATCTGTTTTGCATGGTCCTGAACAACCCGATCAGTTACACCGATACGGATGGACGAATGCTTCGATCGGTAAACCAGCCGACGACAAAAAAGGAAAACCAGCCCGATGTAAATACCCAGTCAGGCTCAAGTACCGTTATCCTTTTCCCGTCAGTAACGCGACCTGCCACGGAAGCGGCAGCCCCTGGTGGGTCGAGTGAAAGCAGAGCTGTCGATTTTTTTCGAGTCGATCTGGCCCCGCCCAGTGAGGTTCTGGCTCGGGGGTTTCGAGGCAATGATACCGAGCGGGTGCTCAAGGCTTTTGGTGATGACACGATATTCGTGGCTCAGGACCTTGAGGGCATCGATGCTTTCAGAGCCGAGATATCCGGTAAAAACCTGTTTGGCGATGCCAGAAAATACTATTTCGAAATGAAGATGATTGGCGGGTATGCCAGGGAGGTTCAGAAGCCGCTTCATTTATATAAAATCTCGCTCCCGGCAGAACACCCTCATTATGTGCTGAGTCGCGCTGTGAGCGAAAAAGGCTTCGTTGAAACTGCTTTCGAGGCTACCAACAAGACGGGTGTTGTGGCTGAGATAAAAGCAATCAGCGAAGCACTGTATCAATACAATATCGAGGCGTACCGCGCGACCCTTGAAGACTACGCACAGAACTATAACGCAACTAAAGAAGTTCAAGTCAAAGGCCCCATACTGCCTGCGTTCATAACGCATATTACTGCGACTGAAGAGGCGTTCATGAGAAGAACCGCGGTGACGCCAAAAAGAGCGGGAGCGATGTGATAGCGGCACCTCGACGCTGTGACGCATCGAGGGTTCTTGGCGAACTTGATTCAGGTGGCCTCAGATACTCATCACCATCTGCCCGCTGTCCACCCGCAACTCCACGCCGTTCACCGCCCGTGCCTCGTCGCTGGCGAGGAACAACACGCTGGCCGCCACGTCTTCCGGCCGACACATGCGGTTCATCGGGTCGCTGTCGATGGTCAGGCGCTCCGGGTCCAGGCCGGCCGGGAAGCCGCCGCTGGTCATGTCGGTCAACACGCCGTCCGGGTGCAGGCTGTTGCAGCGAATCCGGTACTTGCGACGCCGACAGAACGCCGCCACCGAACGGGTCAACGCCGCCACCGCGCCTTTCGAGGCGCTGTAGGCCAGGTAATCGTCGCGCCCGGCCAGGGCGGCGATGGACGACAGGTTGATGATCGAGCCACCGCCAGCCTTCATCAGCCCGATAGCCTCGCGACAACCGAGGAACACGCTGTCGGCGTTGACCCGCATCAGCCGGTGCCAGTCCTCCAGGGTGGTTTCCTCGATCGTGCCGGCGATCAGGATGCCGGCATTGTTGACCAGGATATCCAGCCGCCCGAAGCGCTCGCGAACCTCTGTCATCAGTTGCTGCCAGCCCGCTTCGCTGCCGGCGTCATGGCGAAGGAACAGCGCGGCGTCGCCGATTTCGGCGGCCAGGGCTTGACCCGCGGCCACGTCGATATCGGCGATCACCACGCGGGCACCTTCCCGGGCCAGCAGGCGCACGCTGGCGCGGCCAATGCCCTTGGCGCCGCCAGTGACCAGGGCGATCTTGTCGTGGACCCGACCGGGTATTTTCTGTCGTAGCTCAGTCATGCGCTGGCCTCGTCGGCAAGTTGTGGTTGGCTCAGGGTTTCGCGGGCCGCGGCCTGTCCGGCGCGACGGCCGGAAAACACGCAATCGGCCAGCGACAGGCCGCTGATATACAAGTGCGAAGGAATCCCCACCGCGGCACGGCCGGCGGCGTACAAACCGGGAATCGGTTGCGCGGCGACGTCCAGCACCGCGCCACTCTGTTCATCGACCCTCAGGCCGCCGAGGGTCAGCGCGCCCAGCGGGAAGATCGGGTTGCCCACGGAAATGTCGCAAGCCTGGAACGGGCCTTTTTCCAGCACCCGGCGCCCGCCACGGGACTTGCCGAAGGGATCGCCGATCTCGCCACGGGCCGCGGCATTGTTGGCCTGGACCGACTCGCGCAAGACCGCCGCATTCATCCCGGTGACCTTGGCCAGTTCATCAAGGCTCCTGCCCTTGCGCACCTTGAGCAGCATCAGCGCCAGGGCCGGCACGCTCTGGAACCACCAGTAGCCGCCGAACAGCGCTTCGCGGATGGCCTTCCAGCGCAGCGGCGCATCCAGTACCAGCCAGGCGCGCCCGCCCTGCTCTTCCATCAACGGCTGGCCGAGGGTGGCGCCGTAGACTTCTTCGTTGCAGAAACGCCGGCCCTCGGTGTTGACCACGATGCCCTTGTGCCAACTGTACGGCGGGTTGATGAAGCGCCAGGCCGAGACCCGTTCCAGACGGTCACTGGCGGCGCCGACACTGAGCCCCAGGCGCAGGCCGCTGCCGTCGCAGCCGGTGGCGCCGACCTTGAAGTTGCGGCGGAATTTCGGCGCGTGCTGGGCGATCAGCTCGCGGTTGAAGATGAAACCGCCGGTGCTGAGGATCACCGCTTTGCTCGCATGCACCAGCACCGGCCGGGCGAAATCGCGCTCCAGCTTGCTGGCGCGCTGGCGCAGTTTGTCGCAGTAGCCAGGCGCGAAATTCTGCAAGCGCTCGGCGCGTTCGATCCATTTCGCATGCAGCATGGCCTGCTCGCTGCCCGGCGGCAGGCGCCAGAATTCGGCGCCGATCACCCGGCCGCTGCCGTCGAGCACCAGGCGTTTGGCCGCCGCCTGCAGCAGCGTGCGCACCCCGGCCTTGAGGCAAGCGCTTTTCAGGTGGGCATAAAGCACCGCGCCGCATTGGCCCTTGCCGGCGGTGCGATGACCGCGCGGGGCCGGCGGATTGGCGCCGCCGTAGAGCGGCACCAGCTCGTTGCCGGAGTAGTACAGGTAATAACCGTCCTGCGGGTAGGAGGTCTTGCCGCCTGGCGGGACTTCGTGGGAGTACGGCGCGCCATGGCTTTCCAGCCATTCGAGGTTGGTCACGCTGTCATCGCAGAAACGCCGCAGGGTGTCATCGCTGATCACGCCCTGGGTTTCATGCTTGAGGTAATCGAACATGGCTTGCGGGCTGTCGTTGTAGCCGGCGGCGCGCTGCTGGCGAGTGCCGCCGCCGGCATACACCACGCCGCCGCTCTTGGCGCTGGCACCACCACCGCAGAAACGATCGGCCACCAGCACATCGGCGCCTTCGGCCCGCGCCTGCAAGGCGGCGCAGGCACCGGCCGCGCCCCAGCCGAGCACCAGCACTTCGCATTGTGCGTCCCACTTCAGTGCCGAACGGTCGTCCACCTGCAACGGTGGCAGGATCGGTGTCACGCATCCCTTTTCGGTGCTCATGAGGCCGCCCTCGCCAGGTGGTTGGCGGCGACATAACCGAAGGTCATGGCTGGGCCGAGGGTGCCGCCGGCGCCCGGATAGCTGGTGCCCATCACCGACGCCGAGCAGTTGCCGATGGCATACAGGCCAGCAATCGGCGTGCCGTCGTCGCGCACCACCTGGGCATGTTCGTTGGTCAACAGGCCGCCCTTGGTGCCAATGTCCCCGGCGTCCAGGCGCATGGCGTAGAACGGCCCCTTGCGCAGCGGCGCCAGGCACGGGTTGGGCTTGATATTGCAGTCGCCGTAATAGCGGTCGAAGACGTTGCCGCCCCGGTCGAAATCGACATCGACCCCGGTGCGGGCGTACTCGTTGACCTTGCTCGCGGTGGCCTCCAGACCGGCCGCGTCGACACCGATCTGCCGGGCGAGATCGGCCAGGGTGTCGGCCTTCCAGTACAGGGCGTTCAGCCATTCCTTGCGCAGGCGGCTGTCGGGCATGACCTGGGCCGGCATCAGCGGGCCCATGGCGTAGTGGAAGCGGAAATGCGCGTCGAAGATCACCCAGGCCGGCACGCTGCGCCCGCCGCTCTGCTGGTTGTCGCGGTGCATGGCGTCGACGAATTCCAGGTACGGCGCGGCCTCGTTGACGAAACGCCGGCCCTGGCCGTTGACCACGATGGCGCCGGGGAACGCGCGCTCGGCGAAGATGCCGCGGGGTTTGTCTTCGCCCGGCACGGCGATGGTCGGCGCCCACCAGGCCCAGTCCATCAGTGCGGTGGCGGCGCCCTCCTTCATCCCGGCCAGCAACGCGGCGCCGGTGTTGTTGCCGGGCGGCGTGGCGCTCCAGGTCATCTGGGTCGGTTTGGGCAGGTACTGTTCACGCAGGGCCTGGTTCTGCTCGAAACCACCGGAGCCGAAGATCACCCCGTGGCGAGCGGCGATGCGAATTTCCTGGCCGTCGCGATTGACCACGATACCGGCGACCTTGCCGTCTTCCATCAGCAGCTCGCGGAAATCGGTGTTGAGCCACAGCGGCACCTGGCGGTCCATCAGCGAGCGGCGCAACGACGCCACCAGCGAACTGCCGAGGGCGGCGCGGCGGTCGTATTTGCTTTTCTTGCGCCATTTGAAATCGAGCTTGTAGCGCAGCATCAGGCCGAGCACCAGCAACCGCCAGCCGAAGCTGCGGGCCATGGCCTTGTGCGCATGGCGCGCGGTCCAGGCGATGCGGCCCATCAGCAGGGTCGAGGGCGATGGCTTGCGCAGGTTGTCCAGTTCGTCTTCGAGCAGGCTGGTGTCGAACAACTCCGGGTCGAGGGTCCGCCCGCCGGGCAGCGAGCCGGGCAGGTGCGGGTAGTAATCCGGGTATTTCGCCGCCACCGCGTAGCGCACACGGCTGTTGCGGGTCAGCGCCTCGATCATCTTCGGCGCGTTGTCGAGGTAGGCTTCGAGGCGGGCCGGTTCGACGTGCTCGCCGGCGGATGCTTGCAGGTAGGTGCGTGCCAGCTCGCGGCTGTCGTTGCCGCCGTGGCGAGCGAAATAGTGATTGTTGGGGATCCAGATGCCGCCGCCGGAGATCGCCGAAGTGCCGCCGTACTTGTCGCTTTTTTCCACGATCAGGACACGCAGGCCGTGATCGGCGAGAAACACCGCCGAAGTCATCGCACCCGCGCCCGAGCCGACGACGATCACGTCGTAGGCGGATTGAGACTGAACTTGAGCCGTCATTGTTGTTATGCCATTAGCTGAGGTCAGGAAAGGCCGGCGGCGTGTGCGGCCGGCGGCGGATTCCATCTTCAGCGGGTGGCGGGGTGGGGATCATCGTCAAAGCGGACTAGGCGGGCCTTATCGCGAGCAAGCTCGCTCCTACAGGTTCAGCGCAATACCTGTAGGCGCGAGCTTGCTCGCGATGGCCCACTCAGATCTACATCACCGCCCGCCGCCCCACCCAAGGCCGGTCCTGCTCCAACTGGCTGGCAATCCGCAGCAACCCGTCTTCCCCGCCCAGCCGCGCGGTAAACATCATGCCCACCGGCAAGCCGCTGTCGCTCATGCCCAGCGGCAAGGAAATCGCCGGCTGGCCGCTGACGTTGGCCAGCACGGTGAAGCCGGCGCTGCCCATGGCCCGGTGGGCGTAGCTGTCCCAGCCCTGGTCGAGGGTCAGCAGGCCCATTTCAGGGGTCAGGTTGGCGGTGACCGGCGAGAGGATCAGGTCAAAGCGTTCGAAGTGCTTTTCCATCGCCGCGCCGATGTCTTCGAACGATTGTCGCGCGCGGTACAGCGCCTCGCCGTTGGTGCCTTTGGCCCGCTCCAGTACGACCTGGGTGATCTGTTCCAGGTCCTGGGCGGTGGCGGCGCGGCCCAGCGTTTGCTCGCGGTCATGCACCAGGCTCAGCAAGGCGGTGCCGATCACCGCGCCGTGGGCGCCGAACAGTTGCCGTGGGTCGATGCCGAGGGTCAGTTCCTCCACTTCATGACCGAGGCCGAGCAACTGCTTGATGGTCTGTTCCAGGGTCGCGGCGATCGCGGCGTCCAGCGGCGCGCCGGTCAGTGACTGGCGGACCACGGCGATGCGCAGTTTGCCCGGATCACGGCGCAGTTCTTCGATGTAGGCGCGTTCCACCGGCGCGGCCCAATAGGCGCTGCCGGGTTCGTGGCCGTGGCCGGCATCGAGGAACAGCGCTGTGTCACGCACGCTGCGCGACACCACATTGCCGACACTGGCGCCGAACCAGCCCTCGAAATGCGCCGGGCCGCTGGGGGTGCGGTAGCGGCCGGGCTTCAGCCCGACCAGGCCGCAATAAGACGCCGGGATACGGATCGAGCCGCCGCCGTCGGTGGCGTGGGCCACCGGCACAATGCCCGCCGCTACCGCCGAGGCGGCGCCACCGGATGAGCCGCCGGCGCTGTGGCCGAGGTTCCACGGGTTGCGGGTCAGACCCCAGGCCAGGGATTCGGTGGTGGTGGTCAGGCCGAATTCCGGGCAGGTGGTCTTGCCGAACGGCACCGCGCCGGCACGCTCGTAACGGGCGATCAGGGTGCTGGTGAACGGCGCGGGCGGCGCGTCCTTGAACAGGCGGCTGCCGTTGCTGGTGGTGGTGCCTTGCAGGTAGGTGTTGAGGTCCTTGAGCAGCACCGGCACGCCGGCCAGCGCGCCCTGGGCCTGATGGCCGGCGGCGCGGCGCTGGGCCAGCAGGTTGCGGGCGTAGTCCTCGTGCAGCATGTTCACCGCCTGGACCTTGGGGTTGACCAGCGCGTGGCGGGCCAGGGCCGCGTTGAGCAGGGTTTCCGGCGAAAGCTCGCCCTTGCGCACGGCCTCGGCCATGGCCCAGGCATCGAGGGATTGGTAGTCGCTGGCGGACAGATCGCCGGCCTGGACGCTGGCGAAGCGGCCGAGCAGGCCGATGCCGGCGGTGATGGCAGTGGCTTTGAGCACGGTGCGGCGGGGGATTTCGGTGGTCATGGAGGGCACCTTTTTAGTTATTAATGGTTTTAGGGGCATCGCGAGCAAGCTCGCTCCTACAAGGGGTGTGCGATGTGTAGGAGCGAGCTTGCTCGCGAAGCGGTCCCAGAAAATCTGTCAGGCAACATTGAACCGCGCCGAAAGCTGATCCAGCGCCCGCGCCAGTTGTTCCAGGTCCGCTGCCGCCACGGCGCTGCGCCCGGCACTCGCCGACAGCGCACCGGTACCCGCCGAGACATTCTCGACCCGCACGACCATCTCGCGGGTGACGCGGACCTGTTCGTCGATCACTGCGGCGATGGTGTCCACGCTGCGGATTACGTCGTCGGTGCCAGTGCGGATCTGCGCCACGGAATCACCGGCTTCGTGGGCCAGGTTGACGCCTTCGCGGACCCGCAACACCACGCGGCCCATACCATCGACCACGGCGCGAGTGCCTTCCTGGATGCGTTGCACGGTGATGTCGATCTCGCCAATGGAGCGCCCGGTGCGCTGGGCCAGCAACCTTACTTCATCGGCGACCACGGCAAAACCGCGACCCTGCTCCCCTGCCCTGGCCGCCTCGATCGCGGCATTCAGGGCCAGCAGGTTGGTCTGCTCGGCAATGTTGCGGATAACGTTGAGCACATCGCTGATTTCGGCAGAAAACACTTCCAGTTCGTGAATATGCACAGCGGTGTCGCTGATGACGTCGCTGATGCGGTTCATTTCCTGGGCCATGTCGCGGATAAAGCCTTCGCTCTTGCCCGAACGCCCCGCCGAGTGCTGGGTGATATCGCGGGACACGCCAACATGGTTTTCCACCTCGCCGATGGAGCCGGACAGGTGCTCCACCGCACTGGAAATGCCGCGCACCGCCTCGCTCTGCTGCTGGGTCGCCACCGACGCCAGCTCCGCCGACTCGGCGAGGTGCGCCGCCTCGCGGCTGACTCGCTGGACCAGTTCGCGCATTTGCGAGATCAGGCCGTGCAGGCTGTCGCGCATGGCGGCGGTGTCGCCGAGCATCAGGGCAAATTCATCGCGGCCATGGATCACGATGGGTTGCGACAGGTCGCCCCCGGCAATCGCGCGCATGCTCGCTGAAGCCTGGCCGAAGGCGCGACGCAGCCGGCCCAGGGTGGTGAGCGCCGTGGCGCTGCCAACCACTACACCGACCACGCCCAACAGTAGGTACGCGAGAACGGTGCGCTGGTAACGCTGCTGCGCCGCCTCATACGCCTGCTCCGCCGCGGCCTGTTGCAGCGCCTGCAACTTGCCCAGTTCGACGCCGGCGGCGCTGCCGGCCGGTTCCGCCACGCGCAGGAAGGAAATAATCCCCGGCAGGCGGAAATCGCCGGCGCGCAGCGACTCCAGCAGGATCGTCAGTTCCTCGACCCAGACGGCGTAATGGCTTTCGAATGCCTCGGCGACCTGCTGTTCCTCGGCGCTCAGGTCGCGTTGGCGGTACTCGTTCCAGCGCTGGGTCACGGCCTGGCCGTTGGCTTCGATGGTGCCGAGGGTGACTTCCACCGAGCGGTCGAAGGCCGCCATCAGCGGTCCTTCCGGATCCTGCAGGACCGCCAGCAACGCCTGTCGCCGGCTTTCATCCAGGCGGTGCTGGATCTCGCCGAAGGTGAGCAGGGTCGCCAGGTTGTCTTCGTTGATGGTGCGCAGGCTGTCGCGCGCCTGTTGCAGCCCGTAGACGCCGAAACCGACGGCGGCAACGAACAGCAAGGTGGCCAGCAGCGCCCATATCCACAGGCGCTGAGCGATGGTGATGGCTTTGAACACGGTCGTTCCTCGCCCGGGTCAGTCGGAGGTGACCATGGCGAGCATCGTCGCCAGGTAGTGCTCGCCATAGGGTGGCAGCAGGCCCCACTCGCGGCGCGGGTCGTGGGCCGGGGCCTTGAACACCGTGCGCAGGTGGCTGAATTCGAGGAAGCCCTCGCGGCCGTGGTAATGGCCCATGCCGGAAGCGCCGACGCCACCGAAGGGCGCGTCGTGCATCGCCGCGTGCATCATCACGTCGTTGAGGGTGACGCCACCGGACACCGTGTGTTCCAGCACCCGGCGCTGCTCGACGGCGTCCTGGCCGAAGTAGTACAGGGCCAGCGGCCGCGGGCCCGCGTTGATCGCGTCGATGACCTCGCCGAGGTCGTCATAGCCGAGCAGCACCATGGCCGGACCGAAGATTTCTTCGCTCATGATCTGCGCGTCATGCGGCGGATCAATCACCAGGCGCAGCGGGCGACGGCGGTCGTTGGCGTCCAGTGGCAGCGCTTCCGGCAAGGACTCTATACGCGCGCCGCGTTGCCGGGCGTCGTCGATATAGCCTTCGACCCGCGTCAGATGACGCTGATTGACCACCGCTACCACGTCCGGATTGCCCTGGATGCTCGGGTGCAGGCTGGCATAAGCGGTGCGCAGCGCGGCGATGAACGACGCCTGCAGGTTGCGCGGCACATAGACCAGGTCGGGGTTGATGCAGATTTGCCCGCCATTGGTGGCCTTGGCCGCGGCGATGCTCAAGGCGGCCTGGTCGAGGTCCGCGGTGGTCGAGACGATCACCGGCGACTTGCCGCCCAGTTCCAGGGTGACTGGCACCAAATGCTGCGCGGCATTGCGCATCACGGCACGGCCCACGGCGGTGCTGCCGGTGAACACCAGGTGATCGAACGGCTGGGCGGTGAACGCTTCGGCCAGCTCGGCGTCGCCGGTGACCACCGCCACCTCCAGCGGGTCGAGGTGCTCGGCGCACAGGCGGGCGACCACGCCGGCGGTGCGCGGGGTCACTTCGGACGGTTTGAGGATCGCCCGGTTACCCGCCGCGAGGACCGAGGCCAACGGGCTGAACAGGGTATACAGCGGCGCATTCCAGGTGCCGATGATGCCGACGCTGCCTTTGGGCTGGTACATGATCCAGGCCTTGGCGCCCAGTTGGTCGTAAGGCACGAACGGTGGGCGTTGCTCATCCTGCATCCAGTGCGCGAGGTGATCGCGGGCGTGCTTGAGGGAGGCCAGCGCGCCGAGCACATCGTTCATCAGCGAGAAACCGGCGGGACGGCCGCCGAAATCCGCGTCCATGGCTTCGGTCAGTTCGCCGTGGTGGGCCACCAACAGGTCGATCACGCGCTGGATGCGGTCGCGGCGGGTCGCCGCGTCAACGGCGCCGGCGGCATTGAAGGCGCTTTTCTGCCGGGCCAGAAGGCCGGAAAGCGTGTCGACGGATGATGCGACTGAACTCATGCGTGTCCCCTTGCGAAGTGGCCTTCATGGCCTTGGCAGCGCCCGATGCGCCTGGGACCACGTTGCCCCGCCAGGCCCCGCCGCGCCTCGTCCGATCGGACGAGGATCGAGCAAAAGCGTTAGTCCGTTGAGACGATGTAGGCCGTGCGGCCGCGTCCAATACTGGCCCCACGAAAACACCACCCATGAGGCCAGTCATGGCAACACAACACATCAGTTTCGATCCCCAGGCCTTCCGCGCGGCCCTCGGCACCTTCACCACCGGCGTGACCATCATCACCACCCAGGGCGAGGACGGTGCGCCGGTCGGCATCACCGCCAACAGCTTCAACTCGGTGTCGCTCAATCCGCCGCTGGTGCTCTGGAGCCTGTCCAAGCAGGCGCGCAGCCTGCCGGTGTTCAGCAGCGGCAAGCACTGGAACGTGCACGTGCTGTCCACCGAGCAGGAAAAACTCTCCGGCCGCTTCGCCACTCAGGGCGAGAACAAGTTCGCCGAGGTCGAGCTGGACCGTGGCGTCAGCGAAGCCCCGCTGCTGCAGGACTGCACGGCGCGCTTCCAGTGCCGCACGGCGTTCCAGTACGAGGGCGGCGACCATGTGATCTTCGTCGGCGAAGTGCTCGCCTTCGACCATAGCGACCGCGCGCCGCTGGCGTTCCAGAGCGGACAGTACGCCCTGACCACCCGCAAGCCGCGTAATGAACTGCGCCTGGCGACCACCCCGCCGCCGCCCGAATGCAGCTACACCGAAGACTTGCTCGGTTACTTGCTGGGCCGCGGGCACTATCAGGTGCTCAACGTGCTGCGGCATATGCTCAGCAACCAGCAACTGGACGAGCAGGCGTTTTTCATCCTTGCCGTGCTGTGCATTCGCGACAACCTCGACCTTGCCGAGATCAACACCTTCGTCAGTTACACCGGGCATGTGGTGACCCTGGCCGGCATGCGCTTCCTCGAACGCCAGCAACTGGTGGCGATCGAGGGCGATGACGACGACCTGCGTTTCGTCCTCACCGCCAAAGGCCGCGAAACCTCGCTGCAGCAGGTCGCGCTGGCCAAGGTGGTAGAGCAGGAATTGACCGCCAAGCTCGGCATCGCCGATGCCCAGGCGCTGAAAGTGCTGCTCAAGCGCCTGATCGTGGTCAGCGACCCCGGCTTGCCCGACCTCTGGGCGCCGCGATGAGCGCGGCCGTGCCGGCCCTGTCGGCGTCGCCGGTGGGCTGGCGGGCGCATGGCCTGCTGGCGTTGCTGGCGGTGGTGTTCGCCGACAACTTCGTCGGCCGGCAGATCCTCGCGGTGATGATCGAACCGGTGAAGGCCGAGTTCGGCGTTGGCGACACCGCCATGGGGCTGATCTCCGGGCTGGCCTTCGCCGTGGTCTACGCGGTGATGGGCTTGCCCGCCGGGCGCCTGGTGGATCGCCTGCCGCGCACCCGCTTGCTCGCTGCCTCGTGCCTGCTCTGGGCGTTGGCGACCATGGCTTGCGGGGTAGCGGGCAGTTTTCTGCTGCTGGCGATCGCGCGGATGGCGGTGGCGGTCAGTGAGTCGCCGACCACCTCGGCCTCGCTGTCGTTGATCGCCGACCTCTACCCGCCGCAGAAGCGCTCGTTCGCCATCAGTTGCTTCACCGCGGCGCCGACCTTTTCCTCGATCATCGGCCTGAGCATCGGCGCCTGGGTGGTGGAGCACTACGGCTGGCGCGTGGCGTTCATCGCGCTGGGCGTGCCTGCGCTGCTGTTCGCCGCGGCGCTGGCCTTTATCGTGCGCGACCCGCCACGCGGCCGCTGGGACCTCACGCCCCACGCCCCCGGCGCCTCCCCCGGCCTGACCGCCGAAGCTCGCGGCCTGTGGGCGTTGCCGGCGTACCGGCAATTGATCCTGGCGGGCGGCCTGACCACCCTCAGTTCCTACGCCATCGCCATGTGGAACACCAGTTTCCTGGTGCGCTCCCATGACCTCTCGCTGCAACACGCCGGGCTGCTGGCCGGAGTGATCTGCGGCACCGCCGCCGGTGTCGGCGGGCTGTTCAGCGGCTGGCTCAGTGATCGTCTCAGCCGGCGTGACGCGCACTGGCAGTTCTCGATCCCGATCATCGGCCATCTCACCGCGATGACGGCCCTGGTCATCTACCTGCTCTGGCCCGACACCGTGCTGCTGCACCTCGGCAGCCTGCCGGTGCCGGCGGCGATGCTCTGGTGCGCGCTGTACAGCTTCTTCGCGGTGTGGTGGGTGGCGCCGTCCTACAACCTGGTCACGCAACTGGTGCCGGCCAACCGCCGTGGCGCGGCGATGGCCTTGCAGACCATCGTCAGCACCCTGCTCGGGATCGGCATCGGCCCGCTGTTGGCCGGGTTGCTCAGTGACCTGCTGTTGCCGCTGGCCGGCGAGGACTCGCTGCGCTACGCCCTGCTGCTGGTGAGCTTGCCGGTGCTGGGTTCGGTGCTGTTGCTGCTGCGTACCTCGCGGCAGGTGAATCGATAGCGCAGTCAGCGCTATCGACCCTTTCCCTCAACGCCGATTGCTGAAACCGGCGATGGCCTGGCGGGCCGTGTCGGTTTCCAGCATCCGCGCGAACACCCGGGCTTCCTCATCGATGCGCTCGCGCAGGGCGGGCGCATCGGCGCTCTTCAGCAGGCGCTTGGTTTCCATCAACGCCGCCAGTGGCTTGCACGCTAATTTGCGCGCCTGGGCGAGGGCCGTGTCGAGGACCTGCGCCGGCTCCAGCACCCGATTCACCAAGCCGGCGCGCAACGCCGCCTCAGCGTCGAACGGCTCGCCCAGCAACAACGCCTCGGCGGCTCGCTGATAGCCGAACACCCGGGGCAGCAACAGGCTGGAGCCGGCTTCCGGACACAAACCGAGATTGACGAACGGCAGGCTGAACCGCGCGTTGCTGCCGGCAAGCACCAGGTCGCAGTGCAACAGCAGCGTGGTGCCGATGCCCACGGCGACACCGCAGACCGCGGCCACCAGCGGTTTGCGGAAACCACTGACGGCACGCAAAAACTGCCAGACCGGCGCGTCGAGGCTATCGGGCGGATGGCTGATGAAATCGGCCAGGTCATTGCCGGCGCTGAATACCTGTTGGCTGCCGTGAAACAGCACCACGGCAATCGCCGGATCCTCCTCGGCCTGGTGCAGCAGGTCGGTCAGGCGCTGGTACATGGGCACGGTCAGGGCGTTTTTCTTGGTTTCGCGGTTGAAGGTGATGATGAGGACGCCGGAGTCCTCGCGGGTCAGGATGTCGGTCATTGCGCGCTCGCTGGTTGACGGGAGCCCTAGCAATAGCCCGTCGCCGTCCGCCGCGAAACGTCCGGATTGAGTAGGTGTCGCGGGTCAGCGTCGCTCATCCGACAGCGGCGTCGGCTCGTCCGGCTCGGGCACGGGCGTGTCCTGCTGCGGAGCGTCCGGCAGGCGCTCGATGTCGTTGGGTTCGTCCGAGCGCTGCGGGTCACCGTTGACGTTGGGGTCGGTGACCGGGTCGGTTTCGCGCTGCGGGTTGTTCAGCGGGTCTTTCCAGAGTGGGTCGTCTTTGGGCGAGTGCATGATGCGGTCCTCGGTGGTGGGTCCTGAGCATTGGAATAGGCATCGGAATCAGGAGTGCCGGGCAGCCGATCAACGGAGCAACGCTGTTAAAGTGGCAGCCCGCCACCGATGGAGATGACCATGTCTATCCGCCCTGCCCGTCCCCATGACGCCCACCTGCTGCCCGCCATCGAGCGCTCGGCGGCCGAGGCGTTTCTTGCTGTTGAGCGGTTGGCGTGGGTCGCGGCGCATGAGGTGCTGAGTGTCGAGGAACACCTGGGCTTTATCGACAAGGGCCTGCTCTGGGTGGCGGTGGATGAGCAGGACCAGCCGCTGGGGTTTCTCTGCGCCAGCGTCCAGGACGGCGGCGTGCACATCGATGAATTGTCCGTGGCGCTTTGTCATCAAGGGCAAGGACTGGGTCGGGCGCTGATCGCCTGTGTCGAGGCGTGGGCCCAGGCGCAAGGCTTCACCGCCTTGACCCTGACGACCTTTCGCGAAGTGCCGTGGAACGCGCCCTTCTATGCGCGGCTGGGTTTCGTCTGTCTGGACAACGGGGAGTTGCAGGGCTTTTTGCGCCAGCAAATCGCCCATGAGCACGCGCTTGGGCTGCCGGGACGTTGCGCGATGCGCAAAGCATTGCCCGTCCCGGCCTGAGCTTTATTTCTGTTCTTGCGCTTTCTCGGCTTCGGCCGCCGCCTGTTGCGCGGCGCGCAAGGCTTCGATCGTTTGCTCCAACAATTCCACCTGCTTGAGTAACTGACGCCGTTCACCGCCCACCAGCTCCAGTTGCTGGCCCTGGGACTGGAACTGGCGCTGCAGCTCTTCGCGCGCGCCCTGGGACTGCGCCAGGTTGGCGCTGAGGGTGCGGGTTTCCAGCGCGTGCTGCTCCTGCTGGTCCTTGAGGTGTTGGCATTCGCGCTGGACATGCCGCGCTTCCACCAGCAAGCGCTCGTTGTCGCGGTTGAGCCGGGTCACTTCGTCCTGCTTGATGATCAGCGTCTGCTGCAACTGGCGCAGCTCCGTCTGCAACTGCTGGACCTGCGCTTCATGTCGGCGCTGATCCTGCTCGCGCTGTTCGCGGCTGGCGGTGCGGTAGTGTTCCAGCGCATCGCGGGCGTGCTGGTGTTTGTCTTCCAGCGAGGCGATCTGCTCATCCTTGTCGGCCAGCCGCACATTCAACTCACCCACCGCCTGGCTCAGCGTGGCATTGCGGGTGTGTTCGCTCTGCAGGCTGCTGCGGGCGGTGGCCAGCTCCGCGGACTCAGCGGCCAGCGCCGCGCCCTGGATCTGCAATTGCTGCTGCGCGGCCGCCAGCGCCTGCTGGCATTCCTGCAAGTGCGCGTTCAGCGCGGCGTTTTCCACATCGAACGACTTTTGCGCCTCTTCGACGCAGGCGTCGCTCTCTTCGCGCAACTGCTCCGCCAACTGCTTGACCAGCCCCATCAGCGATGCGCTGAGGTCCGGCACGCTGGTGGTGGCGGGCGGTTTCTGGATTTCCAGCTCTTTGAGGTAGCGATGAATGGTGGTTTTCGAACCGGTATTTCCCAGTTCAATCCGCACCGCATCGATGCTCGGATGCTCACCCCGACCGAGGATCGCCTGACGGGCTTTATGCACGACTGCTTTGTTGATACCACCGCGGGCCATGTCTGTGTTCCTGCTATTTCATAATGTGGTACGTATCATGTGTTTACATACCAAAAAGATCAAATTAATTTTCATAATCTGATGAAAATTAAGATGAAATAATCGCGACTTATCGAATGTCAGGGAAATTTCAGACAAAAAAACAGCGCCAGGCGCTGTACAAATGACGCAGCCCATCGCGAGCAAGCTCGCTCCTACGTAATGGGGGTAGGAGCGAGCTTGCTCGCGATGGGCTGCGGCGATATCAGAAATCGATGGAAGTAGACGCCCGAGTCATCACTACGCTCCGCGCAAGCGCCAACAGCATTGCCGCCCCTTGCTCGCCGCGTCCTGCTCTTGCGCAACCACCTCCCGCCACCAGCGCTCGCCGGTCTGCGGCGCACGCAGGTCGATGCGTTCACCCATGCTCGGTGTGGCCACGCTGACGCCCTGCTCGCCCGCCCACTCCAGTACGCTTTCGAACGGCTCGTACCAGGCGTGCATCGACAGGTCGAAGGTGCCGTTATGGATCGGCAGCAGCCAGCGCCCGCCCAGGTCGACATGGGCCTGCACCGTCTGGCGCGGGTGCATGTGCACGTACGGCCAGTGCTCGTTATAGGCACCGGTTTCCATCAACGTGAGGTCGAACGGCCCGAAGCGCCGGCCGATCTCGGCGAAACCGTCGAAGTAACCGGTGTCGCCGCTGAAGAACATGCGCAGGTGCGGCGCCTCGATCACCCAGGAGCACCACAGCGTGCGGTTGCCGTCGCGCAGGCCGCGTCCGGAAAAATGCTGGGCGGGCGTGGCGGTCAGGCGCAGGCCGTCCACCTCGATGCCCTGCCACCAGTCGAACTGGCGCACCTTCGACGCCGGCACGCCCCAGGCCAGCAAACGGTCGCCCACGCCCAGCGGCATGACGAACAGTTCCACCTTCGGCGCCAGGGCCTTGATGGTGGCGCGGTCGAGGTGGTCGTAATGGTCGTGGGACAGGATCACGCCGCGGATCGGCGGCAGTTCATCGAGGCTCAGCGGCGGTTGGTGAAACCGCTTGGGCCCGGCGAAAGGCAGCGGCGACGCACGCTTGCCGAACACCGGATCGGTCAGCCACCAGCCGCCTTGCAGCTTGAACAACACCGTGGAATGGCCGAGGCGGTAAAGGCTGGCGTCCGGCGCCGCGTCCAGTTCCGCTCGAGTCAGGCGGCGCACCGGCACGGCGGCCTTCGGCACAGTGTTGGCGGGTTTGTTGAAGAGGAAATTCCACAGCACCTTGGCATCGGGCTCCGGCATGTTCGCCGGGCGCGGGGTGAGGTTGTGAAAACGCCCATCCCTGGACTGGGGCGAATGCCCGTGGTCGGCAATGGGAGCACGCAGCAGCGGATGACGTTTCAAGGCGGGGAACCCTCAGCACTCTGTAGGAACACTCCCGAGTATAGGGCCGCGCCGCCCGACTGGATTGCCTGATCCTGCGAGGTTGATGCCTGATCTGGCGGCGCTTCGCGAGCAAGCTCGCTCCTACACGTCAATCCTCCACCTGTAGGAGCGAGCTTGCTCGCGATGCGCCCATGTCACGCACAGTCAAACCCGCTGGCGCTGAGGCTCAAGACAGCCTACCGCTCGTTAGCAAAACTTGTCCGACCGCTTTTCCTTGAACAAGCCCACCCGAAGCGCCTCGAGACAACAATGACCACCGACACCAGAATCGACTTCATCTACCTTTCCGAACAAGACATGATCCGCGCTGGCGTGACCGACATGCCGGCCTGTGTCGACACCATGGAAGAAATGTTCGGGCTGCTGTACCAGGGCGACTACCGCATGGCCGGGCCGAACAACGACTCCCATGGCGCGATGATCACCTTCCCGGAAACCTCGCCGTTCCCGGACATGCCCAAGCCCACCGCCGACCGCCGCATGATGGCCATGCCCGCCTACCTCGGCGGTAACTTCCGCACCGCCGGCGCCAAGTGGTATGGCTCCAACATCGCCAACCGCGAAAAAGGCCTGCCGCGCTCGATCCTGATGTTCACCCTCAACGACGCCGATACCGGCGCGCCGCTGGCACATATGTCGGCCAACCTGCTCTCGGCCTACCGCACCGGCGCGATTCCAGGCGTCGGCGCCCGTCACCTGGCGCGCAAGGACTCGAAAGTCATTGGCCTGCTCGGCCCCGGCGTGATGGGCAAGACCACCGTCGCCGCATTCATGGCCGTCTGCCCGTTGGTGGACACCATCAAGATCAAGGGCCGCGGCCAGCGCAGCCTCGACAGCTTTATCAGTTGGGTCAAAGAAACCTACCCGCAGATCACCAACATCCGCATCGTCGACACCCTTGAAGACGTGGTGCGCGACTCCGACCTGATCACCTACTGCAGCACCGGCGAAGTCGGCGACCCGAGCACCTACCCGCTGGTTCGCCGCGAATGGGTCAAGCCGGGCGCGTTCCTGGCGATGCCGGCGCCGTGCAGCATCGATGCCGGCATGGAGCAGGACGATGTACGCAAGGTGCTCGACAACACCGGCATGTACAACGCCTGGTTCGAAGAGCTGCCCAAGCCCGCGCACAATTGCGTGCCGCTGGTGGGCGTGCGCTTCATGGACATGATCGCCGAAGGCAGCCTGCAGCCCGAGCAACTGGAAGACATCGGCAAGATCATCGCCGGTGACGCGCCGGGTCGCCTGAACGATGACGAGATCATCCTGATGTCGGTCGGCGGCATGCCGGTCGAAGACCTGGCCTGGGGCACCGTGGTGTACCGCAAGGCGGTCGAGCTGGGCATCGGCGTGAAACTCAATCTCTGGGACACCCCCGTCCTTAGCTGACCCTTCCCTTTTGAACCCTGTGAGGCATTCCCCATGACCCAGATCACCAAATTGAAAAGCGGCTCCATCTTCGAAGAAAAAGCCAGCTACTCGCGGCTGGTGGCCGTGGACAACTGGATCTTCGTGTCCAACACCGCCGGCCGTAACCCCGACACCAAGCTGATCCCGGAAGACGTGATCGAGCAGGCCGAGCAAGTGTTCAACAACATCGAGCGCGCCCTGGCCGCCGTCGATGCCAGCCTGGCCGACGTGGTCTGCTCGCGGGTGTTCATCCAGGACCCGGCCGATGTGCCGAAGGTCATGGACTTCATCGGCGGCAAGTTCCGCGGCATCGACCCGGCCTGCACCGCGACCTGCCCGCCGCTGGGCTCGACGGTCTACAAGGTGGAGCTGGAAGTCACCGCCTACCGCGGCGCCTCGAAAGCCGACGTCGTACAGATCAACCTCGGCCAGTAACCCGCTGAACCTTCATTCATAGAGCCCGCCATGTCGCCCACCATCGATCCCATACAGACCAGCAACACGCTGCCGCCCGCCACCACCGTGGTCATCATCGGCGGCGGCATCATCGGCCTGACCGCCGCCCTGGCCCTTGCCGAGCGCAAGATCCCCGTGGTGGTGATCGAAAAGGGCCGGATCGCCGGCGAGCAGTCGTCGCGCAACCTCGGCTGGGTGCGCAAGACCAGCCGCCACGCCGACGACATTCCCCTGGCCCTGGCCGCGGATCGACTGTGGGCGCAAATGCCGGAACGGGTGGGGGCCGATGTCGGCTACCGCCAGGCCGGGATCATGTTCATCGCCCGCAATGAAACCCAGATGAACATGCACCAGAACTGGCTCAAGAGCGTCGAGCACCTGTCGCTGGATACCCGCTTGCTCAGCAACCGGGAAATCAGCGCGCTGGTGCCCGGTGGCCAGGCCAACTGGGCGGGCGGCATCTTCACCCCGTCGGACGCCCGCGCCGAGCCGACCCTGGCTTCCAGCGCCATCGCCAAGGCGGCGATGGCCAAGGGCGCGATCATCATCGAGCACTGCGCGGTGCGCACCTTGCTGACCAGTGCCGGCCGCGTCAGCGGCGTGATGACCGAGCGCGGCGAAATCCGCTGCGAACAGGTGCTGCTGGCCGGCGGCCTGTGGTCGCGCAAGTTCCTCGGCAACCTCGGCGTCAACCTGCCGACCCTGCCGCTGACCTGCTCAGTGCTGCGCACCCAACCCATGGACGGCCCGACCGACATCGCCGTCGGCGCGCCGGACTTTTCCTTCCGCAAGCACAAGGACGGCGGCTTCATCATCACCCAGCGCGGCAAGCTGGATGCCTTCCTCACCCTCGACCACCTGCTGCTGGGGCGCCGCTACCTGCCGCAACTGAAAGCCCAGCGCGATTTCCTGAAGATTTCCTTCGGCAAATACTTCTTCAACGACCTGAAGCTGGCCCGTCGCTGGCAAGCCGACAGCGTCAGCCCGTTCGAACAGGTCCGCGTCCAGGACCCGCCCGCCAACCACGGCCTCAATGACGACGCGCTGCGCAACCTGCGCGCCGCCTGGCCGGTGTTCGAACAGGCGCAGATCGCCGACGCCTGGGCCGGCACCATCGACGTGACGCCGGATTCCAATCCGGTGATCGGGCCGCTGGCGAGCATTCCCGGCCTGACCCTGGCCACCGGTTTTTCCGGCCACGGTTTCGGCACTTCGCCGGCTGCCGGGCAACTGGCGGCGGACCTGGTGTCGGGTGAAAACCCGATCATCGATCCCGCGCCGTACCGTTTCGAGCGCCTGGCCTGAGTTTTCCAGTGCCTGGCTAAGGGAATCGGCTAGGGCTCTGGAGTAAGGGGCTGAAACGAATCACTGGTTTGAAACAACTCTTCACGAATACGGGGTACTCTGCGGGGAACGATGTCTAACTGACATCATCGAACAAGGGCGTCAACGCATCGGCTCGTTATTTGGGTGCCGACGTTGCCTGTCCTGGCAGCCGCTTTCTGGCTGCCTGTTTTTTCCCAAGGAGTCCCCATGCAGTTCCGGCAAATGAAAATCGGCAAACGGGCCGCCAGCCTGTTCACCCTGCTCGGCCTTTTGGTCCTCGCGCTCGGCCTGATAGCGCTCTACGAGACTCGCCAGATGGACCGCGCCTCGGCTGAAATCCGGGTGACCTGGTTGCCCGCCGTGATCTCCCTGGGCGAAATCGGCACCGACGTCAACCGCGCCCGGGCCATCACCATGCGCAGCCTGCTCGAAGAACAGCCCGAGACCCGCGAAGCCTCCCTGCGCCGGGCGGCCGAGGTCAATCAGGGCTTGCAGAAGGCCCTGGACTTCTATGAAAGCACCATCATCGAACCCGAGGATCGCGCCCTGTTCGCGACCTTCATCAGCGCCCGCGAACGCTACGCCGGCATTCAGGCCAGCGTCACCGAAGCGGTGCTCAACAACCGCCTCGACAACGCCCGGCAATTGGTCAACGGCCCGCTGGCCGATGCCACCGACGCCATGCAAAGCACGCTGCGAACGCTGGTGAAGTACAACGCCGACGGCGCTGAAAAAGCCTCGCAACGCAGTGCCGATGCCTCCCGCGAATCCTTCTTGCTGATCATCATCGCACTGGCATTGATCATGACCGCGCTGGTCGCCATCGCCACCCTGCTCACCCGCAGCATCGTCGTGCCGCTGGCGGAAGCCTTGGCGGTGGCCGAGCGGGTGTCCACCGGCGACCTGACCCAAGCGATCAAGGTCGAAGGCCAGGACGAACCGGCGCTGCTGCTCGGCGCGCTGGCCCGCATGCAGAACAGCCTGCGCTCGACGCTCGCGCGGATCAGCGCCTCGTCCGACCAACTGGCCTCGGCCTCGGAAGAACTGCACTCGGTCACCGAGGACACCAGCCGCGGCCTGCAGCAGCAGAGCGCGGAAATCGAACAGGCGGCGACCGCCGTCAACCAGATGACCGCCGCCGTGGAAGAGGTGGCGAACAACGCGGTGAGCACCGCCGATGCCTCCAAAGGCGCCGATCAGACCACCCGCGATGGCCGCGACCGGGTCAATCAGGCGCTGCAGTCCATCCAGGCGCTGGTCGGTGAAGTCACCAGCACCTCCGGCGATATCGAACAACTGGCGGCCAGCGCCAATGAAATCAGCCGGGTGCTGGACGTGATCGGCTCCATCGCCGGGCAGACCAACCTGCTGGCCCTCAACGCAGCCATCGAAGCGGCCCGCGCCGGTGAGGCCGGGCGTGGTTTCGCCGTGGTCGCCGATGAAGTCCGTGCCCTCGCCCACCGTACCCAGCAGTCCACCGGTGAAATCGAACAGATGATCGGCCAGATCCAGTCCGGCACCGAGCGTGCGGTCAACGCCATGCACAGCAGCCAGGGCCGCGCCGCCGGCACCCTGGATGTAGCCGAAGCCGCGGGCCAGGCGCTGGAGCTGATCGCCGAAGCCATCGCCGCGATCAACCAGCGCAACCTGGTGATCGCCAGCGCCTCGGAACAGCAGGCCCAGGTGGCCCGCGAGGTAGACCGCAACCTGGTCAATATCCGCGACCTGTCGATGCAGACCTCCGCCGGCGCCAACCAGACCAGCGCCGCCGCGCAGGACCTGTCGCGCCTGGCGGTGGAACTGAACGGGATGGTGGCGCAGTTCAAAGTCTGAGGGCAGTGAAAATCAAGGCGCCGCGCTGGCAATAGCCGTTTGCAATCAATACCATCGGCGCCTTGTTCGCTCAGACCTGACCGCATGTGGATCCCCCGGAAATACCGCAAGGCCGCCGCGCGTTGGCTGATGCGCCTGCTCATCGATCGCCGCCTTACCGCGTCCCTTTCCCGTGAGCCGCTGCACATCGTGGTGCCCCGCTGGGATGCCAAGCTGGGCGACGCCATCGTGTCGTCGTTCTTCTTTCGTGAAGCGAAAAAGCTTAACGTCCGGGTCACCGTGCTGACGGTGGAACCCTTGGCCGACTTGCATCAAGCGCATTTCGGCGTCGATCAGGTCCTCGTCACCGACGAGAACCCCGGCGCCCTGGCGCTTTGCCGGCTGGCCCGACAGCTCGGCCGGGTCGATGTGATGGTGCATCTGGTGGGGCGGATCCAGCCGGCGGAGATGCTGTTCATTCGCCTGCTCAAGCCGGCGCGGGTGTATTCCCTCGATGATCAACTGCGTTGCGTCAACCGCAAGTTCGGCGCGGCCAGCGCCGGGCTCGACGTGGCGGGCCGTTTCGCGCGGGTGCTGGCCGACCTGGGTCTGGACGCGATCCAGTGCGACTACATCGTGCCCCTGGCGCCAACGACGCCAAAGAATCCCCCGCACCTGCTGGTCAACCCCTATGCCAGCCGCGCCGACAAAAGCCTGTCTCCCGCCAAGGCCTGCCTGCTGCTGCGGGCCCTCGCCGACGCCTGGCCGGACACCTCGATCGGCATCCTGTGCAGCCCGGCCAGCCGCAAACAGGCCCGTCTATTGGCAGTCGAAACCGCGCGCGACAACGTTCGCTGTCTGGAGGACCTGAACACCCCCAAGGAGGCAGCCAGCTATATCAGCCGGGCGCAGGCGGTGGTCAGCGTGGACACGGCAATCGTGCACATGGCGGTGGGCTTGCGCGCGCCATTGCTGGCCCTCTATCCCGACAGCGGAGACGGGTTCAATCCCTGGCTACCGCCAGCCTCACCCCACACACGGGTCATTTTCAGCCGGCAGTGCCCGGATCACTATCGCCGCACGGGGAAGAAAGACATGAACGCATTCGCGGTCGAAGAGGTTATCGAGGGGCTCGCCGACCTGATGCCCGCATCAGTGCCGCGGCCGGCATTGGCACTGGATGCCCGGATCATTGCTGGGCTGGGCGTGGCTCGCGGCACCCTCGCCCGCCAGTTGCCGTTGATCAGCCGCGAGTTTCCCGAGGTCCACGCCTGCCATCCCGGCACGCTCAACCTGCAACTGGAGCATCCGCTGCATCTGCTGCGCCCGGATCACCGCACCGCGCCGCTGGCCTGGACACCCAGCGGACGCAGCACTGAAGTGTTCGACCTGCTGCGCATCGAGCTGGAATTCGCCCAGATGCCGGCACGCATCCCGGCGTGGCTGTATATCGCCCACGGTTCGGTACACCGGCAAACACCTTCGGTGCATGAAGTGATCGCCGGGCGCCTCGACCTGGACGGCGCCGGCAGTTGCCGGATGCATATTCCCGCTGATGCCGTGCGCTACGGCTGATCCCCCGTCAGCCGAGCCGTTTCCGCCAGCCAGTAGTGCCGGTCGGGCTCGATATGCAGGAACAGCCGCGCCAGCAGGCTGCCGCCGTCGAGAAACTGCGCCACCGACTCCGTGCGCGTGCTGGTGCGCTTGAAGTAGGTGTTGTAGAGCTTGAGCAGGCTGATATCGGCCAGCAGAAAGTCGGCGACGGCGACGTCCTTGCGGCGCATCACCTCACAGCCGTCGAAGTTGTAGCGCGGGCGATAACCGGGATCGATCAACTGCGCGGAGAGCGGCACCACCTCATCCGCCCGCCGCGCGACGATGTCCTTTATCCCGCCGGGGTTGCCCCAGGCGTGCGCCCCGCCCTCCAGTGCCGCAGCCAGCGCTTCCTCCAGCAACGGATTGCCCGCGCGTGAAGCGAACAGGCATTCGCTGTGCCAGTGCAGTTTGTCGCTGATGCCGTCAGGGAACACATCCGCCGTCGGGTCCCGCAGCAACAGGGTGTCGGCATCCAGCCAGACGCCGCCATGGCGGTGCACATAGGCCATGCGGATCAGGTCGCTCTTGGCCACGATCGCCTCGATTCCGGCGTCGAGGGTGAAGGCCAGCGGATGAAAGCCCCAGGCTTTGTCGACGACTCGCGGATCGATCCGCGCCTCAAGGTCGTGCGGCGTCAGCAGCGTGAAGCGCGCACCCAGCGCACGCTGGAACGACACCAGCGCCAGTGCGATCCACGGCGGCATGGTCTGGCCGGCGGCGGTTTCCCAATAGCTGACGTACTGCACCGGCGCGGTATCGCGGCTGCTCACCGGCGTACCACCCGGCCATCGGCGCGCAACAGCCCGGCCTCGACCAAGTGCCGGCGAACCAGGGCCAGCGACGGTACGCAGCCGTCCTGACGCAGAAACTCGTTGCCCAGCGCCGACCGGTACAACCGCAGCCAGTTACCCGCCGGCACCCGTGGCAGGAACGCCTCCAGCGCCGCGTGGTTTTCCGCGCCGAACACCAGGCGCAAGGTGCGCAGGATCGGCTGGTACTGCGGGTCGGACAACAACTGCGCGAGGTTATCGCCGAGTCCGCGTCCGATCTGGGTCATGTTCAGGCGCTCTTCGATGGTCGCGTCGCTGAGTGCGATGCGCGGATCGACGGCGACCGGATAGAGCGCCTGGAACGACTTGGCGCCAGCGCGCATGGAGTGATGGAACACCTTGTCCGCGGTCGATCCGGTGACCAGCACGTCGTCGCCGAAGATCACATGCACCCCGCTCCAGCCATAGAAGTTCTCGGCGGGGATGACATGGTCCTGGACCAGGTTGACCCGCTCGCGCTCCTCGGTGCTCAGGCTCGCGTAGTTCTCGCAAGGCGGCGCGATGCGCGGCAGCTTTACATTGATGATGGTCGGCAGGCCCTTGTGCGCCAGGGTGACGTTGATCTCCTCGACTACGATGTCGTAGAGCACGTTGGCCGTGGACGGCACGTTGCGCCAGCCGGTGGTCATCATCACCACGTTGTCGCCGTGGTCCCTGGCGTGGCTGAACAGCCGCGCCCAGTGCGACAGCGGGTCGTCGAGCTGAGCGTCGAGGTAATCGATCACCTGCCAGGCGAGGTGGCGGATATCGCCGATGCTGCCGTACTTGGCGCGGCTGTAGATCGCCGCCAGGTCGGCGGCCTCGCTGTTATCGGCCATGTCACGGAACACCCCCGGCCCCGCCGGGGTCAGGCAAGTCAGCGCATGGCCGGCAAAAACCGCCACGTACTGCGCCATGCTGATCAGGCCACGCTCCATCAGGTCCGCGGCGAAGGCGCGGAAACCGCCCGGCACATCTTCAGGACGGGCCAATACCAGCGCCTGATGGAAGGCCGCCAGTTGTTCGGCCTCGGGGGCGCTGCGCAGTTGGTTCCAGTCAGACGGCAGGCTGCAAGGGTTCAGGGTCATCGTGAAACGTATCCATTGATCAGGGATTCAGCGCCGGCCGTGCTGGCCAGCAGGTCCAGGGGCACGTCAACGCGGCGACGTGCTTCGTAGTAGCTGATGCTGCGCAGCCCGAGCGGCTGCAATTGCCCGAGCATTTCGCCGATGCCGGCGCCGGCATCACGCGGGTCATGGGTGTCCGAGCCGACCGTGAACGCCGCGCCGCGGTCGATCAGCAGCGGCAGCAAGCCGCGGCTGGGGTACGACCATTGCCCGTGCACTTCTTGCCCGGTGCCAGGGTCCAGGCTCGACTTGCGGATTCCCGAGGCATTCAGTTCATACGCCACGCCACCGTCGGCGAACAACGGCAGCAGCGGCTCGAAACGGCGCAGCACCACCTCTTCCGGCACCCCGCGCAGCAACGTGTCGGCATGCCCGACCGCGTCGAACAGCCCGCACTGCAACAGCCCTTCGAGGTCGGCGAAATAGCGATCGAGAAACGCCTGCGCGGCCAGCCGCGGCAGCTCCCAGACCTTCACCATCGGTTCGCCAGGCACCTCGACGTAGTGGACCGAACCGATGGCGAAATCCAGTTCATGGCGGGCGATCAACTCGCGGTTCCAGGCATCGGCGCCGGGCATGTAGTCGAACTCGAGGCCGCGCAGGATCCTGATCTGGCCCTGATAACGCTGGCGTGCCTGCTCGATATCGGCGAAATAGCGCTCGAGTTCGGCGTCCAGCAGGCGGTTGTGGGTGTCCACGGGAAACGGCGCGTGGTCGGTGATGGTCAGCACCTTCACCCCGGCGGCAATCGACGCGCGCACCAGCTCGTCCACCGTGCCCACGGCGTGCTTGGAATAGAACGTATGGCTATGGGAGTCGATCATGCTGGCACCAGTTGTTCGAGCAGGCCGTCGTGGTTGGCCATTTCCTTGACCAGCCAGTACGGGTTGTTGGCCTTGGCCAGGATCGAGCGCAGCAGGTCCGGTTTGTCCACCCGCGCCAGCAGGTCGGCCAGCGGCTGGCTGTAGAGCGCGCGCACCAGCGGCGTCTCGCGCACGTGGGACGCCAGGTGCTCCCAGCGGATGCGGTCGAAGTGAATATTGCCCAGGCGCTGGTGCTCGATGCCGTACAGGTAGACATCGCCGTTGGGCTTGATGGTCAGGTCCATGCCGTTGGCCGCGGGCGGCGGGTTCAGGCTACCGAGGGTGAAGCGCTTGTTGATCTTGGCCTCGATCGCGCCGATGTAGCCGTGCAGGTCGAGGTAGCCGGCGGGCGTGTCCGCCGCCGGGTGCACGAGGTTTTTGTAGTCGATGCCGAACCGCGATTCGCCGACCACCAGCACATCTTCAAGGGCACTGCGCGGCTCGATGGCGGCCTGGATATCCCAGCGCGCCAGTTCTTCCAGCAGGTAGCCCCGGGTGAACGCGCGGTCGGTGTCGATCGAGCGGAACGAGAAACTCAGGCCGTCCAGGCCCTGCCGGCGCTGGTAATCCAGGCTGAAACCGTGGGCCCGCCATTTGACCTTTTCAATATGGTGGCTGTCGGCACTCAGGCGAATGTTGCAGTGGTCGCCCCGCGCCGTGACGAGCTGCTGGGTGGTGTCGTAGAACGCCGCCATCTTGTCGTGCGGGAAGAAGCCGCTGGTGATGAACTCGAACTGCTTGCCGCCGTGGGACAGCCCGAGGATTTCGTGGAACACCTTGGCGTTGTTGAGCGGCTCGCCTTCGCCGCTGATGGAAATGCGCTTGACGTCCGCGGCGTTGATCAGCGCCGCGAGGTTTTCCCGGGCGAGGCTGGACAGTTCCATGCTCATTCCGGATTTGTGTTTGTCCGCGTACATGCAGAACGCGCAACCGATGCCGCAGATCTGGGTGATGTCGATGTACAGCAGGTGACCTTGCAAATCCATGTCGATGGGCTCTTCTCTGCCCGCGCAACGGCGCGGGAGTCTTTCTTCAAATGGCCGGCGAGCGCTATGCCTCGCGGGACCGCCTTGTGTTCAGTAGCACTGCTGCACTTCGAGTTGCGGGATCTGCACCGAGTCGGGGTGGACGATCGGCCGCAGTACCCGTTCCTCGCGCACGGCGGCGCGCTCGGGGTATTCCGCGTAGCGGTCGCCGCTGATGGCGAACACGGTCTGGTCAAATTCCGCCGCACCCAATACCGCGTCGTCGGCTTTCAAGCGGTTCGGAGCCACCAGCACCCGCGTTCCGGGAAACGCCGCCTGCAAGGCTCTTTCGTCCTTGCCGGTCAGCGGCGTGATGCTGGCGTCGAACACCAGCGTGACCTCGTAGCTGGCGCACAGCTCCGGCACCAGGGCGCTCAGCGCGGCCAGGCCGATGAAGCGGCGCTCGCCGTCGATGCCATCGGCGTAGCAGAGGTTGTTGCTGTCCAGCACCAGCCCGCGGATTTCCTTGTCCAGCAGGCGGGTGATATCGCGCAGCCGGCGATTGAGCTTTTCCTCGTCCCGGGCAAGTCGACGCTGGTTCATTTGCGCCTCCCTGAGGACCGGGGCCGGACGCCCCTTGCCCGCGCCAAAGCGCCGTTCGCACTGGCCATGAATGATCGCCCTGTCCCTGGGGCTTTGCGCATTGTCCAGCGCGTCGATAAAGCACTCGGCGTCGACGATGTCCTGCTCCAGCCCCTGCAACTGCTGCCTGACGTGGCTCCAGTGACGGAACACTTCGCCGGCCTTGGCTTCCCAGCGCTGACTCTCGCGGTACGTCCGCTCTAGGGTGTCGCGCAGGCGTTGCAGCTCTTCGCTGAGCTGCCCGGCCACCGCCTGCGCCTGCAACGGATCGAAATCCCGGTAGCGCTGCAGTTGCAGGCTGACGTCTTGCGCCAGACGCTCGTTCTCGCTGAGCTCGGAGGCCACGGCGGCCTGGGTGCGCTGGAACTGCTTGAGGCGCCCTTCGAGGGTGGTCACCTGACGCTTGGCAACGCTGCGTTCAGTCGAGATCCAGTGCACCGGCGACCAACCGGCCGCAGCCGTGCCGCGGGCCTCCAGCAGTTCGGTTTTACTGCTGCGCACACTCTTTTCGAGCTGTTCCAATTGTTCGCGAGCGCTGCCGGTGTCGCGCTTGAGCTGCGCCAGCCGCGAATGGCCGGCGGCGTTGTCAAATGCCTCGAACCAGCGCAGGTCGCTGCGCAGGTGGTCAAGGGTGGAGGTGATCCGGTCGGTTTCCCCTCTCAGGGCAACGAGCCTGCTGGCGTGATTGTTCCTGTACACGGCTGTGTTTCCTTTTCCTGGAGGCGTCAGGCGGCTTTCGCGGAGCGCTTGCCGGCGGCATAGGTGGCTTTCGCCGCGAGCTTGAGCGCGACCACGGTTGCCGCGCCGGCGGCGAAACAGATGGCATTGACCAGCAGAAATTCGAGGGGAGAAATCGTGTGGTTCATGGATAGGCTCCTGAAGATCGACAAAAGGCGGCTGTCTCAGCCGTTCAAGCGCGTGCCGCACTTGCCGCAGAAATTGCTGCCGGGGCTGATCACCGAGTGGCAACCGGGGCAGATGGACTTGAGCAACATCTTCTGGCGCATGTGGCCGATCTGGATGACGCACGGCACGGTCACGCGGTAGGCCGGGCTGGCCAGGTCGAAGGCGGTCCAGATGCCGGTGATGGCCCAGCCCAGCGGGCCGGCGAGCACCGCCAGGCCGCGGCCGAGGGTGGCGGAACCGGCCAGCGCGACGCCGCGTCCGACCAGGCTGCTCATGGTCGCGCTGGCGACGATGGCCGCCAGGTTGTAGGACGCCAGCCCCGACGCACCCAGCGACGCGAGCCAGGCCGCCAGCGCCGCCGGGCCCATGCCCGGTTTATAGGCGGCGCCAAGGGACTCGAACAGGGTCGAGCGGTCTGCATCGCTCATGCGCCCCAGCGACTGGGTGAACACCTTGGCGATGATCGCCATTTCCATCTCGGCGCAGGACGTGCTCGCCGTGGTGGCGGCACTCACATGGCTGGCGACATCGCTCAACAGCTCGCGGTAGGCCACCCCGCTGCCGCCACGGAACAGGTTCATCAGCGAGTTGCCGCCATAACGGGTCAGCTCCTCGGCGAGCATGGCGCGGCTGGCGTCATTGGCGCCGTTGCTCTTGGCCTCGGTCAATTGCCGGCACACCGACGAAGACAGCGAGATACGGCCATTGCCGTTGTCGGTGATCACATCGATGAGCAAGCCGAGGTCATCGGTACTGGCGCTCATCAGCACATCGGCGAGATCGGGGTCGTGGATGATCGGCATCCTTCGAATCCTCTGGAGAAAAGTGGGGTCCGGTTTGTTCAGGACGGGTCGTTGGGCGTGGAACGGGTGACCAGGGCACCGGCGATCGCGGTCAACAGCGGACGCAGGTAAACCGAGCTGGCATGGCCCAGCATCAGCGCATCGAGCTTCAGGCAGGCGCGCCGGCGCCACTCATCGCGGGCCTTGGCCCGGAGCACTTCCGGCGAGGCGCTGGCCCCTCGGGGATGGACGTCCGGGTGGACCTTGCATTCGCGCAGGACCAACTCGACCACGTTGATATCGGAGGGCTTGCCTTCCCGGCGCAGCTTTTCCGCGGCCGTCAGGTAATCGCGGCTGTCGGCCACGGCCGCCGCCAGGTCCGCCCAGTCCTGCGGGCGCATCAGCAGGAACGCAGGCGGGACGCCGAGGGCGTCGGCGAGTCGGCTGATGGTGGCGAGGTCCGGGTTGGCATCGACACCGGGCGCCTTCAAGGCACGCAAGGTGCTGCGGGCAATGCCGGTTTCGCGCTGCATGCGCGCCGCCGGAAACGGCCCCGGCTTGTCGCCGTCGCGCGGCGCGCCGGCCACTGCCAGCACCGCCGAGAGGTTTGCGCTGAAGCATTGGCCCAGCGTCGGGGAAGGATCGGGTTGAAGGGAATGAAATTGCATAGCCATCATCCTGCTATTAGGTGATGGCACTTTAACCAGGGTTTTGGGTGTTTCAAACTATTAATGGAGTGTTGGCGCTACATGAAATTTTGAATTTTGCAAATTGTGGAGCTTGTGCGCTCCATATCTGGAGCGAAGGGCCGCGTTTCGCTCCAACAGGGGGACGAGCAGTGCTGGGTTTTCGCGAGCAAGCTCGCTCCTACAGAATTGCGCGGCTCATCCTCCTGTAGGAGCGAGCTTGCTCGCGAGGCGCTGTTAGGTGCCGGCCGCCAAGGCACGAAACGCCGCCAACACCTCCCCCGGCTTCTCCAACATCAACTGATGCCCACACCGCTCCAGTAACTCGAATTCACCTCGCGGCAACTGCCGGGCCAACGCTTCGCCGCCGCTGGCGGGGGTCAGGCCATCGCGGTCACCCGACAGCACCCGGACCGGCAACGCCAGCCCAGCCACGGCATCCGCTTCCGGCCATTGCGCATTCGCCACTAGCGCCTTGAACACATCCAGCCGATTACGCCGGGTCAGGCCTTCTTCATACGCCACCAGCGCCTGATCGGCCTCGGGATGCCAGGCCTTTTCGCGAAAGCCCTTCGACAGCAACGGCCGGATGATCTCCAGTACCCACGCCGGCAGGTTGAGCAATCCGCCGCGGGCCAACGGCCGGTGCAACTGCGAGCCCAGCAACAAGGCGCCGTCGATCGTGACCTGTGCCGGCTCCAGCAACGCACTGAGGCTCACGCCGGTGCCAAAGGAATGCGCCACCACCAGATTGCGCGCGCCGGCATGGCGGCGGACGATTTCCCGTTGGTCCGCCACCAGCTCGGACCAGGCATAAGCCGCCGCCGCGCGTGGTTTGTCGCTGTCGCCGTGACCGAGCATGTCCCAGGCCACCAGGCTGTAGCCTTCTTCGCCAAGGCTGCGCCACAGCTCGCGCCATTGGTCCTTGTTGCCACCGCCGCCATGGGCGAAAAACACCACGGTGTCGGCCCGCTCGGCGCCGGGTTGATAAGCCACGCTCAGGCGCCGGCCGGGCCGGACTTCCAGGAGTTCGCCGCGAACCCGCGGCAGTTCGGAAAATGCAGGTGCATCAGCCATGGGCAGTCAGGGCCTCTTCGGATTCAAGGTAAGCGGGCCGCGACAGGCCCAGGTGATCGCGCAACGTGCGGCCCTGGTAGGCGCGGCGGAACAGCCCGCGCCGTTGCAGTTCGGGGACGACGCTGTCGACAAAGCGCTCCAGGCCACCGGGCAGGAACGGCGGCATGATGTTGAAACCGTCGGCGGCGTCTTCGCTGAACCACTGTTCCATGCGGTCGGCAATCGTCGACGGCGTGCCGACCACCACCAGATGACCGCGCGCTGCGGCCATGCGCAGGTACAACTGGCGGATGCTGAGGTTCTCGCGGCGGGCCACGGCGATCAGCAGGTCGCGGCGGCTGACCCCGGAGTTGGTCGCCGGCAGTTCCGGCAATGGTCCGTCCAGCGGATAGGCCGATAGGTCGCTGCCGCCGGCGATATCCGCCAGCAGCGACAAGCCCACCTGCGGTTGCACCAGCGCCTGCAATTGCTGGTACAGCGCCTCTGCTTCGGCCTGGCTGTCGGCAACCACCGGCAGCAACCCCGGCATGATCTTCAGTTGCCCGGCATGCCGGCCATAACGCGGCAGCAACCCCTTGAGTTCGCGGTAGAACTGCTGGGCGCCGGCCAGTTCCGGCTGGGCGGTGAAGACCATCTCGGCGTGGGCCGCGGCCAGTTCGCAACCGGCCTTTGACGCCCCGGCCAGCACCTGCACCGGCGCGACTTTGCGCGCTTTCCAGTGCGCGCGCACCTTGCCCAGGAATTCCCGCGCCAGGCCATAGCGCCGGGCGTGTTCGAAGTGGGTCTGGCGACCGAAGTTGAAGGCTTCCTCGGCATTGCTCGACGTCACCAGGTTCCAGCCGCTGCGCCCGCCGCTCAGGGCTTCCAGCGAAGCAAAGCCGCGCGCCACGGTATCGACGCTGTTGTACGAGGTGGTGACCGTCGCCACCAGGCCGATGCGCTCGGTCACCGCCGCCAGCGAGGCCAGCAGGGTCAGCGGTTCGAAATGCTCGGTGCGAGCCATGCGGCTCAGGGCGTCGAGGTTGCCCGGCAACATCGCCAGGGTGTCGGAGAGGAACAGCGCGTCGAAACAGCCGCGCTCGGCGGTCTGCGCCAGGCGCCGGTAATGCTCGATATCCAGGCCGCCATCGGCCTGGGCGCCGGGGTGCCGCCAGCCGGCGACATGGTGCCCTGTGGCCATGAGAAAGGCGTTCAGGCTCATCATTCCACGGCTCATGACGCCACCTCCGCGCCGCTCGGGCGGTTGGCGGCGGGCAATGCCAGCGACACGCCGCTGAGTAGCGCGCGGGTGTAAGGGTGCCGCGGCTGGGTCAGCACCTGCGCCGTGGCGCCCTGCTCGACCACCTGGCCGCCCTGCATCACCGCGATGCGGTCGCACAGCCGCGCCGCCACCCGCAGGTCGTGGGTGATAAAGACGATGCTCAGTTTCAGCCGCCGCTGCAGCGATTCCAGCAATTCGAGGATCTGCACCTGGATCACCGCATCGAGGGCCGACACGCATTCGTCGGCGATCAGGACCTTCGGCTCCACCGCCAGCGCCCGGGCGATGCCGATACGCTGGCGCTGGCCGCCGGAAAACTCGTGGGGAAAACGCTCCAGCGCGGTCGCCGGCAGGCCCACCAGTTCCAGCACCTGCCGCGCGCGCCGCGCCGCCTCGGCCTTGCCCACGCCCTGAGCAAGTGGCCCGGTCATCAGAAGGGTGTCGATGCGCTGGCGTGGATTGAGGGAGGCAAACGGGTCCTGGAAGATCATCTGCACCTCGCTGCGCAAACCGCGCAGCCGGCGCTGGGACAAGTGCGCGACCTCACGCCCCTGCCACTCGATGCTGCCGGATTCCACCGGCAACAGCCGCACCAGAGCACGGCCCAGGGTCGATTTGCCGGAACCCGATTCGCCAACAATGCCTAAGGTCTCGCCTTCCACCAGTTGCACATCGACGCCAGCCAGCGCCCGGGTACGTCGGCGTTTCCACCAGCCGCCACGGCTGGCGAAGCTCTTTTCCAGCGCCCGCGCCTGCAACACCACGGGTGCTTCGTGCAGCACGGGCCGGGCTTCCAGCGGGCTGGCCGCCACCGCCGCGATCAGTTGCCGGGTGTACGGCTGACGCGGCGCATCGAGAACATCGCGGGCCGTGCCTTGCTCCACCAGATGGCCCTTTTCCAGCACCAGCACACGGTCGGCGATGGCCTGGACCACGCCGAAGTCGTGGGTGATGAAGAGCATCGCCATGCCCTTCTCGCGCTGGATCCGCCGTAGCAGCGCGAGAATCTGCGCCTGGGTGGTGACGTCCAGCGCCGAGGTCGGTTCGTCGGCGATCAGCAGCGCCGGATCGAACACCAGCGCCATGGCGATCACCACCCGTTGGCGCTGGCCGCCGGATAGCTCGAACGGATAGGCATGGCGCAGCCGCTCCGGGTCTGGCAGGCCGACATAACCGAGCAGCTCGATCACCCGCTGGCGGCGGGCGCGGGCGTTCTTCACGCCATGGGCCTGCAAGGTCTCGTCGATCTGCCGGCCGACGCTGAGCAACGGATTGAGGGCGCTCATCGGCTCCTGGAAGACCATGCTGATATCGCGGCCGCGCAACTGGCGCATGGCGTCTTCAGCGTGGCCGGCCAGGTCCTCGCCGCGAAACAGCACGCGCCCGCCCTCCACCCGCAACGGCGGCGGCAGCAGGCGCAACAGCGCCTTGGCCAGCATGGACTTGCCCGAACCGGACTCGCCGACCACGCACAGGCATTCGCCGCGTTGCAGCGTCAGCGACAGGTCATACAGCGCATGGCTGCGGTCGGCACCGGCCGGCAGCGCGATGCGCAGGTGTTCGATGTTCAGCAAGGGGGCCTCGCTCATACAGAATCTCCTGGCCGGCGGGCGGGTTCGAACGCGACCCGCAGGCCCTCGCCGACGCGATTGACCGCCAGCACGCACAACAGAATCGCCAGGCCCGGCAGCAGGCTCATCCACCAGGCTTCACGCAGCAGGCCGCGGGAGGCGTTGATCATGTAGCCCCAGCTCATGGCTTCGGGGTCACCGAGGCCGAGAAAAGCCAGCGCCGCCTCGGTGAGGATCGCCGTGGCCATAACGAAGGTCATGGTCACCAGCAGCGGCGCCAGGGCATTCGGCAGGATCTGCTGGAACACGATCGCCAGCGGCGACTGCCCGAGCACCCGCGCCGCCTGCACGAACTCGCGTTGGCGCAGGCTGAGGAATTCAGCGCGCACCAGCCGCGCCACCGCCGGCCAGGCCACCAGCGAAATCGCCAGGACGATGGAACCCAGCGATGGCTCCAGCACCGCCACCAGAATCACCGCCAGCACCAGTTGCGGAATGATCTGGAAGAACTCGGCGAGGCGCATCAGCACCGCGTCCAGCCAACCGCCGAAATAACCGGCGAGCGCGCCGACCAGCAGGCCCGTCAGCAGGGTCGCCAGGCTGGCCAGCGCACCGACCGCCAGCGACACCCGGGCGCCGTACAACAGGCCGCTGCCGAGGTCGCGCCCGAGCAGGTCGCTGCCCAGCCAGTGGCCGGCGTCCTGCAACGGCTTGAGCATCGGCTGGGCGTTCATTTCCCAGGGCGAACCCTGGCTGATCCATGGCGCCGCCACGGCCAGCACGGCCACCAGCAGCAGCCAGGCGGCGCCGATCAGCGCCGACGGTTGCGCGAGAAAACGTCGCGTCACGCTCGACTGGCTCATGCGCCCTGCCCTCCGGCGCCAATGCGCGGGTCGAGCAGGCGGCAGGCCAGGTCGGTCAGCAGGTTGAAGCCGACCACCAGCAACGAAATCACCAGAAAACCTCCCATCAATACGCCGTAGTCCCGCTGAGCCAGGGCGTCGTACATCAGCCGGCCGATGCCCGGCCAGGAATAGACCACTTCCACCAGCAACATGCCGCTGGCCAGCTGGCCCAGTTGCAGGCCGGCGAAGGTCACCACCGGCAGCAGCGCATTGCGCAGCACATGCACCAGCAGGATCCGTCGCGGCGCCAGGCCCTTGGCCCGGGCGGTGTAGACGTACTCCTGGTTCATCGCTTCGAGGGTGGCGGCGCGGGTCAGGTGGATGTACAGCGCAAGAAACAGAAAACTCAGCGACAGGCACGGCAACAGCAGATGGCGCAGGCGGTCCGCCAGCCAGGCGCCGCCGTGCAACTCGCGGGCCACGGTTTCCATGCCGAACGCCGGCAGCCAGTCGAGGCTCACCGAGAACAGCAAAATCAGCAGCATCGACAGCCAGAACGTCGGGATCGCATACAGCAACAACGCGCCTTGGGAAATCACCCCGTCCAGCCAGTGCCGCCGCTGCCGCGCGCGGGCCGCCAGCACACCGAGGCTCACACCCAGCAGCGACGACAGCAAGAATGCCGAACCCATCAGGCTCAAGGTCGCCGGCAGACGCTCGGCCAGCAGCGTCCACACCGGGGTCTGGTTGCGGTAGGAATAACCGAGGTCCAGGTGCGCCACGTTGCCCAGGTAGATCAGCAACTGCTGGCCCAGCGGCAAATCGAGGCCCATCTCCTGGCGCAGGTTGGCGATGAACGCGGGGTCATCGACCCCGGCCTCGCCCGCCATCAGCAGCGCCGGATCACCCGGCGCCAGGCGGATCAGCAGGAACGCCAGCACCAGCACGCCGAGCACCATCAACCCGGCGCGGCCCAGGCGCGCGCCGAGGAACAGCAGCGCGCTCATGGCGCCGGGGCGTCGAGGTAGACGCTCTCGTAGTCTTCATTGAGGCTGGTGGCGGTGCGCAGCAGGTTGTGCACCTGCTTGTGGAACAGCGTCGGGTAGCGCATCTCGAAGATCGGCGCGATCGGCAACTCGTCGTTCAGCACGCGCTCGAGCTGGCCGTAGAGCTTCTGCCGCTCGGGACCCTCGGCGGTATCCGCCACCTGGTTCCACAGGCGGTCCACCTCGGGGTTGCTGTAGCCGCCGACATTGGCGAACGGCGACGTCTTGAGGATGTAGTCGGTGCGGTACAGGTAGGCGTTGGTCAGGTACGGGTCGCCGATCTGGAAGATGAAGTTGTAGGTCAGGTCGAAGTCCCAGTCGCTGACCCGCTGGAACCAGGTCGCGGCGTCGGACGTCACCACCTGGACCTTGAAGCCCAGCGGCTGCAGCACCTGCTTGGTGTACTCGGCCAGGCGCTCCCAGGCGCCGCCCTTCTCGCCATTGAGCAGGCGGATGCGCACCGCGCCGACATCGACGCCAGACTCGGCGATCAGCGCCTTGGCTTTTTTCAGGTCATTGGCGTATTGCGGCAGTTGCGGGTCGTGGTACGGCGACGCGGCGGCGAACGGCCCCTGGGCCACCTGGCCGGCGCCGAAGAAGATGTTGTTGACGATAAAGTCGCGGTTCAGCGCGTAGAGGATCGCCTGGCGCACCTTGGGGTTGTCCAGCGGCGGCTTGCGCGTGTTGATCTGCAGGAACGCCAGCCCGGCGTACAGCTCCCAGCCTTTATCGGAGGCGGTCACGTCCGGCAGCGCACTGAGGCGCTTGAGGTCGGAATAATCGGCGTCGCCGCCACGCAGCACCTGCACGTCATTGCGCTCGAACGCCGCGGCCCGCGACGAGCCGTCGGGGATCACATGGAAAATCACCGCGTCCAGGTGCGGCAGGCCTTTTTTCCAGTAGTCGGGGTTCTTCGCCAGCTTGATCCAGGCGCCGCGCTTCCATTCCTGGAAGACGAACGGCCCGGTGCCCACCGGTTTCAGGTTGTATGGGTTGGCGCGAAAATCGGTGCCTTCGTAGAGGTGCTTCGGCACCACCGGACGCAGGCCGCTGCCCAGCAGCGAGAGCAAGGGCGCGAAGGGCTTTTTCAGGTGGAAGGTGACGTGCAGCGGCGCGCTCGAATCGATCGACGCCACGTACTGCTCAAAGATGCTCGCCACCCGCTTGTCCACCTCCGGGTAGAAGGTGTTGAAGCTGAACAGCACGTCCTGCTCGCTGAGCGCCTTGCCGTCATGCCACTTGACGTCCGGCTGCAACTCGAAGGTGTACGTCAGGCCATCCGCCGACACGTTCCAGGATTTGGCGAGCACCGGCTGCGGCGTCAGCGCGGTGTCGAACGTCAACAGCCCTTGCAGCACCTTGCCGCTGACGTACTGAGTCGAAACATGGGTGACCACGCCGTGCATCAGCGAGGGCGGCTCGGGCTGGGCGACCAGGTTGAGGACGCCGCCGTCGCGGGGTTCGGCGTGGGCGCTGCCGGCGAGCAGCGCGGCGCAGGCCAGTAGGGTGACGCCCAGCCCCTTGAGCCGATGACGTGGCCCGACCCGGGGTGACTGACGATGAGGGTGACTGGGCATGGTGACTCCTTGGCAATGGTCCAGCGACTGTGCCAAGGGTTTTAGCAAGCGCTGTGCCACGGCCTCCGCACCCCGTAAAGCCTGGCGCTACGCCGGGTTGCCGGCGCCGGACTGATGAAAAAGCCACACCTGCGGCTGGCCGCTGTGGAAAAAGCAACAGTGCCGGTGCCGGCCCGCCCGCGAAGGGCCGCGCAACACGGGCCTGGCCGCGCTGGCACAGGGTTTGCCCTGTTTGCTGACTTCGAACCATTGAAAATGTGAGCGCCATGTCACTGGACTACCTGGGCAACCCCATCGATACCGACGACCACGACGCGCGTCAGGGCCTGGATGATTTCATCGCCGGCTTCATCGGCTACCAGCCCCGCGCCGAAGCCATCCTCGCCAGCGCCGACCGCCACCCCGAATCCGCCCTGAGCAACGCCCTGGCGGGGATCCTGCTGATGTTCGTCGAATCACCGGAAGGCCCGGTGTTGGCCGAGCGTTATCGGCAGCGGGCGGCCAGCGTCGAGCCACTGCACCCACGGGCGGCGCTGTACCTGGCGCTGTTGCAGGCGTGGATCGCCGACGACCTCGACCGCGTGCTGCTGCTCGCCGGGCGCGTGCAGGCGCAGTACCCCCGCGACCTGTTCGCCGCCAAGCTCAACCAGTACGTGGAATTCAACCGTGGTAACTGGCCGGCGCTGCTGCGCGTCGGCCTGAGCGCGGTGGCGGCGGCGCCGGACATCGCCCAGAGCCACGGCATGCTGGCCTTCGCCTACGAGCAATGCCACCTGCTCGACGAGGCCGAAGCCAGCGCGCGCCAGGCCCTGGCCCTGCAACCGAGCGAGCCCTGGGCCCAGCATGCGCTGGCCCATGTGATGCTGACCGAGGGCCGCATCGACGAAGGCATAGCCTTTCTCGAAGACGTGAAAGCGCACTGGCAGGGCCTGAATTCGTTCATGTACACCCACAACTGGTGGCACCTGGCGCTGTTCTACCTGGCCCGGGGTGAGGATGCGCGGGTGCTGGAAATCTATGACCGGCATGTCTGGGGCATCCTCCCCGAGTACTCCCAGGACCAGATCGGCGCGGTGTCGCTGCTGGCCCGGCTGGAACTGGCCGGCATCAATGTCGGCGAGCGCTGGCAGGAACTGGCGCCCTGGCTGCAGAAACGCCACGCCGATACCGTGCAGCCGTTCCTCAGCCTGCAATACCTCTACGGCCTGGCCCGGGCCGAAAAACCCGAGGCGGACCTGCTGCTGCAAGCGCTGCGGCTCCACGCCCATCAGGCTCCGGTCTTCAGCCGGGCGGTCTGGGCCGACGTTACCCTGCCGGTGGCGGAAGCGCTGCTGGCCCATGCCCGTGGCGATTTCCCGCGGGCGGCGCGGCTGCTCGCCGGCAGCCTGCCGCGGCTCAACGAGATTGGCGGCAGCCATGCCCAACGCGACCTGTTCGCGCAGATCGAGCTGGATGCGCGGCTGCGCGCGGGTGAATGGGAAGTCGCCCAGCAAACCCTGGAATTGCGCCGTCGCTACGATGCCCTCGACGTACCGACCAACCGCAGCCTGGCGCGGGTCTACCGCGAACTGGCCTTGCCGGCCCTGGCCCGGCAGGCCGAGGACCGGGTCGAGCAGGTGCTCAGCCAGCGTTAGCCCGCCGCGCTTCGTACACGCCCCGGGCAATCGCCCGGGCCACGCAATCGGCGGCGGCCGAACCAATGCTGCCGATCCGCACCTGACGCTGGGCGCCGCTGCCCAGTTCCACCGCGCCGGAGGCCAGGGCGAACACCGTGTCGCCATCGAACGGCAGGTGCGCCGGACGCACCGCCCGGGCGATACCGTCCTGGGCCATGATCGCCACCCGCTTGCATTCGGCGGTGTTCAGCCGCGCGGTGCTGGCCACCACCACCAGCGTGGTGTTCGCCCCGGCTTGCAGGCGGCCCATGGAATCCAGCCGCGACAGCTCCGGGATCGGGTCGCTGCAATCCTGGTCGCCTTGCGGTCGGGCGCCGCCGAACTCGCCGGCAATTTCCCAGGGCCAGGCCCAGAACGTTTCGCCGTCGGGCATGTACACCGAGCCGATAGGGTTGGCGACCACCAGCGCGGCGACCATCAGGCCGTCGCCGAGGTCCAGCGACGCGGATCCGAGGCCGCCTTTCAGCACCCCGGCCATGGCGCCGCGTCCGGCACCGACGGCGCCGAGGGCAAAGTCATTGGCGCTGTTGCCCAGCGCTTCAAAGCCGAGGCGGCGGTATGGCGGCTCCAGGCCCCAGTGCTTGTCGCCGCCGTTGGCCAGGTCGTGGAGCACCGCGGCTGGGACGATAGGGATCGCCGGCGCGCCGGCTTTCAGGTGCAGGCCGACGCCGTCGACCGACAACGCCGCGGCCACGGCATCCGCCGCGCCGAGGCCGAACACCGAGCCGCCGGCGAACACCAGCGCATGCAGTTGCCCGACCATGTTTTCCGGTTCCAGCGCCGCCGTCTCCCGCCCGCCCGGCCCGCCGCCGCGAATATCGACGCTGGCGGTCCAGACGCTATCGGTGCGGATCACCGTGACCCCGGTGTCGACCCGCGGATCGGTGGCGTGGCCGACGGTCAGGCCGGGAATGTCAGTGAGGGCGTTGCGGGGACCGGGGAGCGGCATAAGCGGGAATCCTGAAAATCGATGTGGTGGTGCCAAGGTCCTCAGCAAGTCATATGCCATGTGGGACAGGTGTGCAGCTCATCACGATGGCTCGGCGCCCCGACACGTCCGCGCTGGCCTGATCACTGTAGAAAAACCAACACCCTGCCCCCGCCACCGCTGAAAAATCACCAACCACCCTCGCCGCCCCGCCTCAACCCCCTGTTTTAAAAGCCCTTTCCCGACTGGCACAGCCCTTGCTCCTGCCCCATCACCAGAGCTTGCCCCAACAAGCCGCCCCTACTGACCTCATCGGAGTAAGCCCCTCATGCGTTCCTCGAATTTCGGCGGATTGCGGCCGCCTCACAAAGTCTTCGCCTTCAGCCTGCTGTTCCTCGCCCTGAGCGACGCGGCAACCCCGGTGCTGGCCGCCGACAGCGATAACCCGCTGGACACGGTGGTGGTGATCGGCAACCGCGGCCAGGCCCGCACCCTGGCGGAAAGCCCGGCGCCGGTGGATGTGATTTCCTCCAAGCAACTGCTCGCCACCGGCCAGGGCGACCTGACCCGTGCCCTCAGCCGGGTGCTGCCATCGCTGAACCAGCCGGCCTCGTCGGGCTTCGGCTCGACGTCGGTGGTGCGCCCCATCAGCCTGCGCGGGCTGAACGGCGACCAGGTGCTGGTGCTGGTCAACGGCAAGCGCCGGCACAACAGCGCCCTGCTTAACAACGGCACCTACCTCAATTCCGGCTCGCAGCCGGTGGACCTGGACACCATCCCCACCGCGCTGGTGGACCACGTCGAAGTCCTGCGCGACGGCGCCTCGGCCCAGTACGGCTCCGACGCCATCGGCGGCGTGGTCAATATCGTGCTGAAACAGACCGACCACGGCGGCAGTGTGTCCACCACCTACGGCCAGAACTACGAGAACGGCGACGGCGAAACCACGCGGCAGACCGGCAACGTCGGCCTGGCCCTGCCCAACGACGGCTTCATCAACCTCGCCCTGGATGTGAAACAGCAAAAGATCTCCGACCGCTCGGACAAGGCGCCGTACACCGACAGCGCCGGCAACACCAGCCTGCAACACACCTACTACGGCACCGGCCTGCCGGAAGCGCGCAATTTCAGCCTCGGCTATAACGCCGAACTGCCGGTCAGCGACGCCCTGAGCCTGTATTCGTTCTCCACCTACACCCGGCGCAACTCCGAGAAGCCGCTGGCGTTCCACCAGCCGGCCAGCTTCGACGGCATCGCCACGCCGTTCCCGGAAGGCGTGGAAGACACCCTGCGCTTCATCGAAAACGACTTCCAGGTGGCCTTTGGTGGCAAGGGCAATGTCGCCGGCTGGGACTATGACCTGTCCACCACTTACGGCCAGGACCACGCCGAAGCCACCCTGCGCCACACCTACAACCTCAGTTACGGCGCCAACTCGCCGACCTCGGTGGACACCGGGGTGAAAACCTTCAGCCAGTGGACCAACAACCTCGACCTGACCCGCGCCTTCGACCTTGGCCTGGACAAACCCACGCAGATTTCCTGGGGCCTCGAGCACCGTTACGAGAACTACAAGATCGGCAAGGGCGACTACGCCTCCTACGCCAGCGGCCCGTTCACCACCGGCGCCAGCGGCAACCCGATCGCGCCGGGGACCATCTCCGGTGCCGGCACCACCCCGGCCGACGCCGCCGAAAAAGGCCGCACCAGCCTCGGCGCCTACGCCGAGATCGGCCAGGACCTGACCGACAAATGGCATGTCGACCTGGCCGGTCGCTACGAGGACTACAACGACGGCTCGGGCACCACCCGCAACGGCAAGTTCTCCACCCGCTACCAGTTGACCCCGATCCTCGCCGTGCGCGGCACCTTCAGCACCGGCTTCCGCGCGCCGTCGCTGGCCCAGCAGATCTACAGCTCGACCTCGCAGAGCAACGTCAACGGCAACCTGATCGACTACCGCAACGTCGCCGTCGATTCCGCCGTGGCCAAGGCCCTCGGCGCCACCACCCTGAAACCGGAGAAATCCACCAACATCGGCTTCGGCCTGACCCTGCAGCCGAGCGACGCCACCAGCGTTACCCTCGATGCCTACCAGATCAAGATCAAGGACCGCATCGCCCAGACCGGCTACCTCGGCGGCACGCCGCAGATCAACGCCATCCTCGCCGCCGCCGGCCTGGCCACCAACCAGTCAGTGACCTACTTCACTAACGCCCTCGACACCACCACCCGCGGCATCGACCTGGTCGGCGACTACCGGCAGAACCTCGGCGCCTGGGGCGGCCTGCGCTACACCCTCGGCTTCAACTGGAACACCACCGAAATCGACGACATCCACGCCTCGTCCGTGGCCCAGCAAGCGCTCGGCCCGACCGGGGGCTACGACCGCCAGCGCCAGGGCAACCTCAAGCACGGCCTGCCGGAATCCAAGCTGTTGCTGGGCGCGACCTGGACCTTCGACAAGATCGACCTGAGCCTCAACCTGACCCGCTACGGCGAATACACCCAGTACGGCACCGTGGAAATCTACGACCGCACCTTCTCGCCGGCGTGGATCACCGACCTCAATCTCGACTACCACCTGACCCCGGCCCTGACCCTCACCGCCGGCGCCAACAACCTGTTCAACAAATACCCGGAGCGCACCAACCTGCCGAGCAGTTCGGGCGCCTTCCCCTACGGCAACTTCTCGCCCTACGGCACCACCGGTGGCTACTGGTACACCGGCCTGAGCTACAACTTCTGACCCGCCGCCCCGCCGGCGTCGTCGCCGGCGGGGCTTTCGTCGCAACACGGGAGCCGATTCCATGACCCGCCGTACCGATCAACTCAAGCTGGGCGCGTTTCTGGCCAACAGCGGCCATCACGTCGCGGCCTGGCGCCATCCCCTGGCCCAGGCCGATGCCAGCCTGGATTTCGACCACTTCAAGGCCATCGCCCGCAGCGCCGAACGCGGCAAGTTCGACGCGCTGTTCGTCGCCGACGTGGTCGCCCTCTGGGGACACCACCTCGACGCCCTGAGCCGCACCGCCCGCGGCGAGCACTTCGAGCCGCTGACCCTGATGGCGGCGCTGGCCGCGGTCACCGAGCGCATCGGCCTGATCGCCACCGCCACCACCAGCTACAACGAGCCGTACCATATCGCCCGCAAGTTCGCCTCCCTCGACCACCTGTCCAAAGGCCGCGCGGCGTGGAACCTGGTGACCTCGGTGGTCTCCGACGAGGCCTGGAACTTCGGCCGCGAAACCCACATCGAGCACGCCGACCGCTACCAGCGCGCCGAAGAATTCCATGACGTGGTCAAGGGCCTCTGGGACAGTTGGGACGACGACGCCTTCCCGCGGGACAAAGCCAGCGGCCAGTACTTCGACCCGGACAAGCTGCACACCCTCAATCACCGCGGCGCGCATTTCGCCGTGCGCGGCCCGCTCAACGTCGCCCGCCCGCCACAGGGCCATCCGGTGCTGGTCCAGGCCGGCGCTTCGGAGCCGGGCAAGGCCCTGGCGGCGCGGGTCGCCGAAGTGATCTTCGCCTCGCACCACGAACTGCCGGCGGCGCAAGCCTTCTACCAGGACATCAAGCAGCGCGCCGCGGCACTGGGTCGCGACCCCGAGCACATCAAGATTCTCCCCGGCGTCACCCCCTTCATCGGCGAAACCCGCGCGCAGGCCCAAGCGCTGTTCGACGAGTTCCAGGCGCTGATCGACCCGGTGCTGGGCTTGCGCCTGCTGGCCGACACCCTCGGCGAAGACATCGACCTGTCCGGCCATGACCTCGACGGGCCGCTGCCGGAAACCCCGCCCGGCCAGCGCGGCAGCCGTCGCGACCACGTGCTGGAACTGGCCCGCCGCGACAACCTGAGCATCCGCCAGTTGTACCTGCGCCTGGCCGGCGGCAACCCGGTGATCGGCACGCCCGAGGACATCGCCGACAGTTTCGAAACCTGGTTCCAGGCCCGCGCTTGCGACGGTTTCAACGTGTTCTTCCCGTATTTCCCGGGGTCGATCGACACCTTCGTCGATCAGGTGATTCCGCTGTTGCAGGCCCGCGGGCTGTTCCGCCGCGAATACGAGGGCCGCACCCTGCGGGAAAACCTCGGCCTGCCGCGCCCGGCCAACCGCTTCAGCGCGGCGACGGAGGTCAGCGCATGAACAAGCTGCCCTGCCTGGTCCTGGCCCTGTGCGGCCTGGCCGCGAGCCCGGCCTTCGCCCTGAACATCCTGCTGAGCAACGACGACGGCTATCGCCACCCGAATATCCGCGCGCTCTACAGCGCCCTGAAAAGCGCCGGCCACCAAGTGAAGATTGCCGCTCCGCAAAGCGAACAAAGCGCCCGTGGCGGCGCCTTTATCTATGGCCGGGAAGTCACCGTCGGCCGCGACGACGACCCGGCGTACCCCGACAGCTACTACATCAGCACCCACGAAACCGGCCTGTGCAGCAGCGCCGCCTGCGCCGGGCAAGAGGTGCAGATCGAGATCAGCGGCACGCCGGTCATGGCGCTGCTGATGGGCCTGAAAAAGGTGCAGCCGCAACCGGACCTGGTGATCGTCGGGCCGAACCCCGGCAACAATGTCGGCGCGATCAATAGCGCCTCCGGCACCTTCAACGCCGCCAGCTTCGCGGTGCGCGCCGGCTACCCGGCGCTGGCGGTGAGCACCGACCTCAAGGACAAGGACCCGCAGCGCGTCGCCGCCCAGGTGGTGAAGCTGGTGGATGCCCTCGACCGCCATCGCCAGCCCGACGGCAAACTGCTGCCGGCCGGCCTCGGCCTCAATATCAACTTCCCCGCCGACACCAGCCTCAAAGGCGTGCGCCTGACCCGCATCGGCAGCTACGTAGGCTTCGACACGCGCTACACCGACGACCTCGGCAAACTGTTCCCGAAACTCGCCGGCAAGCCCGGTATCAGCTTCGAATACAGCGCGCCGGCCACCCCGGCCCAGCAAGACGACGAAGCGGTCTGGCTGGCCAAGGGTTACCTGACCATCAGCCCGTTCAACGGCCTGCTGGAGTCCAGCGATCAGGCCGGTGCGGCCAAGGCCCTGGCCGGTTTGCCGCTGATCCCGCAGGAGCAGCGACCATGAGTGGCGGATTTTCCCTGGGCTTTCTCAACCGGGTCTATCACCCGCATTTCGACGCCAAGGTCTACCGCGAGACCCTCGAGCTGTTCCAGGTCGCCGAAGAGCTGGGCTTCGACAGCGGCTGGGTCGCCCAGCACCACTTCGCCAGCGAACAGGGGCGCCTGCCCTCGCCGCTGGTGCTGCTCGCGGCGGTGGCCCAGCGCACCCGGCGCATCGCCCTCGGCACCGGGATCATCGTACTGCCGCAGGAATTGCCGCTGCGCCTGGCGGAAGACGCCGGGGTGCTCGACCTGCTCAGCAATGGCCGGCTGGAACTGGGCCTCGGCGCGGGCTTCGACCCGGACAGCTTCCGCGCCTTCGGCCTGCCTCACGAACAACGCCACCGCGACTATGAAAACCACCTGCAAGTGCTGCAGGCGGCCCTCGGCAATGCGCCGCTGAACGCCGAAGGGCTGCGCCTGCAACCGCTGTCCCCCGGCCTCGGTGGCCGGCTCTGGGAAGCGACCTCGCGGGTGGAATTGGTGGCGGCCCGCGGCAACGGCCTGATCATGGCGCCCAACCCGCACCTGCCGGCCGAAGCCAGTATCGAGGCGGTGCAGCGCTACCGCGCCGCCTGGACCGGCGACAACGGCACGCCGCCGCGGGTGGCGCGGGTCCAGGGGGTGTTCCCCACCGCCGGCATCGGCGGCGATGACAGCGCCCTGCGCCGCGATATCCACACCTACCTCCAGCGTCAGCACAGCATCGGCGTCTACCACGGCCCGCTGGACGCTGACTTCGGCGAAACCCTCACGCGCCTCGGCGTGCTGCATGGCCCGGCGCAGTCGATCGTCGACGGCCTGCGCGGCGGCCCGCAACTGGGCGTGCATGACCACCTGATCGTCCAGGTGCAAAGCGCGAGCACGCCGCTGCGCGACGCCATCCGCGCCCTGGAAATCATCAGCGAGCAGGTCGCCCCGGCCCTGGGCTGGCGCCGCGCTGCCGCAACCACCGTCAAGGAAGCTGCCCTGTCATGACCGTCGCCCGTTCACGCCCGCTCAAGCTGGGCTTTCTCACCCACGCCTTCGGCGAAGAGCCGAAGCAGGTCTACAACGACTTGCTGGAGCAATTCGACGTCGCCGAAGCCCTCGGTTTCGACGGCGGCTGGATCGCCCAGCACCACCTGAGCAACGGCTTCGGCCGGTTGCCGTCGCCACTGTTGTTCCTCGCCGCAGTGGCCGAACGGACCCGCCATATCGAGCTGGGCACCGGGGTCATCGTGCTGCCCTTCGAAGACCCGGTGCGCCTGGCCGAAGACGCCAGCGTGCTCGACCAACTCAGCGGCGGCCGGGTGCAATTGGGGCTGGGCAGCGGCGGCGCCAACCTGGACAGCTTCAGCGCCTTTGGCCGCGACGCGGAACAGCGGCAACAGCGCTTCAGCGCCGATCAACAGCGCCTGCAACGCTTGCTCGAAGGCCAGCCCGCCAGCCCTGACAGCGAGCAGACCCTGCAACCGCCCGCCCCCGGCCTGGGCCAGCGCCTGTGGCATTCCCATGGCAGCGTCGAAGGCGCGGCCTATACCGCGCAACAAGGCAACGGCCTGCTGCTGGGCACCGCCACCCACGATCCGCTGACCGTGCAAAAACCCTTGGCCGAGGCCTATCTGCAGGCCTGGGACCATCCTCACCGCGCCCCGCGAATCGGCGTGGTGCGCGCGGTGTTCCCGGCCAACGACCGCGCCACGGCCCAGGCCGAGCTGGCGCCGGACATCGAGCGGCATATCCCGCGCCTGCAACGCGAAGGCCTGATCGACGAAGCCATCGACCTGGAGGAACACCTGCGCCTGATGAACGTGCACCACGGCCACCCCGACGAGGTGATCGACAGCCTGCGCCAGGACCCGTCGCTGCTGCCTTACGCCGACTACCTGATCGTGGTGGTGCAGGCGGAAAGCTCGACCCAGGCCCAGGTGCTCAAGCGCCTGGAAATCATCGCCCGGGAGATCGCCCCGGCGCTGGGCTGGCAACCCCGCGCTACCCAGACCCCGACGGCGGTGGGATGATGGCCCACCCTGTTTCCTTCACCCTCGCGGAGTCCGTGCATGGCCCTTGAGTTCAGTTGGCAATTGCCGCTCTGCGGGCCAGATGGCGCCCGCGACTGGGGCGCGCGGCCGGGCCAGTGGATCCAGTTGGCCCAGGCGGTGGAGTACGCCGGCATCGACGGCCTGTGGATCCCCGGCGGCGCGCCCTGCGCCGACAGCCTCGGCGTGGCGGCGGCATTGTGCGCGCATACCCGTCACCTGCACCTGACCGTTAGCGTGCCGCCGGAAGTGGTACTGCCGGCGGCACTCGCCGCCACACTGCAGAGCCTGCAATCGATCAGCGCCAACCGCGTGCGCCTGCACCTGCCTGACAGCGAACGCGACAGCCTGCGCCACGCCTTCGGCGAATGGCTCAACCGCGACCAGCGCAGCGAGCGGATCGGCGAATACCTGGACATTCTCCAGCGCCTGCTCGGCGGTGGCGAAGCCGGTTTCAACTACAGCGGGCGCTACTTTCAACTGGAGAACGCCGGCTTCGCCCGCCGCGAACTGCCGGCCCCACCGCTGCTGCTGGACGACAGCCAGAACACCGCGCTGATCGCCGCCCATGCCGGCACCTGCCTGCTGCGCCCGTCGGCGCCGGCCTGGCTGGAACAGGAAATCCAGCGCCTGCGCGGCGCACAACCGGCCTTAGGTTTCGCCTGCACCTTCGGCCTGATCCAGGGCGACAGCGAAGCACTGGCCTGGGAGGCCGCCGCCCAACACCTGGCGGTGGATGTCCAGGCGCTGCCGGCCACGGCCGCGCTGCCGAGGTTGTCCCGCGACCGTCATCCGCTGCGCCGCTTCGAAATCCACCCCAACCTGCTGCAACTGCACCCCGGCCAGCCGCTGTACCTGGTCGGTACGCCGCAGCAAATCGCGACCCGCTTGCAGGAACTGCATGGCCTGGGCATCGAACACATCGTTATCCAGGGTCAGCCGGCGGTCAGCGAAGTGCTGCGCTTTGGCGAACGGATCCTGCCCCTGCTGCATGAGCAGGGCCTGCGCAAGGAGCGCCTGAACCATGGCCAGTGAACGCCGCCCGCCGATCGAACTCGACTGGTTCCTGCCCACCAACGGCGATGGTCGCCACCTGACCAGCAGCGGCTTGCCCAAGGTCGGCCTGTTCCAGCAGGGTGAACGCACGCCGACCCTGGATTACCTGCGGCAGATCGTCCGCGCCGCCGAGCTGTCCGCCTTCGACGGCATCATGGTGCCGACCGCCAGCGGCTTCGAAGACCCCTGGTTGATCACCGCGGTGCTGGCCCAGGAAGTGCGGCGCCTGCGTTTTCTCCTGACCTTGCGCCCGGGCCTCGAACTGCCGGCCTGGAGCGCCCACCGCGCGGCGACCTTGCAACTGCTCAGCGACAACCGCCTGGACCTGCATGTGGTCAGCGGCTCCAGCCGTTTCGAGCAGCGCTCCCTCGGCGATTTTCTCGAACACGACGAACGCTATGCCCGCACCGCCGAATTTCTCCAAGCCTTCCAGGCGGTCTGGGCCGGGCGTCGCCAGCCCCATCACGGGCGCTACTACCGCTGCGCCGGCGACAGCCCGATCGACCCGCGGGCGCAGGCGCCGGCGATCTATTTCGGTGGTGCATCGAGTGCCGCCGAACAGGTCGGCGCCGCCCATGCCCAGACCTACCTGATGTGGTGCGAGCCGCCCGCGATGATCGCCGAACGCATCCGCCACATGCGCGAACTGGCCGCGGCCGGTGGCCGCACGCTGCGCTTCGGCTTGCGCGTGCACGTGTTCGCCGCCGCCACCGATGACGCGGCGTGGAGCCATGTCGAGCGCTTGCTGGACGAAATCCCCAAGGAAGCCATCGACCGCGCCCAGGTGCAGATGGCGGCGTATGAATCGGTGGGTCAGTCACGCCAGACCGAACTGGTCAAAGGCCGTGGACGACGGGCGCGGGAACTGGAAGTGTCGGCCAACCTCTGGGCCGGCGTCGGCCTGGTGCGCGGCGGCGCCGGCACCGCGCTGGTGGGCAGCTACCAGCAGGTGGCGGAGCGGATCGAGGAATACCATCAGTTGGGCGTCGATTGCTTCATCCTGTCCGGGTTTCCCCATCTGGAAGAAGCGATCCACCTCGGCGCGGAATTGTTGCCGCAGTTGCGGCGGCTGGGGGCGGGACGGGCGCGGCGCAAGGGGTGATTCTTCGACAGCCTTGAGGGCGTCATCGCCCTCAAAAACAACCTCAGCTCGAGGAGCGCCCCTTCAACATCCCATGGTTCACCAACAAGGTCCGCATGGCATTGCGGGTAATCCCCAGCAATTCTGCCGTGCGCAATTGGTTGAAACCGCAATGGGCAAACGCCTCGCGCACGATCAGGTCCTCGATATCGTGCAGCAACGAGTCCCCCGGGGTTTCGAACAGGCGCAGCAGTTGTTCGCGAATCACTTCCTGCGGCAGCTTCGGCGCGCCTGAAGGCCCTGCCTGCAGGGCGCTGAGCCCCGCCGAGAATTTCAGGTGCTCGGGCCGGATCGGTTTGTCGCCCGCCACCAGCAAGGCCAGGTGCACGACATTCTCCAGCTCGCGGATATTCCCCGGCCACGGGTAATCCAGCAGCGCCTGGGCCGCTGATTCCGACAGCATCGGTTCGTTGATTTTCAGCCGCGCGCTGTAGAGCTTCCGGAAGTGCTCCACCAGCGGCAGGATGTCCAGCGGCCGCTCGCGCAGCGCCAGCACTGCGACCTGGGCGACATTGATGCGGTAGAACAGGTCGAGACGGAAGTTACCCGCCTCCACCGCCTGTTCCAGGTTGACGTTGGTGGCGGTCACCAGGCGGATGTCGATCTTCACCGGCTTGCGCGAGCCGACCCGCACCACTTCCTGCTCCTGCAGCACCCGCAGCAGTTTCACCTGCAACGGCAGCGGCAGGTCGCCGATTTCGTCGAGGAACAGGGTGCCGCCGTCGGCCTCCTCGAACCAGCCGGCACGCCGGCCGGTGGCCCCGGAGAAGGAGCCTGCTTCGTGGCCGAAGAACTCGCTCTCGGCCAGGTTTTCGCTGATGGCGCCGCAGTTGACGGCAATGAACGCGCCCTTGCGCCCGCTGGCGGCATGGATATACCGCGCCACCAACTCCTTGCCGGTGCCCGTCTCACCATTGATCAGCACCGGCGCGTCGCTCGGGCCGACCCGTTGCAGGTATTCCAGCAACTGGCGCGAGCGCGGATCGGCGAAGACCAGCGCCTTGGCGCGGATCGACAACGGGTCCTTCTCACCCTGGGGCAAGGTCAGGATGGGGTTCAGATGTCCCTGAGAACCGCTCATGGCAAATATGTCCCGGTGTCAGCGTCTGGTGGGTAAGGCTGTACTCTACTGGCGCTTGCTTATAGCCAGAAATATTAAAAAAGCATTAGAAAATAACCGCTTGAACAGCCTGCTGATTCCGCAACAACCTGCGCCGGGCACTGTTGCTAATCAACCGCGCGCCCCGCTCCACGTCCCGCCAATTGGCAAAAATTCTTTCAGAATCATGACAAAACGATGATGGCATAGCGCTTGCTATTGGCTCGTCTGCTTACTCTTCACAGAGCGGCCCTTACGCGATCCGGCCCTGAAGCCGGCGTTCGCCTCGCATTTTTCAAGGGATACCCGCCATGCCCACACTGCTACGCAACCGTCATCCACTTCGCCCACTCGGCCGTCGCCCGTTACTGCTCGCCAGCGCGCCGCTGCTGTCGCTGCTGGCCAGCGATGTCTTCGGCCAGCAGACTGATGCCGAAACCACCACCGCCTTGCCGAGCGTCACCGTCACAGCCCAGCGCCACGAAGAATCCGCCCAGGACATCGGCATCGCGCTGACCGCCCTCAGCGGCCAGGACCTGCAGGACAAGGGCGTCACCGCGGTCAACCAGTTGCAGAACTACGTGCCCAACCTCGACATCGCCCCGCAGTACGGCAGCGGCAACCCGCTGTTCCGTATTCGCGGCGTCGGCCTCAAGGATTACGGCAGCAACAACACCTCCACCGTGGGCGTCTACCTCGACCAGGTGGCGCTGCCCTACCCGATCCAGACCCAAGGCCAGCTCTTCGACCTGGAGCGGGTGGAAGTTCTGCGCGGTCCGCAAGGCACCCTGTACGGACGCAACAGCACCGCCGGCGCGATCAACTTCATCACCAACAAGCCGACCCGCGAACTGCACGGCGGCCTGACCGGCAACTACGGCTCCTACGATGCCGGCAGCGTCGAAGGCTTCATCTCCGGGCCATTCAGCGACACCCTGCGCGGGCGCCTGTCGTTCATCACCGAACAGGGCGGCGCCTGGCAGGACAACCGCGTCACCGGGCAGAGCCTTGGCGACAAGGACACCACTTCGCTGCGCGGGCAACTGGACTGGGACGCCAGCGACAGCGTCAACTTCAACCTCACCGTGCACGGCGGTCAGGACAAATCCGACAGCCGCGGTTCGTACCTGTATCAGGGCCTCAAACCCAACGCCACCTACGGCGGACGCTACGCCACCATCGCCCCGGAAAACAACGGCAAGAACACCGGCTGGGGCCTGACCCCGGGCTTCGCCGGGCTGACCGGGCTGTCGGTGAAAGACAAGCCGCACCGCGACAACGACAACACCGGCTTCGCCCTGACCGGCACCTTCGACCTCGACGACCACCTGACCCTCACCAGCGTCACCGCCTCGGACAGGTTCAGCCGCCGCGAATACATCGACTGGGACGCATCGGAGATCCCGCAATCCGACGAGTTCTTCGATTCCCAGGTCGAGGTGTTTTCCCAGGAACTGCGCCTCGCTTCCCACGGCAACGAGCGCTTCAACTGGCAGACCGGCCTGTACTTCGCCAAGGACCGCCTGGACGAAGAGTTCTACTCCGACTTCAGCGCCAACCTCGGCTACGGCACCTTCACCTCCTACGGCCAACGCTCGCAGACCTACGGCGTGTTCGCTCAGGGCGACTACCGCCTGACCGATGACCTCAAGCTGATCGTCGGCCTGCGCCAGGAAAAGGAGAACCGCGAACTGAACGACTTCAGCACCCGGCGCATCCTGGTCAACAACGGCGCCTACAGCTACGGGCCGAGCACCTTCCCCGCCGCCGACAGCGACCTGGACAGCAACTCCACCTCGTGGAAGCTCGGCCTGGAATATCAACTGACGCCCTCGACCCTGGTCTATTCCACCGTCAGCCGCGGCATCAAGTCCGGCGGCTTCACCGCCTACAACTCCAGCTATGTCGAGCAGATCGCCCCGGTCAAACCGGAGAAACTGCTGGCCTATGAAGTGGGCTTCAAGAGTGACCTGAGCAACACCCTGCGGCTCAACGCGGCGGCTTTCTATTACGACTACCGTGACCAGCAATACCAGTCGCAGGTGTGGATCAGCCAGCAGGTGGGCAACGTCGGTCGCCTGGTGAATATTCCCAAGTCGAAGATCTACGGCTACGAGCTGGAGCTGCAATGGGAACCCCTGGCGGGCCTGACCATCGGCCAGTACTTCGGCACCAAGAAAGGCAAGTACATCGACTACGAAGGGCTCAACAGCACCGCCACCCGCGCGGTCAATTTTGCCTACCCGGTGTTCACCGATTTTTCCGGTTCCAGCCTGAGCAACTTCCCCGAAACCAGCTACGGCGGCCAGGTGGAGTATGTCTGGGAGATTCCCGGCTTCATCCTCAGCGCCCAGAGCGATTACTCGTACCACGACAGCATCGCCGGCAGTAACGGCACCACCACCGAGGCGTATTGGCTGGCCAACGCCCGTCTCGGCCTGAAACCGGTGGGCGGCAACTGGTCGGTGGCGCTGTGGGCACGCAACCTGTTCGACAAGAAATACGACCTGTACCACGGCTCGTTCCTCTCCAACGCGCAAATGGCCACCCCCGGCGATCCGCGCTCGGTCGGCGTCCAGGCCGGCTACAGCTTCTGAGGAGAACTCATGACCCGTGATCTGCACCGCCGGCAGGCCTTGCGCCTGCTGGCCGGCGTCGCTGCGGCGCCCTTGCTGCTGCGTTATGGCCGGGCCCTGGCCGGCGTGAGCGCGCCTTTCAGCCTGGGGGTCGCCAGTGGCGATCCCTGGCCGGACGGCTTCGTCATCTGGACCCGTCTCAGTGCGGGGCTGCCCGTTCCCGGCAACGAGCAGAACCTGCCGTCGAGCATTCCGGTGGACTGGGAAGTCGCCCTCGACGCGGATTTTCGCCGCATCGCCCAGCGTGGCCGCACCCACGCCCTGGCCCTCAACGGCCATGCCGTGCATGTCGAACTGCGTGGGCTGGCTCCCGGACGCGAGTACTGGTACCGCTTTATCGCCCTGGGCGAGCGCGGCCCGGCGGGACGGGCGCTGACCCTGCCAGCGCTGGGCGCGCCTGCCGAGCGCTTGCGCATCGGCGTGGCCTCCTGCGCCCATTACGAGCGCGGCCTGTTCAGCGCCTATCGGCACATGGCCGAGGAACGGCCGGACCTGGTGATGTTTCTCGGCGACTACATCTACGAGTACAGCAACGCCCCCGGCACACCGGGGCTGGCCCGCTCGTACAACGCGCCGGAAGCCACCGACCTGGCCGGCTATCGCTACCGCTACGCCCTGCACCACAGCGACCCGGACTTGCAGCAATTGCACGCGGCCGCACCGTGGATCGCCACGTGGGACGACCATGAAGTGCAGGACGATTATTCGTCGATCTACTCCAAAGACCCGGCCATCAACGTGGCCCGTTTCCAGCAACGTCGCGCCGCGGCCTATCAGGCGTTCCTGGAAAACCTGCCGCTGCGCCGACCACGGCTGGGCAGCAATGGCAGCCCGCTGATCTACCGCCGCTTCGCCTGGGGCGATCTGGCCAGCCTGCCGGTGCTGGATGGCCGCCAGTACCGCTCGAAACAGCCGTGCTACCAGGCGCCGAACTTCGGCAAGGGCCATATGGAAGTGGAAAGCTGCCTCGACCTCGCCGATCCCAAACGCACCTTGCTCGGCTTCGAGCAGGAGCGCTGGCTGTACGACGGCCTCAAGCGCAGCGACGCACGCTGGAACCTGCTGGCGCAGAACCTGTTGGTGGCACCGTTGCGCGCGCAGCGCCCGGACAGCGGCGAAGCACGCTACTGGACCGACAACTGGGACGGCTACCAGGCTGCCCGTGGCCGCCTGATCGAAAACCTGCGCGACAGCCGCGTGGCCAACCCGGTGGTGCTCAGCGGCGACTATCACTCGTTCTGGGCCAACCACTTGTACGAACGGCCGGAAGACCCGGCGTCGCGGCTGGTGGCGGCGGAATTCGTCGGCACCTCCATTACCTCCAACGGGCCGAGCTACGAGGCGATCCAGTCGATCCTGCCGGCCAATCCGCAGATTCGTTTCTACGACAGTCGGCCGCGGGGCTACCTGTCGCTGGACCTGAACCGGGAGCGGCTGGAGGTGAAGATGCAGGCGATTTCGGACCGGCTGGACCCGCGGGCCAGCGTCTCGACCCTCAAGCGGTTCGTGGTGGAAAGCGGCAGCCCGCAGGTGCTGGAGGAGTGATGGGCAGGCCAGCGGTCCATGGCCAGCCATGGGCCGCAAAAACAGGTATCCTGCACAACCGTTTCCGCGTACTTATCAAGGATGTTTCGTGTCGAACAGCCTGTCCCGCTTCTACCGCCCCGCCCTTATTCCCCTCGCCCTTGGCCTGACTCTGCTCAGCGCTTGCAGCACCTCCCCCGATAAACCCAAGGTGGAGGTCGATCCGAAAGTGATGCAGCAATTCCAGAGCGATTTCCAGACCGCGCTGCGCCGGACCATTGCCAACAACGTTCTGCAGGATCAGGTGGGCACCACGCGCCTGCGTCTGATCGTCAACCGCGAAGGGCGCGCGGTCGCCTGCGAGACCTTGCCGGCCAGTCCCAAAGTGGCGCAAGGCATGTCCGGGCAAATACCGTTCACCAACCGCGCGGCGTTTGATCAGTTCATCGAACAGCAATGCTCGCGGGCGATCTTCCCCCCAGCGCCGGACGCGCTGTACGACGAAAAAGGCCAGGTCGAAGTGGTTGCCCCGGTAGGCGTGTCTTTCAGCAGCACACAGCCCGCGCCATGGTTGCAGCAAAATGCGCAACGCGCGTACTTCCGCAAGCAATTGCTCGGCAACGAGCGGGTGAACAGCGTTGGCGTGGCGGTGGCCAGCTACCAGGCCGACGCCAAGGGCAAGACCACCGGTTGCCTGGTGTACCTGATCCCCGCTGAAGTGCGGCCAAACGACTTCAAGCTGGACGGCGACCTGCAAAGCCGGCTCAACAGCGCCTGCATGAAGCTTGACCTCAGCCAGATGCCGGGGTTTGAACCGGGGAAAGCGCAGGGGATGTTTTCGTTGGAATATGCACCTTGGACGGTAGGCATACAGTGACGACTTCGCGATGGTTCGGCGCCCCGAACCGTCGCGAAAGCCTCGGCTCTCTACAACGGCATCGTCAATTTCAGCCAGTACGCATCCCCCTCAGGCCGATTGCGCACATCGGTTTCATGCTGCCACTTGGCGGTGATGAACCACCCCGAGGCATCGCTGTATTTGATCGAGGGCCCGATGGCGAACGCCTTGCCCTTGTTGTCTTCGACCCGGTCGCCGTGCTGCCGGTCATCGGTGACCTGCTGGTAGATGTAGCCGCCAACCCCCACCACCCAGCCATTGCCCAAGCCCCAGCCCAGTGCGTAGTCGGCATGCGCTTCCTGCCCGGAGCGGTAGTCGGTATCGCGGTTGCGGCCGTTGAAGTCGTACATCAGTTTCAGGTCCAGATTCGGCCCGTTCGGGTCGACATAGCTGAACGCCGCCACCGGTTCGGCCACCCAGTAGTTGCGGCCGATATTGGTCTGGCGGTCGCGGTCGTAGCTGCCGGTCGGGGCGATGATGTCCAGCGCGTACACGGCATGGAATTTGTCGCTGTAGTGGTAGCCCAGCGCCGGGCCGAAGATCACATCGCCGAGGCCGCGACGGTGGTCGCGGTTGCCGTTGACGGTCACGCTCAGGTCCACCAGCGGAGCGATGGTCTGGAACGCCAGGCTGCCGCCCAACACGGTTTCCTCGGTCACCCACACCAGGCGCGGGGCGACAACGTTGGCGCGCAGGCGGAAGTCCAGCGGCAGCGCGTGGCCGTCGTTGCCCATCAGGTCGTCCGCCGCGTAGTGCTGGGCATAGACCTGGGCGTACCAGCCCGGCGGCGGCAAGGCGCCGGACATGTAGTTTTCCGCGCCCATCGGGTACGACGAGCCACCGCCCTCGGTGGCCCAGCCCGGCGTAGCCACGCTCAGCAGCGATGCAGAAACAGCGATCAGGATCTTGTTGTTCATGAGGTGAGTCCTTTATTCAGGGCGAACGCCGCCCACGCGCAAGCCGCGCGGCTGTGCACCACGGCGTTCAGGAGGAAATGGGAAAGCGCGGAATCAGCGCCGGCGCAGCGGCCAGAAATCGAGGAACTGGCTGAGCACCACCAGCAGCGGGAAGGTCAGCGCCAGCAAGGCCGAGGCCAGCCAGAACTCCCGGGCGTAACCTGGCGCGCCGCTATCCAGCGGTCCGCTGAGCCACGGCGCCAACGCCCAATACAGCGACGACAGCAGCGCCCCGGCGACAATCGCCACCAGCAGTTGCAGCACACCGCGCCCTGGCCGACCGGCGAATAACTGCCCCTCGAACATCAGCAGCGGCACCAGCACCCCGAACAGCAAGGCAATCGCCCCGCGAGCCATGAACGGCACCGGCTCGATGCCCAGCCCGCGAGTGCCGGCGAAGTACAGCGCGGCGCTGACCAGCAGCACCCAGACGCTGCGGGCGAGCCCGGCCCAGGGTTGTCCGCTGATCCGCGACACCGGCCAGAAACCCAGCAACAGGCAGGCGAAGGTCACGGCCACGGTGGTCACCGAGAACGCCAGTATCTCCAGCGCCGGCAACGCGCCATGCGGATCAAGGCGATCGAGGTAGAACGGCGCCCCGGCCAGGGCCGAGAAGTCGAACAGCAGGCTGAACAGCCCGTAGCCCAGCAAGTACGCCACGACGAGAATGCCCAACCCCAGCGTCAACGGCTGACGCACGAGCGCCGCCAGCGGCCAGCATTCCCAGACCAGCACCAGCCAGAAGGTCACCAGCACGCAGAAAATCACGTACATCAGGGTGAATGGCGTTGGCGGGCCGACCTGTTGCGCCTGAGTGACGAACACCAGGCCGGCGATCAGCGCCGCCGCGAGCAGGGTCAGCGCCAGTTGCGCGAGCCCCCGCCACGGCTGGCCCAGCCCGTTCAGCCAGCCCGGATACTGGTTGCGCCAGACCATCGCCAAAACGATTTGCGGCGGCACGCAACAGACCAGGAAAAACGTCGCCCAGGTGGCGAAGAATCCGGCGCTGACACTGCCGATCGCCGCCCACGACACCAGCACCACCAGCGCCAGCCCGAGCAGGCCTGTCAGCGGCTGGCGGGACGGCACGGCGGCCGCCCCGGGGTTTTCTACAACGGCCACATCGATATTGTTCTTGTTGTTCATGTGCGTTTCCCGTTGGCCTCAACCGGCCTTTTTCAAGAGATCCAGCGCCACGTCGACGATCATGTCTTCCTGACCGCCGACCATGCGCCGCTTGCCCAACTCCACCAGGATGTCCAGGGTCTTCAGGCCGTGGCGCGCGGCGGCGGCCTCGGCATGCCGGAGGAAGCTGGAGTAGACCCCGGCGTAACCCAGGCCGAGGGTTTCCCGGTCGACCCGCACCGGGCGGTCTTGCAGCGGCCGGACGATATCGTCCGCCGCATCCATCAGTGTGTAGAGGTCAGTGCCGTGGTTCCAGCCGAGGCGTTCGGCAGCGGCGATGAACACTTCCAGCGGCGCGTTGCCGGCGCCCGCGCCCATGCCGGCGAGGCTGGCGTCGATGCGATCACAGCCCTCCTCCACGGCGACGATGGAGTTGGCCACGCCGAGGCTGAGGTTGTGGTGGGCGTGCATGCCGGTCTGGGTTTGCGGGTTCAGCACCGCCTTGAAGGCGCGCATGCGCTCGCGAATGTCCTGCATGTTCATCGCGCCACCGGAGTCGGCCATGTAGATGCACTGGGCACCGTAGCTTTCCATCAACTTGCCCTGGGCCGCCAACTGCTCGGCCGGAATCATGTGGCTCATCATCAGGAAACCGACGGTGTCCATGCCCAGCTCGCGGGCGTATTCGATGTGCTGGCGGGACACGTCCGCCTCGGTGCAGTGGGTGGCGACGCGCACCACCCGCGCGCCGGCGTCGTAGGCGGCCTTCAAGTCGTGGACGGTGCCGATCCCCGGCAACAGCAGCGTGGCGATCTTCGCGTGGCGGACCACATCGGCCACCGCCTCGATGTATTCGAGGTCGGAATGGCGGCCGAAGCCGTAGTTGAAACTGGAGCCTTGCAGGCCGTCACCGTGGGCCACCTCGATGGAATCGACCTTGGCCGTGTCCAGCGCCCGGGCGATGTCCCGGGCGTTGTCGAGGGTGTACTGATGGCGGATGGCATGGCTGCCGTCACGCAGGGTGACGTCAGAGATATAGAGTTTCTTGCCGTTCATGGGCGCCTCAGAGTTTCACGCAGATGTTCTTGAGCTCGGTGTAGAACTCAAGCGAATGGACCCCGCCTTCGCGGCCGATGCCCGACTGCTTGCTGCCGCCGAAGGCGGTGCGCAGGTCACGCAGGAACCAGCTATTGACCCAGATGATCCCCGCCTCCAGTTGCCCGGCGACACGGTGGGCGCGCCCGAGGTTTTCCGTCCACAGCGTGGCCGAGAGACCGTAGTGGGTGTCGTTGGCCAGGGCGACGGCTTCGTCCTCGCTGTCGAACGGACGGATGTGGCAGCACGGGCCGAAGATTTCCTCGGTGACCACCGACGAATCGTCCGGCAGCCCGGTCCAGATCGTCGGCTGCACCCAGGCACCGCCGGCCAGCGCCGCCGGCATGTCCGGCACGCCGCCGCCGGTGATGACGGTCGCGCCCTGGTCGCGGGCCTGCTGGTAATAGGACAGGACCTTCTCGCGGTGGGTCAGGCTGACCAGCGGCCCGAGGGTGGCTTTCGGGTCATCCGGGGCGCCGATCACCAACGCTTCGGCACCCGCTTTCAGGCGTGCGACAAAGGCGTCGAACACCGGCCGCTGCACATACAGGCGCTCGGTGCCCAGGCACACCTGGCCGCTGTTGGCGAACACCGAACGCAGCGTGCCTTCCACCGCCTTGTCCAGGTCGCAGTCGGCGAAGACGATCCCGGCGTTCTTGCCGCCCAGCTCCAGCGACACCGGGCGCACACCGTGAGACGCGGCGCGCATGATGGTTTCCCCGGTGCCGGTTTCGCCGGTGAAGGTGAAGGCGTCGACATCCGGGTGCGCGGTGAGGAAGGCGCCCGCGGAATTGCCGCCCAGGCCCTGCACCACGTTGTACACGCCCTTGGGCACGCCGGCGGCGTTCATCACTTCACCCAGCAGCGCGGCGGTGCTCGGGGTTTCTTCCGACGGTTTGACCACCACGGTATTACCGCAGGCCAGCGCCGGGCCGACTTTCCAGGTCATCAGCAGCAGCGGCAGGTTCCACGGGCTGATCACCCCGATCACGCCCCGCGGGCGCCGCACCGCATAGTTCAGCGCGCCCGTGCCATCGGGGGTGTCCATCTCGAAGGTCTCGGCGGCGACGTTCTTTACCGAGTCGGCGAACACCTTGAAGTTGGCCGCGCCCCGCGGGATGTCGATATGGCTGGCCAGCGAGCGCGGCTTGCCGGTGTCACGGCACTCGGCGGCGAGGAATTCCTCGAAACGGGCGAGGATGCCGTCGGCGACCTTGTGCAGGATCGCGCCGCGCTCGGCCACGCTCATCCGCGCCCAAGGGCCTTTGAGGGCGGCGCGGGCGGCGCGCACGGCGGCGTCCACTTCCGCTTCGCCGGCTTCATGGACCTTGGCGAAGACCTCGCCGGTGCTCGGGTCGAGCTTGTCGAAGGTACGGCCGCTGGCCGAGGCGACATAAGCGCCGTCGATGAAATGCTTGATCTCTTGCATGGGGACAGTCCTCAGGTCAGTACGGTCAGGAAGCGTTCGTTCAGGATGCGGTCGTGGTAGAAGATCGCCTTGCCCAGTTCATCCGCCGACCAGGTCTGCGGCTTGTGGTCCGGGTAGTTGTAGTCACCCCCGGCGAACACCTCGTTGCGGTTGCCGGACGGGTCGAAGAAGTACACCGTCTTGCCGTGGGTCAGGCCGTGGCGGGTCGGGCCGATGTCCAGCGACGAATTGGTCATGGAGATCAGGTCGGCGGCGCGCAGCACGTCGTCCCAGGTTTCCAGGTAGAACGACACGTGGTGCAGGCGGCCCTGCTCGGCGTGCTGGATGAACGCGACGTCGTGGGCCTTGGTCGCCAGGCTCATGAACTGGGCAATGCGGTTGCCCTGGTCGTCCACCACTTGCTCGGCGAGGTAGAAACCGAGCACCTGGACCAGCAGGTCGTAGGTGGCCTGCAGCTCGCCGCCGTACAGCAGGCAGTGGTCGAAACGCACCGCGCGCATGCCTTTCAGGCCGCGAGGCCAGGCTTCCGGGTTGAAGTCGGAGACGCCCCACTTGCCGGTGTATTCCTTGTCCGCGTACAGCTCGAAGACATGCCCGGACGGCAGGTCGAACTGCACCCGCCGCCCGCAGCCCAGCAGGTCGCCGGCGGGCAGGTTGCGCACCGTGCAGCCCCAGGCGCGCAGCTCGCCTTCGAGGCTTTCCAGGGTCGCTTCGTCGCTCACCTTGTAGGCCATGAAATCCATGCCGGCCTCGTCGGCTTCCACCAGCACCACGGAGAATCTGTCCACTTCGGTCCAGGCCTTGAGGTAGACCCGGCCCCGCTCGTCACGCCCGGTCTCGATCAGACCGAGCAGGTTGATGTAGTGCTCCAGTGCCTGGGCCATGTCCAATACCCGCAACTGGACGTGGCCGGGACGTAATACGCCTTTCTTCATGATGAACACCTGTTGTCGTTGTTATGAATTCACCTGGCGACCCGGCGTACCGGGTCAGCCGTCTGTTCAATCAGCAGGTCACTGCGCGGATAAGTCCGGCAGGCCAGCGCATAGCCCTGCTCGCGTTCCTCGGGGGTGACCCGCGCGGTGCTGGTCGGGCCGCGATGGACCTCGCCTTCGAGCACGCGGATCTTGCACACGCCGCAGCCCCCGCCGCGGCAACCGACTTCGATGCAATGCCGGCCCTGGCGCTCCATGGCGCCGAGCAGCGATTCCTGCGGTTGCACCCGGAAGCTTTCGCCACTGGCCAGGCGCACCTGAAAGCCGTCGTCCATGCCCGTGTCTCCACCGTGTTGTCGTTATGGTTGTGGGTCCTGTAGGAGCGAGCTTGCTCGCGATGAGCGTGACGTCTGATCTGGCGCCATCGCGAGCAAGCTCGCTCCTACAGGGGGGGGGCAGGTTATTCAAATACTTGCGGCAATCCGCTCGGCGCACGCCAGCGCCGCCGAGGTCATGATGTCGAGGTTACCGGCATACGCCGGCAGGTAATGTGCGGCGCCCTCCACTTCGAGGAACACCGACACTTTCAACCCCTGCCGCCAACCCAGCCCCGGCACGTTCACCGGCACCTCCAGGTCCTCGAACTGCACCGCCTGCTTGAGCCGGTAACCCGGCACATAGCCCTGCACCCGCTCGACCATGGCCTGGACACTGGCGCTGATCGCGTCGCGGTCCGCCGGCTCGCACAGCACGAACACGCTGTCGCGCATGATCGGCGGCGGCTCGGCCGGGTTGAGGATGATGATCGCCTTGCCGCGCTCGGCCCCGCCCAGTTGCTCAATGGCGCGGCTGGTGGTTTCGGTGAACTCGTCGATATTGGCCCGGGTGCCGGGACCCGCAGAGCGGCTGGAAATCGAGGCGACGATCTCGGCGTAATGCACCCGCGTGACCTGGGACACCGCCTTGACGATGGGGATGGTCGCCTGCCCGCCGCAGGTCACCATGTTCAGGTTGCCGGCGTCGAGCTGGTCGTCCAGGTTGATCGCCGGGATCACGTAAGGGCCGAGCGCCGCCGGCGTCAGGTCGATGACCCGCACGCCGTGGGCCTGCAGCACCTGGTTATGGCGGGCATGGGCCTGGGCCGAGGTGGCGTCGAAGACGATGCCGATGTCCTTGAAACCCGGTAGCGCGAGCAGACCGTCGAGGCCGCCGTCGGTGGTCGCCACGCCCAGGCGCCGGGCCCGGGCCAGGCCGTCGGAGGCCGGGTCGATGCCGACCATCGCGGCCATCTCGACGTGATGCCCGTGGCGCAGCACCTTGATCATCAGGTCGGTGCCGATGTTGCCCGAACCGATGATCGCCACTTTGCTGCGTGTCGTGGTTGCGTTCATGGGATTCCCTGTGGTTGTCATTGTTCAGGAACCGCGAGGCTGGATTTCAAAGCCCTAGCGTCCGCGTTGCTTGGCGGTCTGCCCGGCGATGCCGAAGTGGCTGGCGGGGATCTCGTTGATGATGACCCGCACCGACTCCAGCGGCGCATCCAGCGCCTCGACCGCCGCCGCCGACAGCGCTTCGATCAGGCGCGCCTTCTGTTCCTCGCTGCGTCCGGCAATAAGGTGGACCTGCATGATGGGCATGGTGAATGCTCTCCCGTGAATTCAAACGAACCGCATGGACACGCTACCCAGATGCTGGAAGCGCACGTTGATGTTGTCGCCGGCTTCCACCGCTACCGCTTCGGTGACGCCGCCCGTGAGGATCAGGGTGCCGGCGGGAATTTCCCGGCCGCGCTCGCCGAGCATGTTCGCCAGCATCGCCACGCTCTGCGCCGGATGGCCGAGCACCGCGGCGGCCGAGGCGGTGGCGACGATGCGCCCGTTGCGCTCCATGACCACGCCGAGGTTGCGCAGGTCCAGGCCCTGCACCGGCAGCGGCTGGCCGCCCAGCACATAGCGCGCCGAGGAGGTGTTGTCGGCGATCACGCTCTTGAGGTCGAAGCGGAAGTTTTCATAGCGCGAATCGATCACTTCCACTGCGGGCAAGACGAATTCGGTGGCCGCCAGGACCGTGCCGATATGGCAGCCCGGCCCGGACAGCGGCCGGTTGGTGACAAAGGCGATTTCCGCCTCGACCTTCGGGTGGATCAGTTCGCGGGTCTCGATCGTGCCGCCCTCGGGCACCGAGCCGTAGTCGGTGATAAAGCCGTGGATCGGATCGATCACGCCCATCTGGCGCATCTTGGCGTGGGAGGTCAGGCCCATTTTCAGGCCGGCGATGCGCACGCCGCGTTGTTCCTTGATCGCGCGGATGGCGTCCTGGATGGCATAGGCGTCCTGCCAGTCCATGTCCGGGTAATCGTCGGTGATCTTGTGCACCGCGCTGACCGAACGCTCGGCGTTTTCCAGGTGGCGCGCCAGGTGTTCGATGGTCTGGGTATTCAGTGACATGTCGGTTTCCCCGTCGCTCAGAAGAATCGCACGCTGGCCGAGCCGATGCCGCCCAGGCTCATGCGCAAGTTGTCGCCGGCCTTGACCGGCACCATGGCCGACAGTGCGCCGGAGAGGATCACTTCGCCGGCCTTCAGGCCCATGTCGAAGCGCCCCAGGGTGTTGGCCAGCCAGGCCACGGCGTTGGCCGGATGGCCCAGGGCCGCGGCGCCGGCGCCGGTGTGGGCGATTTCGCCGTTGAGTTCCAGGGTCATGCCGGTCAGGCACAGGTCGATGGCATGGGGCGACACCGCCGCGTCACCGAGCACGAACAGCCCGGACGAGGCGTTGTCGGCGATGGTGTCCTGGATGGCGATCTTCCAGTCGCGAATCCGCGAGTCGACGATCTCGAAGCACGGCATCACGCATTCGGTGGCGCGCAGGACATCGGCGACGGTCACGCCCGGGCCGGACAGGTCGTGCTTGAGCAGGAAGGCGATCTCGCCTTCGGCCTTCGGTGCGATCAGGCTGGCGGCCTCGATGGCGGCGCCGTCTTCGCGCAGCATCGCCGAGGTGAGGTGGCCGAAATCTGGCTGATCGACCTTCAACTGGGCCATCACCGCCGCGCTGGTGACGCCGATCTTCTTGCCGATGACGGTCTCGCCGTCTTCTTCCTGGCGCCGCGCCAACACCCGCAGTTGCAGGGCGTAGGCTTGTTCCAGGGTAATCTGCGGGAAGCGCGCGGTGAGCGGCTCGATCGCCTGGTTGTGCTTGAGTGCGCGGTACAGCTCGTCACTCACGGATTCAAATTGATTTGACTGCATGGGTACCTGCCATGGATGCCGTTTTGGGCCTGCCGCGGTCAGCGGCGGTGAAGCCAAGGTACGGTGGAGCAACAATGCAGTCCAATACTGTATAGTCACCGAACGATGCGTTTCATGCATTGTTGAATGTCGCATAAATCAGCCAGGGACATTGCGGATGGAAATCAGGCAGTTGCGTTACTTCGTCGCCGTTGCCGAGGCGCTCAATTTCAACCGTGCGGCCGAGCGCCTGCACCTTTCCCAGTCGGCCCTGAGCCGGCAGATCCAGCAACTGGAAGAAAACGTCTCGGCGGTGTTGCTGGAGCGCAACTCCAAGCGCGTGGCGCTGACCGAGGCCGGCGAATCCTTCTATCACCATGCCCAGCGCATCCTCGGCGAGCTGCAGTTCGCCGCCGAAGAATCGCGGCTGCTCTCCTCCGGCCAGCGCGGCAGCCTGGCCATCGGCATTTTCGGTTCGTCGATCCTCGACCTGATTCCCCAGGTGCTCAAGCGCTTCACCGCGGCCTACCCGAGCGTGCACATCTCGCTGCACCCGATGGACAAGGACGCGCAGATCCAGGCCCTGCGCGAACGGCGCCTGACCATCGGCTTCAATCGCCTGGTGCCGGTCGAGCCGGATATCGAACAGGAAGAAGTGCGCCAGGAGCCGCTGATGCTGGCCCTCGGCGAAGGCCACCCGCTGGCGGGCGAAGACTGCATCGACCTGGAGCAGATCCTCGACCAGCCAATGATTCTCTACCCGCGCGGCGTGCGCAGCAGCCTGGCGTTGCAGATCCGCGAGATGTTCGGCGAATACGGTGCGCAGCCGCACATCGCCCATGAAGTCACCGACGTCACCACCGCCATCGCCCTGGTCGGCGGCGGCATGGGCCTGAGCGTCGTGCCACGGGCGGCGACCAACCTGCGCTTGCCGGGGGTGGTTTATCGCGAGCTGGCCTGTCGGCGGCCGTCGCTGATCGAGTTGATCTGCCTGTACCGCAAAGGCGACCAGTCGCCGGTGTTGCAGGCATTTCTGACTATCCTTCGTGAATTCCGCGAGACCGCCCCATGAACACGATCGACCAGTACCTGCAAGCCGCCGTCCGCGACAACACCCGTCGCAGCTACAGCTCGGCCATCGAACACTTCGAGGTGACCTGGGGCGGCTTTCTGCCCGCCACCGCCGACAGCATTGCCCGCTACCTGGCGGATTTCGCCGGCGAACACTCCATCAACACCCTGCGCCAGCGCCTTGCCGCGCTGGGGCAGTGGCATGTCAGCCAGGGCTTTCCCGACCCGACCAAGGCGCCGCTGGTGCGGCAGATGCTCAAGGGCATCCGCGCCCTGCACCCGGCACAGGAACGCCAGGCCGCGCCGCTGACCCTGGACCATCTGCAACGCACCATCAGCCACCTGCAACAGTGCGCCGAACAGGCCCAGCGCGAGCAGGCGTTGCCGGCGCTGCTGCGCGCCCGCCGGGATGCGGCGCTTTTGCTGATCGGGTTCTGGCGCGGCTTTCGTGGCGATGAGTTGGCGCGCCTGCGCGTCGAGCACATCCAGGCCCAGGCCGGCGGCGGCATGTTGCTGTACCTGGCGCAGAGCAAGGGCGATCGCCAGGGACGCGGCGTCACCCACCGCATGCCCGCGCTGAAAAGCCTGTGTCCGGTGCAGGCGTACCTGGAATGGATTCGCGTGGCGGGGATCGCCCGCGGGCCGGTGTTCCGCAAGCTCGACCGCTGGGGCAACCTCGGTGAAGAAGCACTGAACAGCGGCAGCCTGATCGCGCTGTTGCGGCGGATCTTCGAAGGCGCCGGGCTGCCCGCCGAGACCTACAGCGCCCACTCGTTGCGGCGCGGCTTCGCCACCTGGGCCAGCAGCAACGGCTGGGACACCAAGGCGCTGATGAGCCACGTCGGCTGGCGCGACATGAAATCGGCGCTGCGTTATGTCGACGCCAGCGCCTCGTTCGGTGAGCTTGAGCTGTCAGCGCCGGTGGTGCCGGCGCTGAGCCAGTTGCCGGACTGAATCAACCGCGCCGAGCGCTGCTCCACAAGCGGATGATGTCGCCCGCCCGGGCCGCCAGCAGCGGCGCGGCGTTGGCGCAGGCTTGTTGCAGGCTCATCGGGCCGTTGGTGACGGCAAAAGCGGCGTCGATGCCGTGGCCATAGAGTTCCTGATAGCCCTCGCCGAGCGTGCCGGCGATCACCACCACCGGTACGCCGTGACGACGGGCGATACGGGCCACGCCGAACGGCGTCTTGCCGCGCAGGGTCTGCGCATCGAAGCGGCCCTCACCGGTGATCACCAGATCGGCGCCCTGCACCGCGTCTTCCAGTCCCGCCAACTCGGCGACCACCTCGATGCCCGGCCGGAACTGCGCGTCGAGAAATGCCTTGGCGGCGAAGCCCATGCCACCGGCGGCGCCACAGCCGGGGAAGTCCCGCACATCGCGGCCCAGCAATTGCGCGCAGTGATCGGCAAAATGGCCGAGGGCGTGGTCGAGCAGCTCAACCTGTTCGGGACTGGCGCCCTTTTGCGGACCGAAGATCGCCGAGGCACCGTTGCTGCCGCACAGCGGGTTGTCGACGTCCGCCGCCACTTCCAGGCGCACACCGGCCAGACGCGAATCAAGACCGCTGGCATCCAGGCGAGCGACCCGCGCCAAGGCCAGACCACCCTCCTCCAGCTCGCTGCCTTGGGCATCGAAGGTTCGCAGGCCGAGGGCGCGGAGCATGCCGCTGCCAGCGTCGTTGGTGGCGCTACCGCCGATGGCCAGGATGATCCGCTCGGCGCCGGCATCCAGCGCCGCGCCGATCAACTGGCCGGTGCCGAAGGTGCTGGTGCGACAGGCGTCGCGTTGTTCCAGGGTCAGCAATTGCAGGCCGCTGGCCTGGGCCATCTCGATGATCGCGGTGCGGCTGTCGGCCAGCCAGCCCCAGTGCGCGCTGACCTCAAAGCCCAGCGGGCCGCGAACATTCAGCGCGCGCTGCTCGCCGTGGCAGGCGGCAACGATGGCGTCCATGGTGCCTTCGCCGCCGTCGGCCATCGGGCAGCAGATCAGTTGTGAACCCGGCAGCACCGCGGCGATGCCCTCGGCAATGGCGGCGGCGACCCCTTCGGCGCTGAGGCTGTCCTTGAACGAGTCAGGGGCGATGACGATTTTCATGAGGAACTCCTTTTGCAGATGCCTGCATGCTGCCAGTTGCCGCAGTGGCGGGCCTCGGTCGAGTGCACAAGATCGGCGGTGGTTGTTTGGTCAGTTGGACAACAGCCGCTGCCTGAGGTGTAGGAGCGAGCTTGCTCGCGATACGCAAACACCCTGACAAGCCCCCCTGCTTACTCCGCCGCCAACAACTGCAACCCCAGATACAAACTCAACATCCCTTCGAGCCGCAACGGGTCCACCCCGCTCAACTCGCCGATCCGCTCCAGCCGGTAACGCAGGCTGTTGCGGTGGATGCCCAGCGCTTCGGCGCAGGCCTGGCTCTGGCCGTCATGGGCACACCAGGCGCGCAGGGTGGCGAGCAACTGGCCGCTGACGTCCTTGACCCGGATGCGCTGCAAGGGTTCCAGCAGTTCATCCAGAGCGTCATCCTGGCGATGGCGCCAGAGCAATGCCGGCAAGCGGAAACGGGCCAACGTCAGCAGGCGCTCATCAGGCACGACGTCTTGCCCGTAGGCCAGCAGGTCGCGCACGCGGCGGTAGCCTCGGCGGAGTTTGTCCACGCCATCGGCGACGCCGCCCACTGCCAGGCGCTGTACCTGCCAGCCCTGGCCGTGGAGTTTTTCCAGCAGCCGCGCTTCATCCACCACCAGCGTCGCCGGGCGGCACCAGAGCAGCGATTGCCGCGCCGGGCTGACGCACCAACTGTCCGGGTAACGCTGCATCAGCCACACCGACAGCGCTTCCGCGCCCGGACCTTCGTCCAGTTCAAACAGGCAGGGAATCCGCGGCAGTTGCGGTTTCAGGCCCAGTTGCCGGGCTTCGTCCACCAGCCGCGGCGCGTCGCCGCTGCCGCCCAGCAACAAGGCCAGCAGGTCGTCGCAGCGCTGCCGGCGCCATTGCTGTTCGACTTGCAGGTGACGCTGGGCCAGGAGCATTTCCGCGGTCATCCGCACCAGTTCGGCGTAGGTGCGCAGTTGCTGCGGCTCGCCGGTGATGCCGAGCACGCCGATCAGCCGGCCATCGAGCATCAGCGGCAGGTTGACCCCCGGCTGCACGCCCTTGAGGCATTTGGCGGCTACGCTGTCGATTTCGACGATGCGTTCGTTGGCCAGCACCAGTTGCGCGCCTTCGTGACGGGTGTTGATGCGCTGGCGCTCGCCACTGCCGAGTATCAGGCCCTGGCTGTCCATGACATTGACGTTGTGGGGCAGAATCGCCATCGCCCGGTCGACGATGTCCTGCGCCAGGTCATGGTCCAGTTCGAACATGCGCGGTTCCTTGAAGGTCTACAGGTTGGTCGGCAGCACAGCAGTGCGCCGTAAATGCTGTGCAAAAGCACAAAGACAGGGCTCCTGCGCTGGTCGAGACTTCGTTGAAGCGCCCGCCTCGCCGCGGGATGCCGCACAACCATAACAACAGAGAGAGAATCATGTCATCCAGCCCTGCCTCTGACCACGGCCACGACATCAACCGCGACGCGCTGTACCGGCGCATCACCCTGCGGCTGATCCCCTTCATCTTCATCTGCTACCTGTTCAACTACCTCGACCGGGTCAACGTTGGCTTCGCCAAGTTACAGATGCTCGATGCCCTGAATTTCAGCGAAACCATCTACGGCCTCGGCGCCGGGATCTTCTTCATCGGTTATGTGCTCTGCGGCCTGCCCAGCAACCTGGCGCTGAACCGTTTTGGCCCGCGGCGCTGGATCGCGCTGATGATGATCACCTGGGGCACGCTGTCGACCTGCCTGTTGTTCGTCACCACGCCGACCGAGTTCTATGTGCTGCGCCTGTTCACCGGCGCCGCTGAAGCCGGGTTTTTCCCGGGTATCGTGCTGTACCTCTCGCAGTGGTTCCCGGCCCAGCGCCGCGGCCGCATCATGGCCCTGTTCATGTCGGCGATCCCGGTGTCGGGGCTGCTTGGCGGGCCGTTCTCGGGCTGGATCCTCAACCATTTCGCCGCGGGCCAGGGCGGCCTCGCCGGCTGGCAGTGGATGTTCCTGATCCAGGGCCTGCCGACCGTGGCGCTGGGCTGCATGGCGGTGTTCCTGCTCAGTGACGGCTTCACCAAGGCCGGCTGGCTCAGCCCGGCCGAGCGCCAGGCGGTGGCCGCCGACCTGCAGCAGGACGCGGCGAACAAGCCGGGCACGGTCAGCGATGGCCTGATGTCGGTGCTGACCAACCCGCTGATCTGGACCTTCGGTTTCGTCTACTTCTGCATCCAGAGCGGTGTCTACGCGATCAACTTCTGGCTGCCGTCGATCATCAAGAGCCTCGGCTTCAGCGATGCCCTGCTGATCGGCTGGCTGAGCGCGATTCCCTACCTGCTGGCCGGCGTGTTCATGTTGCTGGTGGGCCGTTCGGCGGACCTGCGCAACGAGCGCCGCTGGCACCTCGTGGTGCCGATGCTGATGGGCGCCATCGGCCTGCTGATCGCGGTGAACTTCGCCCATAACCCGGTCATCGCCATCCTCGGCCTGAGCATCGCCACCATGGGCGCCCTCACCGGCCTGCCGATGTTCTGGCCGATGCCCACCGCCCTGCTCAGCGCCGGCACCGCGGTCGCGGGCCTGGCGATCATCAACTCGGTCGGACAGATGGCCGGCTTCCTCAGCCCGTACCTGGTGGGCTGGATCAAGGACCAGACGGGCTCGACCGATGCGGCGCTGTATTCGCTGGCGGGGTTGATCGTGTTTGGCAGCCTGGTGGCGTTGCGGGTTTCGCGGAATCGGCAAGGGGCGGCGGTTACTGCCCGGTAGGGTTTGATCCAGGAGAGCCTCATCGCCGGCAAGACCGGCTCCCACGGGTAGGGAGCTGGCTTGCCAGCGATGCTTTTCCCCCTGTACAACACCCCTTCCATACCGCGAAGGGGCTTTCGACCATGATCTACCGTCCTCTCGGCCGCAGTGGCCTGCAAGTCTCCGCCCTGACCCTGGGCAGCATGATGTTCGGCGAGCAGACCCGTACCGAGGATTCTCTGCGCATCATCGACAAGGCCTGGGACCAGGGTGTCAATTTCATCGACACGGCGGACGTCTATAACGCCGGCCGCTCGGAAGAGATCGTCGGCGAAGGCATCGCCCGCCACCGCCACGACTGGGTTCTCGCCACCAAGGTCGGTTATGGTCCGGCGGACGGCGTGCCGAACCGCAGCGGGCTGTCGCGCAAGCATATCTTCAACGCCATCGAAGCCAGCCTGACCCGTCTGGGCACCGACTACCTGGACATCTATTACCTGCACCGCGAAGACCACGCCACGCCGCTGGACATCACCGTCTCGGCCATCGGCGAGCTGCTGCGCCAGGGCAAGATCCGCCATTGGGGCGTGTCCAACTTCCGCGGCTGGCGCATCGCTGAAATCTGCAACCTGGCCGAGCGTCTCGGCGTACCGAAGCCGGTGGTCAGCCAGCCGCTGTACAACATCGTCAACCGTCAGGTCGAGACCGAGCAACTGGCCGCGGCGGCGTTTCATGGTCTCGGCGTGGTACCGTTCAGCCCGCTGGCCCGCGGCGTGCTCAGCGGCAAGTACGCGCCCAATGCCGAACCCGAGGCCGGCAGCCGCGCGGCGCGGCAGGACAAGCGCATCCTCGAAGTGGAATGGCGCGCTGAGTCCCTGGCCATCGCCCAGAAAATCCAGGCCTACACCCAGGCCAAAGGCGTCGGCATCGTCGAGTTCGCCATCGCCTGGGTGCTGAACAACCAGTCGGTCAGTTCAGCGATCGTCGGCCCGCGCACCGAAGCCCAGTGGGACACCTACGGCGGCGCGCTGGAGGTGAAGATCAGCGCCGAGGACGAAGCCTTCATCGATTCGCTGGTCACTCCGGGCCACCCGTCGACCCACGGTTTCAACGACGTCGCCCACTTCGTCAGTGGACGCCTGCCACGCTGAGCTCGCTGCCCAGCAGGTGACTGATCGCGGCCTTGAGCTTCATCGGCCGCACCGGTTTGTGCATCAGGGTATGGCCCAGTTCACGCACCTGCTGCTTGAGTTCGTTGCTGTAGTTGGCGGTGATCATCAATGCCGGCAAGGGCGAAACCCGCCGCGCATTGATCGCCGCCACCGCTTCCAGGCCGTTGCGGTCGTGGTCCAGGTGGTAATCCACGATCAGCAGCCCGGCTTCGGCTTCGTCCGCCGGTAATTGCCCGGCCAGGTCTTCCTCGTTCAACGCCGTACTGACCCGGCAGCCCCATTGCTCCAGCAAGGTGCGCATGCCGGCGCAGATGGCCGCGTCGTTGTCCAGCACCCAGATCCGCGCGCCTTCCAGACGCTCCAGCAGCGGCATCACCTCCGGCACCGGCTCCCGGGCCCGTGGCACCTGGCGGCTGAGCGGTACTTCGATGGAAAACACCGAGCCCTTGCCGGGCGTCGAGCGCACCTGGATACGGTGGCCGAGAATCCCGGCGATTTTCTCGACGATGGCCAGGCCCAGGCCGAGGCCACGGTCCTGGTCCGGGCGCTGGGAATCGCCGCGCTTGAACTCCTGGAAAATCTCTTCGCGCTTGTCCAGCGGAATGCCGATGCCGGTGTCCCAGACTTCGATCCACAAACGCCGTCCGCGCCGCCGGCAGCCCAGCAGCAGGCGGCCTTGCGGGGTGTAGCGAATGGCGTTGCTGAGCAGGTTGCGCAGGATCCGCGCCAGTAGCTGGATATCGCTGCGCACCCGCAGGCCGGTCGGCACATAGTGCAGGCGCAGGCCCTCGCTGGCGGCGGTGGCGGCGTATTCGGCAGCGAGGTTGTCGAGCAGGTCGCTGACGGCAAAGGTGGCGACATCGGCCTTGATCACCCCGGCATCCAGCTTGGAGATGTCCACCAGGGTGCCCAGCAGCGATTCCACATCATCCAGCGCGTTGCTGACGTTGCGCACCAGCGCCGGGCTGTTGCTCTGCTCCTGCAGGGCGCTGGTGAACAGGCGCGCGGCATTGAGCGGTTGCAGCAGGTCGTGGCTGACCGCGGCGAGGAACTTGGTTTTCGACAGGTTGGCCTGGTCGGCCTCCTGCTTGGCATCGCGCAGCCGCGCCTCGGCGCGCCGGCGCTCCTCGATTTCCTTCAGCAATTGCTGGTTGAGCTGAGTCAGTTCGGTGGTGCGCTCGCGTACCCGCACCTCCAGGTGCTGGTATGCCTGGTGCAGCGCCTCGGCGGTGCGGCGACGTTCGGTGATATCGCGGATCAGCACGAAAATCCCGACCACCTCGCCATTGGGCAGGCTGTTGGGCACATAGGAGCGCAGCATGTAGCGCTCCTGGCCGTGGGCGTTGGTCTCGGCGAACTCGAAGGTCACGCTCTCCCCGGCCAGGGCCTGGCCGATGTAGGTTTCCAGGCGCTGGTAATGCTCGGCGCTGTGCACGTCGCGCAGGCGCTGGCCGAGCATCGCCGCGTGCGGCCAGCAGTACCACTGCTCGTAGACCTTGTTGGTGAATTCGTAGACCAGATCGGCATTGAGGTAGGCGATCAGCGCCGGCACCTGGTCGGTAATCAGGCGGATCCAGCGCTCGCTTTCGCTCAGGGCCTCGGCGTGCTGGTAGCGCTCGGTGATGTCGGTGAAGGTGTTGACGAAGCCGCCGGTGGGCAGCGGATGGGTGCGGATTTCCAGCATGCGTCCGTCGTACAGGCGCTGCTCCAGTTCCCGCGTTGGCCGGCCGTTGCAGTCACGGGTGGCCGGGGTCAGCAAGGCCAGCTCGCTGTCGCCGATCACGTCGGCGAACTGCCGGTGCGCGGCGATCGGCGCCAGCCCGCTGAGTTCCAGGAAGCGCCGGTTCCACAGCTCCAGCACGCCGTCGGCATTGACCATCGCCACGCCCTGGGACAGGTTGTCCACCGCGCGCTGCAACAGGTGGGATTTCTGCGCCACCGCCTGCTCGCGGCGCTGGGTTTCGCTGTGCTTGACCTCGGTGATGTCGGTCAGCAGTACCACGCGCCCGCCGCCCTGGGTCGGGCGTTCGCTGACCTGCAGCCAGCGCCCGTCCTTGAGCCGGTACAGCAGGTTTTCGTCGTTGATATTGCGCGACTCTTCGGTGAACAGCCCGGTGCGCAGCATCAGCCGGCGCACCTCCGACAGGTGCATGCCGCTGATGATGCGGATCCGGCTGTTGGCCCAAAGCGCCTTGAAGCGCTGGTTGAACAGGACGATGCGCAGGTCGGTGTCGAACAGCACGAAGGCATCGGAAATGCTCTCGATGGCGTCCACCAGGTACTGGTGCGCGGTCTCGGCGCGCATCCGCGCATCGCTGAGCAGATGGTTGCTGGCCTTGAGTTCGGCCATGGCCTGGTTGAGTGCGTCGGTACGTTCGCGCACCTGCTCGGCCAGGGTCACCGAGTGCTGGAACGCCGCGTAGGAGTCGTCCGGGCGCGCCGCTCCCGACTCCAGGCGCTCGATCAACGCCGCGTTGATGCGGCTGAGCTTGTGGTTTTCGTGGCGTAGTTGCTCGATCAGCAACCGCGCTTCAGTCAAATCGCCGGGCACGGGACCGTCCGATGGCAACGCCGGTGAAGGTCTGGTTGATGTGCATGCCATTGAACTGTTCTCCGTAGGAGTTGAAACCCACCACCGCGTGCTTGCGCAGGATCGCCTCGACGTGGTCGGTCTGCGGCGTGCCGTCCAGTTCCAGGCGGCGCAGGAAGCAGTCGCAGCCGATGGTCAGCAGCAGGTCGCCGAGCCGCTCGCAGAGGCCGTCGAACAAGGTATTCAGGTTCGGCACCAGCGGCCCGGGGCTCATGGCGGTGAGGACGATGCCGTTCTCCACGGCGCAGTAGAAGCTCAGGCTGAAATCGTCGTGCACCCGCTGGATGGCGCGCACGTAATAGCGCTCGTTGATCCGCACCGCCAGCGGGTGGGCGGCGAACGTGCGCAGGTCAAGCTGGTCCACCGGCACGCCGATCAGTTGCGCGTATTCCAGGGCGGCGGGCTCGGCGTTCAGTTCGTAGACCCGGCGCAGGGTGCGGTCGGCGCGGGTCACCACCAGTTTTTCGGCGCGGGGCTGGATGTGGTGGGTGGTGAACACCTCGAAATCCAGCCAGGTGTTGACCAGCAGCACCACCGCCGCGCTGTTGTGGAAGACGCCGTCGTAGTAGACGTGGGTGCGATTGAGGTAATTGTCGTCGCCGGCCGAGCCGCCAAAGTGGGGGATGTCGCCCAGGGCCGCGTTGAGCGCAGCGAGGAGCATTTCTTCGCGACTGGACAGGCCGTCGAGCAAGGTCAGGGCGAAGCTGTGGCCTTTGATCGGCGCCAGGGTGTTGCCACGGCACTCGTTGACCAGCCGTTCGACGCAGCGCTGGGCGTCGATCAGGCTGAAGTCGTGCATCGGCGCGATCAGTTCAGCGGCGATGGAAAACTGCCGATGGTCGAAGCCCAGTGCGGTGATGCAGCCGCGACCATAGCCTTCCGGGGTGATTTCACCGGCGCTGGTGCAGCCGGCCAGGCGGATCCCGCCAAAACTTTCCTGCAGCGCCTGGGCCAGGGCCGGCAGGTCGTATTCGGCGGAACAGAAGAACAAGACGAAGCCCAGGTGCGGGTGCATCAATTGCCGGGCGAGGTCCTGGGCAGCCTCCTCGGCGTCAATGGCACGGGATACAGCACTGAGGACGCCTTCGGCGTTGGACTGCGACATAAGCAGCCTCCAGCGTATTGGGAATGGATGCCGGCAGTGTACGAAGCGAGGGGATGGGGCCGAATGCTACTTGGGTAGGGGGTGGTGGTGGCATTGGTTGTAGAGCGCAGGCCAGGAAAAACACCGCGCGACAGAACTCCAGCCAGCAGGATGCGCCTTGCCGAGCTGAAGCCCTGTCACGCGGTGGTGGGGTTTACCAGGTCAGAACAGCACCGACGGCGAAGGTGTCGGTGTCTTCGTTTTGCGTGTTGCCTTCATGGCCGTTGATTTCGAACTGGTTGTACTCGGCCACCAGCTTGAGGTTGTCGTTGATGGTGTGGAACAGCGCGATACCACGGGTTTCGTAGTCGGCGCCGGTGTTCACCGCGCCGTTGCCGTCATCCTTGGTCTTGCCGTAGGACAGTGCCAGGCGGTTTTTGCCCAGGGTGTACGAGCCCTGCAGCAGGTAGCCCTTGCTGTCCACTTCGCGCAGCGTGGCTTCGCCGGCGTTGTTGGTGAAGAACGGGTTGATGCCTTTGGCGGTGAAGCCAGAGCCGGTCAGCGAGAAGTCACCCATCTTGGCCTGCACGCCGTAACCCACGCCTTTGGAGGTCACGCTGTCAACGTTGTGGTCGGTGTTGTCCGAGGTCTGGTAGCTGCCGTTGAGCCAGCTATAGATCTTCGCGCCCCCCAGATCGAACTGGTAGGTGATCTCGCTCTCGGTGCGTGGGTTCTTCTGGTAAGCCTTGCCGACCGCGCTGTCGTCGTTGGTATCGACCGGGTCCATGATGCCCACGGCGACCCGCAACCCTTCCATCACGGGCGTGCGGTAGGTGATCTGCGACGTCGGGAACGGGTACGGGTAGCCGCTGCCGATGTTGCCGAAGGACACGCCGCCGCCGTCCACCAGGCCGAGGGTGTCGCTGACCTGGCCATAACCGGCCAGCAGTTCGTCGAGCAGGATGTTGGAGCGGGCGAACAGGCCGAAGTCCTTACCGATCAGCACTTCACCCCACTCGGGGTTGGCCACGGTGCCGTAGAACTGACGAACGTCGATGGCGGTGTCGGTGCCGTTCTGTTCGCTGTCGTTGATGGTTACCCAGAAGGAGGCGCGACCGCCCAGCTTCAGGTCGCCCATCTGCTTGGTCATGTTGAAACCCAGGTAGTTGGGCAGGAAGCCCATCTTCACCCGCGACTGGCGACGGTCGTACTGCTCGCCATCACGGTCGACATCGCTGTTGACGTAGAAGGCGTTGACGTAGCCGTCGGTGGAGAAGGTCGTCTCATCCTTGTCGTACAGCATGATTTCGGCTTGAGCCAGCGGGACCAGGCCAAAGGTGGCGAGGCCAGCCAAAAAGGGCAGGAAACGGGCATTGGCATTCTTATTGTTGTGCATGACGCTCTCCGCGAACGTTGGGGACGGTTGACGGGAGGGATTATCGAAAGCCGACAGCCGGTGCCCTACGCTGCATTGGACGCAAGCGGGCGCTGCTTTGGCCGGGGCCGGGAACGCGCCGGCCGAGGGAACTAATCCCCTGTGCTAGCGGGTCACAAGGCTAAAGTGTCGACACCGCTGACGAAGGTCGCGGTTGCACATGCAAAAATGCAGATTGCTATTGCAGTTTTGCGGATTGAACTCGGCAAATTTGCACTGTTACGATCCGGACGATCCTTGACCGCTCGTCCACACCGTGACAAATCACGTGGAAAATCAATAACAAAGCAGGGAGACAGCGATGACCGCGCAAGCTCAAGCACCGGCCACTTCAGACACCGACAACGCCCAGGTACTGGCCGATGTCCGCAACCATATCGGCCACCTGACCCTCAACCGCCCCGCCGGCCTCAACGCCCTGACCCTGCAGATGGTTCGCAGCCTGCGCCTGCAACTGGAAGCCTGGGCCATCGACCCGCAGATCCACGCCGTGGTGCTGCGCGGTGCGGGGCCCAAGGGCTTCTGCGCCGGTGGCGACATCCGTTCGCTGTACGACAGCTATAAAAGCGGCGCCACGCTGCACCGCGACTTCTTCATCGAGGAATACGACCTCGACCTGTTCATCCATCACTATCGCAAGCCGATCGTGGCGTTGATGGACGGTTTCACCCTCGGCGGCGGCATGGGCCTGGCCCAGGGCGCCGAGCTGCGCGTGGTCACCGAACGCAGCCGCCTGGCGATGCCGGAAGTCGGCATCGGTTACTTCCCGGATGTCGGCGGCAGCTATTTCCTGTCGCGCATTCCCGGCGAACTCGGCACTTACCTGGGCGTCACCGGCGTGCAGGTCCAGGCCGCCGATGCCCTGTATTGCGGCCTGGCCGACTGGTACGTCGACAGTGACCAACTGGGCGCCCTCGACCAGGGTTTCGATGGCATCAAGTGGAGCGAATACCCGCTCAAGGACCTGCAAGGCGTGCTCGCCAGCCTTGGCACCCAGACCCTGGTCGATCCGCCGCTGGCCGACCTGCGCCCGGCCATCGACCACTTCTTCGCCCTGCCCGATGTCGCCAGCATGATCGAACAACTGCGTAGCGTGACCGTCGGCGACAGCCATGAGTGGGCGCTGAAGACCGCCGACCTGATGGAGACCCGCTCGCCGCTGGGCATGGCGGTGACCCTGGAGCTGCTTCGTCGGGGCCGGCGCTTGAGCCTTGAAGAGTGCTTCAGAATGGAGCTGCACCTGGACCAGCAATGGTTCGATCACGGCGACCTGATCGAAGGCGTGCGCGCCCTGCTCATCGACAAGGACAAACAGCCACGCTGGAACCCCGCCACTGTCGCCGGTCTGAAGCCTCAGCGGGTCGACCAATTCTTCGAAGGCCTGTGAAGGCTGGAGTACGCACATGCAAGACCTGGAACTGACTGAAGAACAGATCATGATCCGCGACATGGCGCGGGACTTCGCCCGTGGCGAGATCGCGCCCCATGCCCAGGCCTGGGAAAAGGCCGGCTGGATCGACGATGGCGTGGTCGCCAAGATGGGCGAACTGGGCCTGCTCGGCATGGTGGTGCCGGAAGACTGGGGCGGCAGCTACACCGACTACGTCGCCTACGCCCTGGCGGTGGAAGAAATCGCCGCCGGCGACGGCGCCACCGGCGCACTGATGAGCATCCACAACTCGGTGGGCTGCGGTCCGCTGCTGGCCTACGGCAGCGATGAACAGCAACAGACCTGGCTGCCACGCCTGGCCAGCGGTGAAGTGATCGGCTGCTTCTGCCTGACCGAACCGCAGGCCGGTTCCGAAGCCCACAACCTGCGCACCCGCGCCGAACTGCAGGATGGCCACTGGGTCATCAATGGCGCCAAGCAGTTCGTCAGCAATGCCCGCCGGGCCAAGCTGGCCATCGTCTTCGCGGTGACCGACCCGGACCTGGGCAAGAAAGGCATCTCGGCCTTCCTCGTGCCCACCGACAATGCCGGCTTCGTGGTCGATCGCAGCGAACACAAGATGGGCATCCGCGCCTCCGACACCTGCGCGGTGACCCTGAACAACTGCCGCATTCCCGAGGCCAACATGCTCGGCCAGCGCGGCAAAGGCCTGGCGATTGCCCTGTCCAACCTCGAGGGTGGCCGCATCGGCATTGCCGCCCAGGCCCTGGGCATCGCCCGCGCCGCGTTCGAAGCGGCGCTGGTGTATTCCCGCGAGCGCATCCAGTTCGGCAAACCGATCAACGAACACCAGAGCATCGCCAACCTGCTGGCCGACATGCAGGTGCAGATCAACGCCACCCGCCTGCTGATCCTCCACGCCGCCCGCCTGCGCAGCGCCGGCAAACCCTGCCTGAGCGAAGCCTCCCAGGCCAAGCTGTTCGCCTCGGAAATGGCCGAGCGGGTCTGCTCGAAGGCGATTCAGGTGCATGGCGGTTATGGGTATCTGGAGGATTACCCGGTGGAGCGTTACTACCGGGATGCGCGGATTACCCAGATCTATGAAGGCTCGAGCGAGATTCAACGGATGTTGATTGCGCGGGAGTTGAAAAACTATCCGCTGTGACCACGACCTCCCCCCTCCCGGTAGGAGCGAGCTTGCTCGCGAATCGCCATCAGCGGCGGTGTTGCTGATGGCCTCATCGCTGGCAAGCCAGCTCTCACGGGGCAGATCCCTGTGGGAGCCGGCTTGCCGGCGATAGCGTCCTCAGCTCCCCCACACCTTCTGCGCCTTGGGCGCCTCGGCGAGAATGGCATTCACCGCGGACCCGACCTCGTCCACTCGCCACAACGCGCCCTTGTCCCGGGTCACGCCGGTCCTCCAGCCATCGCCCAGCGAAATCCGTCCGCCCTGGCTTTCAAACACCTGGCCGCTGACATGCGCCGACTGTTCGCTGCCCAGCCACACCACCAGCGGTGCGACGTTTTCCGGGGCCCAGGCGTCGAAGCTGCCGTCATCGGGCTTGCGCACCACGTCCGGCATGGCGCTTTCGGTCATTGCGGTGCGCGCCGCCGGGGCCAGGGCGTTGGCGGTGACGCCGTAACGCGCCAGTTCCGCCGCCTGCACCAAGGTCAACGCGGCAATCCCGCCCTTGGCCGCCGAGTAGTTGGACTGGCCGATGGAACCCTGCAACCCCGCACCGGAGCTGGTGTTGATGATGCGCGCGGCCACCGGCGTGCCGGCCTTGGCCAGGTCGCGCCAGCGCCGACCAAGAATGTTCGCCAGGCAGTAATGCCCTTTCAGGTGCACGCGCATTACCAGGTCCCAGTCTTCTTCCGACAGGCTGATGAACATGCGATCCCGCAGCACGCCGGCGTTGTTGACCAGCACATGCACTTCGCCAAACGCCGCCAGTGCCGCGTCGACGATGCGCTGGGCGCTGTCGAGGCTGGTGATGTCGTCGCTGTTGGCGATGGCGCGGCCGCCATTGCCGACGATTTCGCCCGCCACATCCTGCGCCGCCTCGGCACGGATGTCGTTGATCACCACATTGGCGCCCTCGGCCGCGAAGGCCAGGGCGTAGGCGCGGCCGAGGCCGCCGCCGGCACCGGTGATGATCACCGTCCGGCCGTTACAGATAGCCATGTCTGACTCCTTGATTCAAAGACGTTCGATGAGGGTGACGTTGGCCTGGCCACCGCCCTCGCACATGGTTTGCAGGCCGTAGCGACCGCCGCTGCATTCCAGTTCGTTGAGCAGCGTGGTCATCAGCCGCGCACCGGTGGCGCCCAGGGGGTGACCGAGGGCGATGGCGCCGCCGTTGACGTTGGTCCGCGCCGGGTCGTAATCCAGTTCCTTGGCCCAGGCCATGACCACCGAGGCGAACGCCTCGTTGATCTCCACCCGGTCGATGTCGCTCATGCGCAGCCCGGTCTTTGCCAGGGCGCGACGGGTCGCCGCGATCGGCGCGGTGAGGTGCCAGATCGGGTCGTCGCCGAGCACCGTCAGGTGATGGATGCGCGCCCGCGGGGTCAGGTCATAGCGTTTGAGCGCCGCCTCCGACACCACCAGCAGCGCCGCCGAGGCATCACAGGTCTGGCTCGATACCGCGGCGGTGATCGACGGGAAACGCAGGTCCACCGGTTGCAGCTCGGCCATTTTCGCCAGGCTGGTCTGCCGTGGTGTTTCGTCTTCGCTCAGCCCTTCACAGGCGACGATCTCGCGGGCGAAGCGTCCGCTGTCCCGGGCCGCCAGGGCGCGCCGATGGCTTTCCAGGGCGAAGGCTTCCATCTGCTCGCGGCTGATTCCCCAGTGATCGGCAATCCGCTGCGCGGCGTAGAACTGGTCCACCGGCTGCGCGCCGAAACGGGCGCGCCAGCCGTGGCTGCCGGAGAACGGATCGGCGAAGCCCAGCGGCTGGCCGGCCAGCATCGCCGAGGAAATCGGGATGCGGGTCATGGTCTGCACGCCGCCGACGGCGACCACATCCTGGGTGCCGCTCATCACCGCCTGGGCGGCGAAATGCACGGCCTGCTGCGACGATCCGCACTGGCGATCCACCGTGGTGCCCGGCACCGACAGCGGCAGGCCGGCGGCCAGCCAACTGGTGCGGGCGATGTCGCCGGCCTGGGCGCCGATGGTGTCGACGCAACCGAAGATCACGTCGTCATAGTCTTCCGCCGGGATCGCATTGCGTTGCACCAGCGCCTTAAGCACATGGGCGCCGAGGTCGATGGCGTGCACCTCGGACAGCGCGCCCTTGCGCTTGCCGGTGGGGCTGCGCAGGGCATCGACGATATAGGCTTCTGGCATCGCTCAGTCCTCGAAGGTGTGGCCCGGACCCAGCCGGGCGGCATCGGCGAACAGGTACTCGCCGACACGGGATTTATGGAAACCGCGATCGCCCCACGACGCATCGAGGGCCCAGGCGCGCTTCATGAACATCTGCAAGTCGACTTCCCAGGTGTACCCCATGGCGCCATGCACCTGGATGCCTTTGCGCGCCGCCAGCCAACTGGCTTCGCAGCAGGCCAGGCGCGCCTGCGACACCCACAGCGAGGCCGAGGCATCGCCGCGCGCCAGGCCGTGGGCGGCGCGGTAGAGCACTGGTTTGGCCTGTTCGATCTGCCGCGCAACGTCGGCCAGGTGGTGCTTGACCGCCTGGAAGCTGCCGATCGGCTTGCCGAACTGCTTGCGCTGGGCCACGTAGTCCACCGACAGGTCGAGCATCCGCTGGGCCAGGCCGAGCAGTTGCCCGGCCACCGACAACGCGCCGCGATCGAGCAGTTGCGCCTGCACCGCCCTGCCCTTCGCGCCACCGACCAGCAAGGTCGCCGGCGTCGGGTTCCAGGTGACTCGGCCGAGCCGGCGCGAGGCGTCGATGCTCGGGTTGGCCTCGACGTCCACCGCCGCCCGCTGCAGCAGGTGGATTTCATCGCCATGGGGCAGGATCAGCACCTCGGCCAATTGCGCGTCGCTGACCAGCGGGTTGATCGAATGCCCGATGGCCAGGCGCAGGCTGCCTTCGCCGATACGCGGCAGCAGGCTGGCGCGGGCCGGATGACCCGGGTCGAGCGCGGCCAGCAGGCCGACGGCGACGTAGGCGGTATCGGCCAGGGAATCGGGAATGGCGTAGTAGCCCAGCTCCTGGGTCATCAGTGCCCAGGCCACGTCGTCCATGCCCAGGCCGCCGTCCTCTTCGGGGATCGACAGGGCGGTCAGGCCCTGGGCGGCAATCTTGTTGCGCAGGTCGGGCGAACGCCCGGCGTCGGTTTCCCAGATCTCGCGGAGCATTTCCGGAGCGGCTTCGGTCATCAGGAAACGGCTGATGGCCTCGCGGAAGGCGAGCTGGTCATCGTTGAAAGTGAAGTCCATGGCCGCTCCTTACTTCGGCAGGCCGAGCATGCGCTCGGCGATGATGTTGCGCTGAATCTCGTTGGTGCCGGCATAGATCGGCCCGGCCTGGGCAAACAGGAAGCCCTCCAGCCAGTGCGCCGCGTCGCCGGCGGCCGGTGCGCCGGCAATCAGTTCGGCACGGGCGCCGAGCAGGCGCATGGCGGTCTCGTGCATCTTCAGATCGAGTTCCGACCAGATGATCTTGTTGATGCTCGACTCGGCGCCGATCTGCTCGCCGCGGCCCAGCCGGCCCACGGTGTGGTAGGCCGACAGCGCATAGGCTTCGGCGCCCATCCAGCATTCCAGCACCGCGTCGCGCAGCCCCGGATCACGCTCGGCGGCGTCGGGCTCGGCCTTGAACAGTTCGACCAGCTTGCGCGCGGTGTACTGGAAGCGGGCGGGCGAACGCAGCAGCAGGCCGCGCTCGAAACCGGCGGTGGCCATCGCCACGTGCCAGCCCTGCCCTTCGGCGCCGATCAGGTTGCCCACCGGCACCCGCACATCGTCGAAGAACACTTCGGCGAAGGCGTCCTTGCCGTTCAGCGCCTTGATCGGGCGAATGCTCACGCCCTCGGCATTCAGCGGCACCATCAGGAACGACAGGCCATGGTGGCGGCTGGAGCCCGGCTCGCTGCGGAACAGGCCGAACAGCCAGTCGGCGAAGGTGGCGCGGGTGGACCAGGTCTTCTGGCCGTTGATCACGTAGTGATCGCCGTCGCGCACCGCCTTGCTGGTGATCGCCGCCATGTCCGAGCCGGCGTTGGGCTCGGACCAGCCCTGGGCCCACATGTCGACGCTGGCGGACATGCGCGGCAGGAAGTGTTTTTTCTGCGCCTCGGTGCCGAATTCCATCAGGGTCGGGCCCAGCAGCAATTGGCCGTTCTGGTTGACCCGCATCGGCGCGCCGGCGCCGTAATACTCTTCCTCGAAGATCAGCCATTCGATCAGGTCGCAGCCGCGCCCGCCGAGTTCGGCCGGCCACATCACCATCGACCAGCGGCTGTCGAACAGCTTCGCTTCCCAGGCCCGGTGTTGTTCGAAACCTTCGCGGGTGTCGTAGCTGGCCAGCGGTTCGCGTGGCAGGTTATTCGCCAGCCAGGCACGCACTTCGGCGCGGAAGGCTTGTTGTTTGGGGGTATAGGTCAGTTCCATGGCGCCTCCTCAGAACTTCGCTTCGCGTTTTTCGACGAAGGCGCGACGGGTTTCCGCCGAGTCCGGGCTGGTGTACGCCTGCAGGGTGAAACCCTGCTCCCAGCGGTACTTGTCTTCCAGGTTGCCGTCCTCGATGCCGTTAAGGGCCTCCTTGGCGATGCGGATCATGCCCGGGCTTTTCGCGGCGATGCGCGCGGCGATTTCCAGGGCGGTTTCGCGCAGTTGCTCCTTGCTGACCAAGCGCTCGATAAAGCCGTATTGCATGGCTTCGCGGGCGCCGATGGTGTCACCGGTGAAGAACAGGTAGCGAACCTTCTGCAGCGGGAACAAGCGTTGCAGGTGGGCGCCGCCGCCCATCGCGCCGCGGTCCACTTCCGGCAAGGCGAAGGTCGCGCACTCGGCGGCGACGACGATATCCGCCGCGCCGGTGATGCCGATGCCGCCACCGAGGACGAAGCCGTGCACCGCGACGATCACCGGCACCGGGCAACGGTGCACGGCCTTGAAGGTGGCGTAGTTGCCGGCGTTGACCTCGACGATGCGCTCGGGATGGGCGTCCAGTTCCTTGATATCGACACCGGCGCAGAAGCCGCGGCCTTCGGCACGGATGACGATGACCCGCACCTCGGGGTTGGCCCCAAGGCTGTCGATTTCACGGGCCAGGGCGTTCCATTCCTGGCTGTCGAGGGCGTTGACCGGGGGTTTGGCGATCACGAGTTCCGCGATCCCCTGTTGAAGCTGAGTGCTGAATGCCTGGGTCACAGGGGTTCTCCAATACTGATGGGCTGATTCGCTGGACGTTGGCTGCCTTGTCGGGCGAGCAAGCTGTCGAAGCACTGTTCGGCCTCGCGGGCGATGCCTTCGATCACCTCTTGGCAACTGAGCAGTTCACCGATGGCAGCGGCCACCTGGCCGCTGGGCAGGATGCCGTCGTCGGGCTGGCCGTCGACCATCGAGCGCTGCAACAGCACCGGCTGGTTGGCGGCCATGACCACCTGCGACAGCGCCGAGGGGTCTTCCCGCAGCGCACGCAGGAACACCCCGGCCATGTGGCCGAGGCTCATGCCGGTGTGCTGTTTCCATTGCCAGGCACTGCCGAGGGCAATACGCAGGCGGCCGAAGGGCCCGGCCTGTTCGAGGTGATTGATGAAGCGGTTTTCGATCATGCGGTGGCGCATGCCGTCCACCGCCGTGGTGACCCGCACCTGTTGCGGGTCGTTGACCTTCAGGTAGCGTTCCAGCGTCGCTTTCGGCGTGGGTGATTCGCGGGT
>NZ_JANLNX010000081.1:0-165030 GCF_025466015.1 Pseudomonas sp. 5P_5.1_Bac1 | reverse complement strand
TGCCCTAACTGACTGGCATCACGCCGAAGCGGGCTTTTCCAACACTAGATCAAACCGAGAGTTCGACCAGCAGTTTGTTCAAGCGGCGAACATAGGCCGCCGGGTCTTTCAGGCTGTCGCCCGCAGCCAGTGCGGCCTGATCGAAGAGGATGTGCGAGAAGTCGGCGAAACGGTCTTCGCTCTGCTCGTGATCCAGTTTCTCGATCAGCGGGTGGCTCGGGTTGAATTCGAAGATCGGCTTGGAATCCGGCACCTTCTGCCCGCTGGCTTCGAGGATCTGGCGCATTTGCAGGCCCAGGTCCTGTTCACCGATGGCCAGGATCGCCGGCGAGTCGGTCAGGCGGTGCGAGACGCGCACTTCACTGACGCTGTCACCCAGCGCGGCCTTGAGGCGTTCCACCAGGCCTTCCTTGTCCTTGGCGACTTCTTCCTGGGCTTTCTTGTCCTCGTCGGAGTCCAGCTTGCCCAGGTCCAGGTCGCCGCGGGCGACATCGACAAAGCCCTTGCCGTCGAAATCGCTCAGGTAGCTCATCAGCCACTCGTCGATACGGTCGGTCAGCAGCAGCACTTCGATGCCTTTCTTGCGGAAGACTTCCAGGTGCGGGCTGTTCTTGACCTGCGCGTAGGATTCGCCGGTGAGGAAGTAGATCTTGTCCTGACCTTCCTTGGCGCGCGCCAGGTAGTCGGCCAGGGACACACTCTGCTCGCCGCTGTCGTCGCCGGTGGAGGCAAAGCGCAGCAGGCCGGCGATCTTCTCCTTGTTGGCGAAGTCTTCCGCCGGGCCTTCCTTCAGCACCTGGCCGAAGTTCTTCCAGAACGACTTGTACTGCTCAGGCTCGTTCTTCGCCAGCTTCTCCAGCATGTCCAGGACACGCTTGGTCAGCGCCGATTTCATCGAGTCGATGATCGGGTCTTTCTGCAGGATTTCACGGGAGACGTTCAGCGACAGGTCGTTGGAATCGACCACGCCCTTGATGAAGCGCAGGTACAGCGGCAGGAAGGATTCCGCCTGGTCCATGATGAACACGCGCTGCACATACAACTTCAGGCCGCGTGGCGCTTCGCGCTGGTACAGGTCGAACGGCGCGCGGGCCGGGACGTACAGCAGCGAGTTGTACTCCAGCTTGCCTTCGACCTTGTTGTGGCTCCAGGCCAGCGGGTTCTCGAAATCGTGGCCGATGTGCTTGTAGAACTCCTGGTATTCCTCGTCCTTGATCTCGGTACGCGGACGGGTCCACAGGGCGCTGGCGCGGTTGACGGTTTCCCATTCTTCGGCCGGCGCTTCTTCACCCTCGGCAACTTCGACCTGCTTCGGCAGTTCGATTGGCAGGGCGATGTGGTCGGAGTATTTCTTGATGACGTTGCGCAGACGCCAGCCATCGGCGAACTCGGTCTCGTCTTTTTTCAGGTGCAGGACGATGCGGGTACCGCGCTCGGCCTTTTCGACGGTGGCAACTTCGAAATCACCCTCGCCCTTCGACGACCAGTGCACGCCTTCGGCGGCCGGCAGGCCGGCACGGCGGCTGAATACATCAACCTTGTCGGCGACGATGAACGCCGAGTAGAAGCCCACACCGAACTGGCCGATCAGGTGCGAATCTTTCTTCTGGTCGCCGGTGAGGTTTTTCATGAAGTCGGCGGTGCCGGACTTGGCGATGGTGCCCAGGTGCGCGATCACGTCCTCGCGGCTCATGCCGATGCCGTTGTCTTCGAGGGTGACGGTACCGGCATCCTTGTCGAAGCTGACGCGGATTTTCAGGTCCGCGCCGCCTTCCAGTAGCTCAGGCTTGGACAGCGCTTCGAAACGCAGTTTGTCCACGGCGTCGGAGGCGTTGGAAATCAGTTCCCGGAGGAAGATTTCCTTGTTCGAGTACAGCGAGTGGATCATGAGGTGCAGCAGTTGCTTCACCTCGGTCTGGAAGCCCAGGGTTTCTTTTTGTGACTCCACGCTCATGGTCTTCAAAACTCCGATCTGATGGCATTGGTCACGCTGGCTGACGGGCCCGAAGGCACTCGCCCGACCTTGCGTGGCGGGATGAACAGCAGATGGGGGACGTACCCGGCTATTTCAAGGGCGCGGTCAGCTCTTTGATCTTGAAGTGCGCGCGAGCGGTGGCGATCGGCTCGCCTGGATCGGTCTGCCAAGCGGTAATCGCCACGTTGGTGACCCGCCGCCCCTGCCGCCACAACTGGCAGCGCGCGTAGGTGTCGCGGAAATGTCCGGCACGCAGGTAGTCGATGGAGAAGTCGATGATCTTCGGTACGCTCGCGCTCTCGCTGAAGACCAGCAGGTAGAGCGCCGCCGACAACTCCATGAAGCCGGCGATCACGCCGCCGTGGATCGCCGGCAGCAAGGGGTTGCCGATATTGTCCGGATTGGCCGGCAGGCGGAACAGCAGGTCATCGCCGTCGCGGCTGCATTGGATGCCGATCAGCCCGGCATAAGGAATGAATTGCAGCAGCTGCGAGTAGTCGCCCCGGGCATGGGCTTCGCGCAGTTGAGCGTGGATATCGGTCGGGATCATTGCGTGCCCTCCTTCAACTTGCGGGAGAAGCCCAGGCCGCCCTTGATGTCCTTGCCCAGGCGCATATAAGTGCCGACGACTTCGGCGATCGGTTGCGCGGGATCGTCCTGGTAGGCAGTGCCGCGAATGAAGATCACGTCGCGGCTGACCCGATAGCAATGGGCATGGCCGTACACATCCTGATCGGCGACACCCGGGCTCATGTAGTCAATGCGCAGGTCAAGGGTCGGGCACACCTCGAATTCAGGCAGGACGCACAGCGTGGCCATCCCGAGCGCGGTGTCCATCAGCGTGGTGATGGCGCCGCCATGGATCGACCCGGTCTGCGGGTTGCCAACAATAGAGGGCGAATAAGGCAGCAGCAGCGTGATGCCTGTGTCGTCCGCGGCTTGAACTTGCATGTTCAGTACCTGGCAGTGGCGCAAGGCGGAAAGGAAGCGCCTGGCACGCCCCATCAACGGCGTTTCATTCATTTCTGGTTATTCCTCGACCCTTGTGCGGACCTGCATAAGACCAGCAAAAAGTCTATATGGATCCGTAACTTATATATGTGTATGGTGCGCGGAACTTAAACCGGTAGAGACAACTCGAATGGTTTAAGTAAAGTTATTCCACAAGGAGAAACACCCCATGCGTAAACCTTTTGCTTATGCCGTTATGCTCGCCGCTGCTCTGGGCCTCGCCGCTTGCGATAAAGCCAGCGAGAACAAGGCTCAAGACGCCCAACAACATGCCGAGCAAGCCCAGCAGAAGATGGACGAAGCTCAGGATAAAGTGAACGAGGCTGCCAAAGAAAACGCCGAAGCCGCCAAAGACAGTGCCGAAGCGCAACAGAAAGCTGCTGAAGAAGCCGCTCCAGCCGCTCCGGCTCCAGCACCAGAAGCCGCGCCTGCTGCACCAGCTGCTCCTGCAGAACCTGCCAAGTAAGCGTTCTTGCTGGAATAAAAAAACCCGACTCAGGTCGGGTTTTTTTATTCATATCAAAAGCTGTCTGAACGTTGGGCTCAACATCAACAAGAGTGAACAAATCAGACCGACACTCCAAACGAGTGTGCGCTGCCAGGCAAAGTCATACCAGTACAGCGGCAGATAAATAATCCGCGCCAGAACAAAAATAATCGCCAGTGCATCGATCAGAAAACCTTGTGTCTGCGTGGTATGCACCATCAGCACACCCACCGAAAACAGCATGAACGCCTCAAAACTGTTCTGGTGCGACGCTACGGCCCGGGCACCGAGACCAGTCAAGCGTGCCTGCTGCTCCCGCGGCAGATGGTTGTCATAACCGCCCTGCTCTTTCATGGCCCGGCTCACCGGGATTCGCGCGACAAAAATCAGCACGGCACTGATCAATACACACCAGAACGGAATACTCACGGAAGTGCCTCCTTGCCCGGTTCGGACGATGATACGTCTGTAGGGGTATAGACCATCACGTCGAGCACGTCGGAATGAAACTCCCGGCGGTAGAGCACCAGCACCACGCCCGCGCTCATCACCATGAACATCCACGGGCTGATGAACCAGCTGAGCATGGTCATTCCGAAGTAGTAGGAACGCAGGCCGAAGTTGAACTGGTTCGCTGCCATCGAAATGACCCGGGCGCCCCGCGAAGCAAAGGCCTTGCGCTCCATCTCGCTGACCTGGCGCTCACCGATCATGGGCGCCGAGCCCACCAGCACTGCCGCGAAGTTGTACTGGCGCATGCACCAACTGAAGGTGAAGAAGGCGTAGACGAAGACCATGGCCAGGCACAGCAGCTTGATCTCGGACATGCTCTGGGACGCCTGCTGCACCAATGGCAGGTCGGCCAGCAACGACAGCGCCCGATCCGAAGAGCCGAGCACGGTGAGAATACCGGCGAGGATGATCAGGGTACTGGAGGCGAAGAACGAGGCGTTGCGCTCAAGGTTGCCGATCACGCTGGCGTCGGCGATCCGGTTGTCGCGCAACAGCATGCGGCGCATCCAGTCTTCACGGTACAGGTGCATCACGCTGGCCAGGCACGCGGTATCGCGGCCCTTCCAGGTGGCGTAACGGGTGTAACCGCCCCAGCAGGCGATGAACCAGACGGCAGCCAGAAGATTGATCAGATTGCTTTGAATGAAGCTCATGGACATTCCCGGAAGAAGTTGGCCTGCACAGTAAAGTGCAGCGACCGGGTTTCGACGCCAACGAACAGAAAAAGACACTAAAAAGGCAGCTTCGAGCTTATAGCTGCAAGCGACAAGAAGAGGCTTGCCCTCCAGAAAGCAAAAGCCCCGCCTCCTGGGTAGGAGACGGGGCTCTTGGAAGCGCCCGGGCCGGGTATCAGTGGCTTGTGGCCTTACCCTGCCCTTTGGCGATCCAGTCAGGCAATCACTTCACGCGGCTTGCCGAGCATACGGTCGCAGACCACGGCGACGAACAGGGTCGCTACGCATGGAACCAGCCAGGCCAGTCCCTTATCACTCAGCGGCAGGTGAGCGAACGACGCCGGCATCCAGGCATCCAGCTTCGCGCCCTTGAGGGCATCGATCACGCCGAACAGCAGCGAGACCGCCATCACAGGCGCCATGATGCGGGTTTGCGAATGCCACATACCTTTGCAGAAGCTCAGGCCTACCAGCACGATGCACGGCGGATAGATCGCGGTGAGTACCGGCACGGAGAACATGATCAGCTTGGTCAGGCCGAGGTTCGAGACCAACAGCGAGAACGCCGCCAGCAGGACCACCAGCGCACGATAGGACAGCGGCAGGATACGGCTGAAGTACTCGGCGCAGGCGCAGGTCAGGCCAACCGCAGTTACCAGGCACGCCAGCGCGATCAGCACGGCGAGGAAGCCACTGCCCAACGAGCCGAAGGTGTGCTGCACATACGCGTGCAGGACCACCGCGCCATTGCCGGCGTTGGCCGCGATGTCATGGCTGCCGGCACCCAGGCGGAACAGGCTGACGTACACCAGGGTCAGGCCAAGGCCGGCGATCAGGCCGGCGATGATCGCGTAACGGGTGATCAGTCGCGGCGACTCAACCCCACGGGAACGGATCGCGTTGACGATAACGATGCCGAACACCAGTGCACCCAAGGTATCCATGGTCAGGTAACCCTGAATGAACCCCTGCGAGAACGGCGCCGCGACGTAGGCCGGCTGAGCTTCACCGATGGTGCCGGCGGGCAGCGCGAACGCCGCGATGCCAAGCACCGCCAGGGCGATGATCTTCAGCGGCGCGAGGAAGCGACCGACGGTATCCAGCAGCTTGCCCGGATACATCGACACCGCCAGCACGACGGTGAAATACACCAGGCTGTAGATGAACAGTGCAATCGGACTCTCACCGGTCAACGGCGCCACGCCCACTTCGAAGGACACAGTAGCGGTACGCGGAGTGGCGAACAGCGGGCCGACAGCCAGGTACGCAGCGGCCGCCAACAGGCCACCGGCCACCTTACCGATCGGACTGCTCAGCGCGTCCATGCCGCCACCGACCTTGGCCAGCGCGACAACGGTCACGACCGGTAGGCCTACCGCAGTGACCAGGAAGCCCAATGCTGCCATCCACACGTTCGGACCGGACTGCAAGCCAACGATTGGCGGGAAAATAATATTGCCGGCCCCGACGAACAACGCGAACGTCATGAAGCCAAGCGCCAGGATGTCCTGGCCTTTCAACACTTTCATTTAAGGAAATACCACACTACTGAAATCGGAATTTAGAGAGGGATTTCCCCTTGGATTAGGGAAATGTTTTATCCACCCGGATGAGGCGGACCTTTAACGCGTGGCGCTCCCTTTTGGGGAGCGGGCACAAAAAGAGTGCGCATGTTAACGAATTTGCCGGGCCGGCGCACGACCGCAAGGCGGCTTGTCCGATAAGCGAATCTCTATGTCGCAAACGGTTGCGCTGAATCAAAATTTACCCCAACGAAAAAGGCCACCCGAAGGTGGCCTTTCTCTACTGCATCAGCGAAGAAGGATTACTTCTTGGCTTCCCAACCGGTCAGCTCGGCCAGGGCCTTGCCGATGTCGGCCAGCGAACGCACGGTTTTGACGCCCGCGTCCTGCAGGGCAGCGAACTTCTCGTCCGCAGTGCCTTTGCCGCCAGAGATGATGGCGCCAGCATGGCCCATGCGCTTGCCCGCTGGGGCAGTCACACCGGCGATGTAGGAAACCACTGGCTTGGTCACGTGTGCCTTGATATAGGCAGCCGCTTCTTCTTCGGCCGAACCACCGATTTCACCGATCATGACGATGGCTTCGGTTTTCGGGTCTTCCTGGAACAGCTTCAGGATGTCGATGAAGTTCGAGCCTGGGATCGGGTCACCACCGATACCAACGCAGGTGGACTGACCGAAACCGGCGTCAGTGGTCTGCTTGACCGCTTCATAGGTCAGGGTGCCGGAACGGGAAACGATACCGACCTTGCCTGGCAAGTGGATGTGACCTGGCATGATGCCGATCTTGCACTCGCCCGGAGTGATGACGCCTGGGCAGTTAGGGCCGATCAGGGTAACACCCAGCTCGTCGCACTTGACCTTGGCATCCAGCATGTCGAGGGTAGGGATACCCTCGGTGATGCAGACGATCAGCTTGATGCCGCCGAAGGCCGCTTCCAGGATCGAGTCTTTGCAGAAAGGAGCCGGAACGTAGATGACCGAAGCGTCAGCGCCGGTAGCTTCCACAGCTTCCTTGACGGTGTTGAACACCGGCAGGCCCAGGTGGGTGGTGCCACCCTTGCCTGGAGTAACGCCACCGACCATCTTGGTGCCGTAGGCGATGGCTTGTTCGGAGTGGAAGGTACCTTGCGAGCCGGTGAAGCCCTGGCAGATAACTTTGGTGTCTTTATTGATCAGGACGCTCATTACTTGCCCTCCGCAGCTTTGACAACTTGTTGAGCAGCGTCGGTCAGGCTGGTGGCCGCAATGATGTTCAAACCGCTTTCTGCCAGTACTTTAGCGCCCAGTTCAGCGTTGTTGCCTTCCAGACGAACAACAACCGGTACCTTGACGCCAACTTCTTTCACTGCACCGATGATGCCTTCGGCAATCATGTCGCAACGAACGATGCCGCCGAAGATGTTGACCAGAACGGCCGCGACATTGCTGTCGGACAGAATGATCTTGAACGCTTCGGTAACGCGTTCTTTGGTAGCACCGCCGCCCACGTCGAGGAAGTTGGCTGGCTTGCCGCCGTGCAGGTTGACGATGTCCATGGTACCCATGGCCAGGCCAGCACCGTTGACCATGCAACCGATGTTGCCTTCCAGCGCCACGTAGTTCAGCTCGAAGCTGGCAGCGTGGGCTTCACGAGGATCGTCCTGGGACGGGTCGTGGAAGGTTTTCAGCTTAGGCTGACGGTACATGGCGTTGGCGTCGATGTTGATCTTGGCGTCCAGGCAATGCAGATCGCCGTCAGCCTTGATCACCAGCGGGTTGACTTCCAGCAGGGCCAGGTCGTGTTCTTTGAACAGCTTGGCCAGGCCTACGAAAATCTTGGCGAACTGAGCAACTTGCTTGCCTTCCAGACCCAGCTGGAAAGCCAGTTCACGACCCTGGAACGGCTGAGCGCCGACCAGTGGATCGATAGTAGCCTTGATGATCTTCTCGGGAGTGTCGTGAGCGACTTTCTCGATGTCCACGCCACCTTCGGTGGAAGCCATGAACACGATGCGGCGGCTCGAACGATCGACTACAGCGCCCAGATACAGCTCTTTGGCGATGTCAGTGCAGGACTCGACCAGGATCTTGGTCACTGGCTGACCGTTGGCATCGGTCTGGTAAGTCACCAGACGCTTGCCCAACCATTGCGCAGCGAACGCCTTGGCGTCTTCCTTGCTGCGAACCAGCTTGACGCCACCCGCTTTACCGCGACCACCGGCGTGAACCTGGGCTTTGACAACCCACTCGGTGCCACCGATTTTTTCGCAGGCTTCTGCTGCTGCTTCAGGGGTGTCGACTGCGAAACCCTTGGAAACTGGCAGGCCGTATTCAGCGAACAGCTGCTTACCCTGATACTCGTGAAGATTCATGCTTTTTACCGTCTTCGTTAGGTACTGCGCTTCGGCGCTGCGCTCCACTGGAGTGCCGCGCCACCTGTGACCGCTTGCTCCCGGTATGCTCCGGGAGTTCGAGTCCGGCGGACTTTCCGCGGTGAGTCATGCACGCAAGACTCACGACGGGCCGCCCGCCGTGGTTTTCTTATAGTTAACGCTTCTTACGGTTGGCTACGTGGATGGCACCGCCATTCACAGCCAGCGCGGCTTCATGCAGCGCTTCGGACAGGGTCGGATGGGAGAAGACCATCATGCCCAGGTCTTCGGCACTGGTGCCGAATTCCATTGCGATTGCACCCTGCTGAACCAGTTCGGCAGCGCTTGGGCCAATCACGTGTACACCCAGGACGCGATCGGTCTTGGCATCGGCGATGACCTTGACGAAACCACCGGTGTCGTTTGCGGCCATTGCACGGCCACTGGCCGCGAACGGGAAGGTGCCCACGTTAACCTCAACGCCTTCAGCCTTCAAGGTTTGCTCGGTTTTGCCGACCCATGCAATTTCCGGGTGGGTGTAGATAACCGACGGGATCAGGTCGTAGTTCATCTGGGCTTTGTGGCCCTTGATGCGCTCGACGACCATGATGCCCTCTTCCGAGGCCTTGTGTGCCAGCATCATGCCGCGAACCACGTCACCGATGGCGAAAACGCCAGGAACGCTGGTAGCGCAGTGGTCGTCGACGAAGACGAAGCCGCGCTCGTCGATGGTCACGCCGCTGTCGGCAGCCAGCAGATCGGTGGTCACCGGACGACGGCCGACCGCAACGATCAGTTTGTCGAAGGTGATTTTCTGTTCGCCGTTGGCGTCGGTGTAGGTCACTTCGACTTCTTCGCCGTTGACCTTGGAACCGGTTACGCGAGCGCCCAGCTTGATGTCCAGACCTTGTTTGGTCAGGGTTTTCAGCGCTTCCTTGGAGACGGCAGCGTCAGCAGCCATCAGGAAGGTGTCCAGGGCTTCCAGGACGGTAACTTCCGCGCCCAGGCGAGCCCAGACCGAACCCAGTTCCAGACCGATCACACCGGCACCGATAACGCCCAGGCGCTTCGGCACGGCCTGGAATTCCAGGGCGCCAGTGGAGTCGACGATAACGTTCTGGTCAACCGGAGCTGGCGGAATGTCGATCGGACGCGAGCCGGACGCCAGGATCACGTTTTCGGCTTCGATGACTTCGGTAGTACCGTCAGCCTTGGTGACTTCGACTTTCTTGCCAGCCAGCAGCTTGCCGTGGCCCTGGATCGAAGTAACGCCGTTGGCTTTGAACAGGGTGGCAACACCACCGGTCAGGTTCTTGACGATACCGGCCTTGCGGCCAACCATCGCGGCGACGTCCATTTTGACTTCACCGGTGGAGATACCGTGGACGTTGAAGCTCTCTTTCGCTTCCTTGTACTTCCAGGAGCTGTCCAGCAGCGCCTTGGATGGAATGCAGCCAACGTTCAGGCAGGTGCCGCCCAGGGCCAGTTTGCCCTCGCCATCGGTGTACTTCTCGATGCAAGCGGTCTTCAGGCCCAGTTGCGCGGCCTTGATAGCGGCCACGTAGCCGCCAGGACCTGCACCAATTACTACTACGTCGAACTTCTGGCTCATAAAAGATTCCTTTATAGCTACAAGCAGCAAGCCACACGCTACAAGGCAAGCGGCTTCTGTTTCGAAGCTCGCCGCCTGTAGCTTGCAACTGCGTGTTTAGATATCCAGCAGCAGACGCGCCGGGTCTTCCAGCAGGTTCTTGATGGTCACCAGGAAAGTCACAGCTTCTTTACCGTCGATCAGGCGGTGATCGTAGGACAGCGCCAGGTACATCATCGGACGGATCACGACCTGGCCATTGATGGCCATAGGACGCTGGATGATGTTGTGCATGCCCAGAATGGCGGCTTGCGGCGGGTTGACGATCGGGGTCGACATCATCGAACCGAAAGTACCGCCGTTGGTGATGGTGAAGGTGCCGCCGGTCATCTCGTCGATGGACAGCTTGCCGTCACGGGCCTTCTTGCCGAAGGTGGCGATGCCGTTCTCGATCTCGGCCAGGCTCATCAGCTCGGCGTTGCGCAGAACCGGTACCACCAGGCCACGGTCGCTGGAGACAGCAACACCGACGTCAGCGTAACCGTGGTAGACGATGTCGCTGCCGTCGATCGACGCGTTGACTGCCGGGAAACGCTTCAGCGCTTCGGTAGCGGCCTTGACGAAGAACGACATGAAGCCCAGGCGTACGCCGTTGTGGGACTTCTCGAACAGGTCCTTGTACTTCGAACGCAGTGCCATGACTTCAGTCATGTCGACTTCGTTGAAGGTAGTCAGCATGGCCATGTTCGACTGCGCTTCAACCAGACGCTTGGCAACGGTGGCACGCACGCGGGTCATCGGAACGCGCTTCTCGGTGCGGTCGCCAGTGGCAACGACAGGAGCAGCAGCGGCAGCAGCCGGCTTGGCAGCAGGTGCAGCGGCAGGTGCGGACTTCTTGGCGGCAACGGCAGCCACGACGTCTTCCTTGGTCACGCGACCGCCCTTACCGGTACCAGCAACGCTGGCCAGGTCGATGCCGTTTTCTTCAGCCAGCTTGCGCGCGGCTGGAGCGGCGATCGGGTCGTCTTCGCCAGCGTCGGCGGCAGCCGCCTGGGCAGGCGCGGCAGCTTGAGCAGCAGCAGGAGCGGCGGCAGCGCCACCGGCTTCGATCGAACCCAGCACTTCGTCGGACAGAACGGTGTCGCCTTCGTTCTTGACGATCGCGCCCAGTACGCCATCAGCGGTGGCCAGTACTTCCAGAACGACTTTGTCGGTCTCGATGTCGACGATCAGGTCGTCACGCTTGACGGCTTCGCCCGGTTTCTTGTGCCAGGTGGCAACGGTGCCATCGGCAACCGATTCCGGGAAGGTAGGGGCTTTGATCTCGATAGCCATTATCAGTGGTTCCTTAAATTCGGTTTCAGGTGCGCGGTGGCATTAAACGGTGAAGGCATCTTGCAGCAGTTTTTCCTGCTGCTCGGCGTGCATCGAAGCGTAACCACAGGCCGGGGCCGCAGACGCATCACGACCGGCGTACTCAAGGACCAGTGCCTTGTTGTGACGACCGAGGATACGGCGCATGTGGTGTTGGCTGCTGTACCAGGCGCCCTGGTTCATCGGTTCTTCCTGACACCACACCACGTTCTTCAGTTCGGTGTATGGCGCGAGGATTTCAACCAGATCGTCTTCAGGGAACGGATACAGTTGCTCGATACGCACGATGGCGATGTCTTCACGACCTTCGGCACGGCGTTTTTCCAGCAGATCGTAGTAAACCTTGCCGCTGCACAGGACCAGGCGAGTGACCTTTTTCGGATCGAGAGTATCGATTTCCGGGATCACGGTCTGGAACGAGCCTTCGGCCAGATCTTCCAGAGTCGAGATGGCCAGCTTGTGGCGCAGCAGCGACTTCGGCGTCAGTACGATCAACGGTTTGCGCAGCGGACGGATCACCTGGCGGCGCAGCAGATGGTAGATCTGTGCCGGGGTGGTCGGTACGCAAACCTGGACGTTGTGCTCGGCGCACAGTTGCAGGTAACGCTCAAGACGTGCCGAGGAGTGCTCAGGGCCCTGACCTTCATAACCGTGTGGCAGCAACATGGTCAGACCGCACAGACGACCCCACTTGTGCTCGCCGCTGGTGATGAACTGATCGACAACCACTTGCGCACCGTTGGCGAAGTCACCGAACTGGGCTTCCCAGATCACCAGCGCGTTTGGCGTGGTGGTTGAGTAGCCGTATTCGAAGGCCAGCACGGCTTCTTCTGAGAGGAAGGAGTCGTACAGGTCAAACCGCGGCTGACCCGGGAACAGGTTCTGCAGCGGAATGTAGGTGCTGGCGTCCTTCTGGTTGTGCAACACCGCATGGCGGTGCGAAAAGGTGCCACGGCCGATGTCCTGGCCGGTCATGCGGATCGGGTGACCTTCGAACTGCAGAGTGGCGTAAGCCATGGTCTCGGCATAACCCCAGTTGATCGGCAAGCCACCGGCCTGCATCTTCTGGCGATCTTCGTAGATCTTCGACACCTGACGCTGAACCACGAAACCTTCGGGCAGTTCCAGCAGCTTGGCCGACAGTTCCTGCAGGGTCTTGAGGTCGAAACGGGTGTCGTGACGCGCGGTCCAGGCATGGCCCAGGTAAGGACGCCAGTCAACGAACAGCTCTTTGTTCGGCTCCTTGACCAGGCTCTTCACCACGTGCAGGCCATTGTCCAGCGCGTTGCGGTACTCATCGACCTTGGCCTGGACGCGATCGGCGTCGAGACGACCAGCCTGGGTCAGGCTTTCGGCATAGAGTTCGCGGGTGGTGCGCTGCTTGGCGATCTGCTGATACATCAGAGGCTGGGTGCCGTTCGGCTCGTCGGCCTCGTTGTGGCCGCGACGACGGTAGCAGACCAGGTCGATGACGATGTCACGCTTGAACTGCATGCGGTAATCGACCGCCAACTGGGTCACGAACAGCACCGCTTCCGGATCATCACCATTCACGTGCAGGATCGGCGCCTGGATCATCTTGGCGACGTCGGTGGCGTACTCGGTGGAGCGCGAGTCCAGCGGGTTGCTGATGGTGAAACCAACCTGGTTGTTGATCACGATGTGCACGGTACCGCCGGTCTTGAAACCGCGGGTTTGCGACATCTGGAAGGTTTCCATGACCACGCCCTGACCCGCGAAGGCGGCGTCACCGTGGATGGAGATCGGCAGAACCTTGTCGCCAACGGTGTCGTTGCGACGGTCCTGGCGAGCGCGTACCGAACCTTCCACTACTGGCGAGACGATTTCCAGGTGGGACGGGTTGAACGCCATCGCCAGGTGAACTTCGCCACCGGCAGTCATCACGTTGGACGAGAAGCCTTGGTGGTACTTCACGTCACCGGAGCCCAGCTCGACCTTCTTCTTGCCTTCGAACTCGTCGAACAGCTCGCGCGGGTTTTTACCGAAGGTGTTGACCAGCACGTTCAGGCGGCCACGGTGGGCCATGCCGATCACGACTTCCTTGGTGCCGTAGGAACCGGAACGCTGGATCAGTTCGTCCAGCATCGGAATCAGGCTTTCGCCACCTTCCAGACCGAAACGCTTGGTGCCCGGGTACTTGGTGCCCAGGTACTTTTCCAGACCTTCGGCGGCAGTGACGCGCTCGAGCAGGTGGCTCTGGATGTCGGCGGAGAACGCCGGACGGCCACGCACGCTCTCGAGACGCTGCTGGAACCAGCTACGCTGCTCGGAGTCGACGATGTGGGTGAACTCGGCGCCAATGGTGCGGCAATATGTCTGCTGCAAAGCGTCGAAGATTTCGCGTAGGCTCGCTTCCTCTTTGCCGATGAACAGGTCGCCGGCACGGAAGGTCGTATCAAGATCGGCATTGGTCAAGCCGTAATGATTGATCGACAGGTCTACTGGCGCAGGGCGCTGCCACAACCCCAACGGGTCGAGCTTGGCCGCTTGGTGGCCGCGCATACGGTAGGCCTGGATCAGACGCAGCACTTCAACCTGCTTCTTCTCGTGCTCGCTGCTCACGCTACCGGCAGACACCGGTTGGGCGCGGCGCTGGTTCTTCGCCAGCAGTACGAAATGGTCGCGGATTGTAGAGTGCGATACATCGGTAGCAGTGCTGCCTTCAGCGGGCAACTTCTGGAAGTAGGTGCGCCACTCTTCTGGCACAGCGTTAGGGTCGTGCAGGTAGAGCTCATAGAGCTCTTCCACATATGCAGCATTACCACCTGAAAGGTGGGCGCTGTTCCACATGCGCTGCATCACGCTTTCTTGCATGCTTGGTCACCCTCGGTTAGGGGCCTCGATCGGCAAGAACCACGAAAGCCTGGAATCACGTCAGCAAACCAAGCCACCAAGGATCCCGCAGATTTACCGGGTACCAGCCCGGATGCCCCTGCTGGTCTCATATCTTCATAGGTCAAGCTCGGGCTTTTGACCCTTGCTCGGGTTTCACCTCGGTGCGGGCTGATGCCCGCACCTTGGCGTTCTACGGCTACAACACTTTTTGAATCAGGTGCCGCTTTGCAGCAGCATGTTACGAACGTGGCCGATTGCCTTGGTCGGGTTCAGACCTTTAGGGCAAACGTTTACGCAGTTCATGATCCCGCGGCAGCGGAATACGCTGAACGGGTCATCCAGGGACGCCAGGCGCTCCTGGGTTTTGGTGTCACGGCTGTCGGCCAGGAAGCGATAGGCTTGCAGCAGAGCGGCTGGACCCAGGAACTTGTCCGGGTTCCACCAGAACGACGGGCAGGAAGTCGAGCAGCAAGCGCACAGGATGCACTCGTACAGACCGTCCAGCTTTTCGCGCTCTTCCGGCGACTGCAGACGCTCGATGGCCGGAGCCGGCGTGTCGTTCTGCAGGAATGGCTTCACCTTCTCGTACTGCTTGTAGAAGATGCTCATGTCGACGACCAGGTCACGGATAACCGGCAAACCAGGCAGCGGACGCACGACCAACTTGTTACCTTTTACGACAGCGGACAGCGGCGTGATGCACGCCAGGCCGTTCTTGCCGTTGATGTTCATGCCGTCGGAACCGCAAACGCCTTCACGGCAGGAGCGACGATAGGAGAAGCCCTCGTCCTGCTCCTTGATCAGCGCCAGTACGTCCAGCACCATCAGGTCCTTGCCACCGGTATCGACCTGGAACACCTGGGTTTTAGGTGCCGAGTCGGTGTCCGGGTTGTAACGATAAACTTCGACTTGCAACATAGCGGCCACCCTTAGTAAGTCCGGACTTTTGGTTCGAACGCCGGTACGGTCTTCGGCGCGAAGTTGACTGCACGTTTGGCAACCCGCTTCTCACCTGGGAAGTACAGGGTGTGGCACAGCCAGTTTTCGTCGTCACGGTCTTCGTAGTCTTCACGGGCGTGAGCGCCGCGGGACTCTTTACGAACTTCGGCCGCGATGGCGGTTGCTTCGGCAACTTCCAGCAGGTTCTGCAGCTCCAGCGCTTCGATACGCGCGGTGTTGAAGGCCTGGGACTTGTCGCTGATCTTGACGTTGGCGATACGCTCGCGCAGGCCAGCCAGTTGCTCGATGCCCTTCTGCATGTATTCGCCAGTACGGAACACACCGAAGTAGTTCTGCATGCAGCTCTGCAGCTCGCGACGCAGGGTTGCAACGTCTTCGCCGGAAGTGCGCTCGTTGAGCTTGTTCAGACGGTTCAGGGCAACTTCGATGTCGGTGTCGCTGGCGTCGCGGTATTCGATACCGTCGGTCAGCGCTTTTTCCAGGTGCAGGCCGGCAGCGCGGCCGAAGACCACCAGGTCGAGCAGCGAGTTGCCGCCCAGGCGGTTGGCACCGTGAACCGATACGCACGCCACTTCGCCTACGGCGAACAGACCAGGAATGATGTGATCCACGCCGTCGGCATCCTGGGTCATCGCCTGGCCATGAATGTTGGTGGCAACGCCGCCCATCATGTAGTGGCAGGTTGGAACGACTGGAACCGGAGCAACGACCGGGTCAACGTGAGCGAAGGTCTTGGACAGCTCACAGATACCTGGCAGGCGGCTGTGCAGAACTTCTTCACCGAGGTGGTCGAGTTTCAGCATCACGTGGTCGCCGTTAGGACCACAGCCGTTACCGGCGATGATTTCCTTGACCATGGAACGGGCCACAACGTCACGACCAGCAAGGTCCTTGGCGTTTGGCGCGTAGCGTTCCATGAAACGCTCGCCGTGCTTGTTGATCAGGTAACCGCCTTCACCGCGGCAACCTTCGGTGACCAGTACACCTGCGCCGGCGATGCCGGTTGGGTGGAACTGCCACATTTCGATGTCTTGCACCGGAACGCCAGCACGCAGTGCCATGCCAACGCCGTCACCGGTGTTGATCAGGGCGTTGGTGGTCGACGAGTAGATACGACCTGCACCGCCGGTAGCCAGTACCGTTGCCTTGGCACGGATGTACTGGGTTTCGCCGGTTTCGATGCAGATTGCGATCACACCGACGAACGCGCCGTCCTGGTTCTTCACCAGGTCAACAGCGTAGTACTCGTTCAGGAAGGTGGTGCCTGCTTTCAGGTTGCCCTGATACAGGGTGTGCAGCAGTGCGTGACCGGTACGGTCGGAAGCGGCGCAGGTACGGGCGGCCTGGCCACCTTTACCGAAGTCCTTGGACTGACCGCCGAACGGACGCTGGTAGATACGGCCGGTTTCGGTACGGGAGAACGGCAGACCCATGTGGTCCAGCTCGAATACCGCGGCAGGACCTTCCTGGCACATATATTCGATAGCGTCCTGGTCACCGATGTAGTCGGAGCCTTTGACGGTATCGTACATATGCCAGCGCCAGTCATCGTTCGGGTCAGCCGAAGCGATTGCGCAGGTGATGCCACCCTGGGCCGATACGGTGTGCGAACGGGTCGGGAACACCTTGGTGATCACGGCCGTCTTGTGACCGCCCTGGGCCAGTTGCAGCGCAGCGCGCATGCCGGCACCGCCGCCACCAACAATGATGGCGTCGAAAGAAATCGTTGGAATGATAGCCATGAATCAGATACCCCAGAGAATCTGCACACCCCAGACGAAGTACGCGAACATCGCGACACCACATACCGCCTGGAACAGGAAACGTATCGCTGTAGCCGACTTGCCGAACGCCATTGGCGTCAGGTAGTCGGTTGCAATGGTCCACATGCCGACCCAGGCGTGAGCGCCCAGGGCAACCAGTGCCAGCAAGCTGAAGATACGCATCGCGTTATTGGAGAACAGGGCGTGCCACTGGGCATATTCGATGCCAGGGTGCGCCACCAGGTAGCCGATCAGGAAAATGAAGTAAGCCGCGAGAACGACCGCAGAAACGCGCTGCGCCATCCAGTCATAGAGGCCCGAACGCGAAAGGTTCGTGACGTTGGTTACCATATCCAAACTCCCGCCAGAACGATCACCACCACGGAGATGACGATGACAATTTTCGAGCCCAGTTTGCCGCCTTCCAGCGTCTCACCGATGCCCATGTCCATGATCAGATGGCGCACACCGGCCACCAGGTGATACAGCAAGGCGGACAGCAGGCCCCAGAACACGAACTTGGCCAGCGGACTGGTCAGACACGCCTTCACCTCACCAAAGCCTTCTTCGGAACCCAGGGATTTGCCCAATGCATAAAGCATGATGGCCAGGCCCAGGAACAGAATAACGCCGGAGATGCGGTGGAGAATGGACGTGTAAGCGGTGATCGGGAGTTTGATGGTCCTTAGGTCTAGGTTTACAGGTCGTTGGCTTTTCACGGCTTTTTTCACACTGAAGAGCCCCTAGCAATCAGGGCAAAGTTGTTGGTAAGTGTACTGGTCAGGTACCCACCACCCAGGGAGCGGCGACCCCCAGTGAGACGGGCAAGAAAGCCCCTGGCGGTCGGGTGCCGAGTATAGACAGTTAGGCTACTAATGACAACGTGAAGGGCTAGCCCAAATAGCGCATTGCCTTTACCGAACAAAAGGCGTAAATGGGCGCCAATTTCGAGGAAAAACAGGGCCTAAGGCCCATTACAACCGTGCTTTAGGCAAATTGACATTCGAATTTATCTCACTATAGTGGTGCGGGCCCTGCGTGGGGGGTCTGTCAGATGATTTCAAGCATTAATAGGAGGCCACATGGCTGACAAAAAAGCGCAGTTGATCATCGAGGGCGCAGCCCCCGTCGAGCTGCCCATTTTAACCGGCACCGTTGGTCCAGATGTTATCGACGTCAGAGGGTTGGGGGCCACGGGTCACTTCACTTTCGACCCTGGTTTCATGGCGACCGCATCTTGCGAGTCGAAGATCACCTACATTGATGGCGACAAGGGCATCCTGCTGCATCGCGGCTACCCGATCGAACAGCTCGCCCAGCAATCCGACTACCTCGAAACCTGCTACCTGCTGCTCAACGGCGAACTGCCGAATGCCGAGCAGAAGGCTCAGTTCGTCAGCACCGTGAAGAACCACACCATGGTGCATGAGCAGTTGAAGTCCTTCTTCAACGGCTTCCGCCGCGACGCCCACCCGATGGCCGTCATGTGCGGCGTGGTTGGCGCCCTGTCGGCGTTCTACCATGACTCGCTGGACATCAATAACCCGCAGCACCGGGAAATCTCCGCCGTTCGCCTGGTCGCCAAGATGCCGACCCTGGCCGCGATGGTCTACAAGTACTCCATGGGCCAGCCCATGATGTACCCGCGCAACGACCTGTCGTATGCCGAGAACTTCCTGCACATGATGTTCAACACCCCGTGCGAGATCAAACCGATCAGCCCGGTACTGGCCAAGGCAATGGACCGGATCTTCATCCTCCACGCCGACCACGAACAGAATGCGTCCACCTCCACCGTGCGTCTGGCCGGCTCGTCGGGTGCCAACCCGTTCGCCTGTATCGCCGCCGGTATCGCCGCACTGTGGGGCCCTGCCCACGGCGGTGCGAACGAAGCCGTACTGACCATGCTGGATGAAATCGGCGATGTTTCGAACATCGACAAATTCATCGCCAAGGCAAAGGACAAGAACGACCCGTTCAAACTCATGGGCTTCGGTCACCGCGTTTACAAGAACCGCGACCCGCGTGCCACCGTGATGAAGCAGACCTGCGACGAAGTCCTGCGCGAGCTGGGCATCACCAACGATCCGCAGCTCGAACTGGCCATGCGCCTGGAAGAGATCGCCCTTACCGATCCTTACTTCATCGAGCGTTCGCTATACCCGAACGTCGACTTCTACTCGGGCATCATCCTGAAGGCAATCGGCATTCCAACCAGCATGTTCACCGTGATCTTCGCCCTGGCGCGTACCGTCGGCTGGATCTCGCACTGGAAAGAAATGCTCTCCAGCCCTTACAAGATCGGCCGTCCTCGCCAGCTGTACACCGGCTACGAGTCCCGCGACCTGATCAAGCTGGAAGACCGCGAGTAAGCTTCGGCCGAACGCAAAAAAAGGCTGCCTGATGGCAGCCTTTTTTATTGCCCTTGAAACGTACAGTTATCGATAACGCTACACGTCTCGATAACTGTAATGCTCACATCAAGGTTTTTCAGCTTTGTCTTTCAATGCCTTGAGCGTATTGAAAGGCGCATCCACGACGAACTTGTTCGCAACCATGGAAGGCACGCTACCGCCCGGGTTGGTGTGCAACTGATACGTCACTTCGGTGGCATCGCCTTTCGGAACCAGTTTCCAGTAGCCATTGGCAGTCGCCACCCGTACGAAGCCCTTCTCTTCCGGCAGATAGGTGCTCACGCCTTCGATTTTTCGCGTCACACTGCCATCAGCGTCCTGGGTGGTCGTCACATGCAACACGGAATCACGCGGCGTCACCGGCCATGGCGTGTTGAACTGTGCGTAGGTCCAGCTCTGGTCGCCTTCGTGCTTGAGCAGCTTCTGCAATTTGCACTCGTGAATCCACGCGCAAGAACCGGCAACGTCCTCCTGCAGCGCCCGAATTTTCGCAACGGGCGCCTTGATCAGGACTACGCCGCGGTATGCCTTGTAATCGGAGCCCTCCACTTTACTGAGGGAAACCTTGATACCGTCCGCGCTCTTGGCCTCTTCCCATTGCTCAGCGAAAGCCAAAGTCGACAACGCACTCAAACCCACGATTACCGCTACACGCTTGAACGATCTCATCCGGTTGTTTTCCTTATTGGTCGGTGATCCAGCATTCAGGCCGCCGTCATTTGCTCCCACCAGCCGATGAGCTTGATAGCCTCGTCACGGTCACTGCCGCATACCTCTGTGTCCGCCTTGAAGCCCGAACAGACTGCCGGCCGTTCCGGCTTGCCGAACAAATCACACAGATTGATGGCGGACAGATGAATACAGCGTTCGCCAGCCGGCTTGCCATCAGGCATTCCAGGAATGAACGAACTGATCGACGGAGCTATGCAGCAGGCGCCACAGCCTTCGCGGCACTTCATGACGTGGTAGACCTCGGAAAGAGCAAATGATGCAGATAGGAAGGATAGTAACGACTAAAACAACCGTTTGAAATTACCGGCCAAATGAAATATTGCTGACTGGGCGGTTCTCGTTTTGACGCTATTGCTTGAATTCGAAATCGATCGCAGCGCCTTCGATGTCCTGGCGACTATCGTTGCGCAACTGCAATTGCATTTCGTTGCTCAGCAAACGCCCGTTGAGCTGGAATGGACTTTCGGCCGCAGGTTTTTCCCCGAACATCGAAGGCAGCAGCGGCTTGCGCACTTCCGCCTCGATCTGCTCGACAGACTTCATTTCCTTGACCATGTCAGGTGGCAAGGTCAGATCGAGTTTGGCCTTGGGCAGCGGCGCAGCGATCGCATCCGCTTTTTTTCGGCTAGCGCTCTTGCTGGCTCTGACCGGCGCCTTTTTCGCAGGTACGGCCTTCTGCCGGGCTGCGGGCTGGGCTTTTGCCGCCGGCTGCGCGGGCTGTTTCTTCTGGCTGGCAGTGCTGGCTTTCTGCTCTTGAGGCTTTGCTTCGGCCAGCAAAACGGACTGAGGAGCGGACGCGGCCATCGCGGAGTCCATCAGCGATACCGCGAACAGCCCAATTAATACCAATCCGCCACGCCGTAATACAGTCATAGACAACAACAAGCACTCCATGAAAGCCGCTATGCTCCGCGTTCCAAGCGCGCCTGACAAGTCCGTCAGCTACAGATAGCCATTATTTGCAGTTTCCTGACATAGCTGATTGGCCAGCATCCCCAACGTCATCAATACCCGCTCCGCCTCCCGATTCCACGGAATGCCGCAGTTGAGGCGAATGCAGTGATTGAATTGCTCGGTGTTACTGAAGATCAGCCCCGGCGCGATACTGATGCCCTGCTGCAGCGCACGCACATGCAACTCCTGGGTATTGACCCGCCCAGGCAGACTGACCCACAGAATGAAACCACCGGTGGGCCGGGTCATCTGGGTGCCTTCCGGGAAATACTGCTGAACCGCCAACTGATAGGCACTGAGGTTCTTGCGGTATTCCTGGCGAATGAAGCGCAGGTGTCGATCGTAACCACCGTTTTCCAGATAAGCCGCCACGCCCATTTGCGTCACGCTGCACGCGGAGTGGGTGCTGAACGTCTGTAGCCGCTGGATCTCCTGCTGGTAGTTGCCAGCGATCATCCAGCCGATCCGCACGCCTGGCGACAGGGTCTTGGAAAAACTCGAACAGTAGATGACACGATCAAGCCGGTCGAACGCCTTGAGCGATTTGCTCTTGCCCTGCTCGAACATCAACTCACCGTAGATATCGTCTTCGATGATCTGGATATTGAAATCCGAGGCCAGGCGCAGCAGTTGTTTCTGGCGATCTTCCGGAATGGTACCGCCCAGCGGGTTGCTCAGCCGCGCCGTGAGCACCAGCGCCTTGATGGACCATTGATTGGCCGCAAGTTGCAGGGCTTCCAGACTGATGCCGGTGGACGGATCACTGGGGATCTCGATCACTTTCAAGCCCAGCAGGTCGGCCAGTTGCAACAGACCGTAGTAGGTCGGCGATTCGGCGGCGATCAGGTCTCCCGGCCGGGTCAGCACGCGCAAAGACATTTGCAGCGCATCAACGCAACCGTGAGTCACCACGATCTCGGAAGGATCGACAATCACCCCGGCATCACGCATGCGAATTGCAATCTGCCGGCGCAGCGGCTCGAAGCCAGGGCTGAACATATAGCTGAAGGCCCGCGGACTCTGGAAGCGCGTGACCTTGGCCAATTGCTGGTGCAGCGCCCGCACCGGCAGGTAATCGACATGGGGCACCGCCGCGCCCAGCGGAAAAACTCCGTCCCGGCGCGCTTCGTCCAAGACCTGCTGGATGATGCTGGCGCGAGTGACCAGCCCCGGTCGCTCAACCCGCGCGATATCCGGGGTCGACGCCGTCAACGCCGGGGTCTGGTGAACGTAATAACCCGATTGCGGCCGAGCCCGGATCAGCCCCTGGTCTTCTAGGTTGGCGTACGCCTGGAGCACGGTTGCATGGCTGACATTCAACTGTGAGCTCATCTTGCGCACGGACGGCACACGCTCACCCGGCTGATAGACACCACGCCGAATATCTTCGGCGAGCTGCTGAGCGATACGCTGATAAAGCAACAGGTTGGTCATGATCCACTCTCGGCACGCAGGCAATCTGATTATTCTTGTACAAGCCGGCACAGAATACCGGAACAGTTCCCAAGTGTACTGGGACAGATTGCAGACTCGTCGACAATACCGTGATGTGAAGACGCATCAAAGTGCTGAAAACGCATAAAAAATCACGGCTAATAAAAAACCCGGTGTCTTTCGATCACCGGGTTTTCGTGTCGGGGACGTATCAGCGCTCGGCGCCGAGCCTGCCCTTCTCATCGGAGAAAACGATTTCCACGCGACGGTTCTGCGCCCGGCCACGCTCCGAGGCATTCACCTCGACCGGGTACTGGTCACCATACCCGCGAACCTGGATGCGCTTCTCATCGACACCCAGGTCAACCAGCATGTCAGCCACCGCCTGCGCACGGTCACGCGACAGCTTGAGGTTGTCCTCAGGGTTGCCAGTGCTGTCGGTGTAACCCTCGATGCGAACAACGCGCTTGGGGTTCAACTGAAGGAACTGCACCAGCTTGAGCACCGTGCGGCTCGCGGAGTTTTTCAGATCCGCCTGCCCGGTATCGAACAGCACATCGCCCAAGGTCATGACCAGGCCACGATCACTGTCCGTGGTGGCCAGGCTGACGATCTGCTCCTCGAGCCATTTGCCCTGCTGCTGCACGCTGGACAGCTTGGCTTCGCGCAGCGCCAGTTGCAGACGTTGGCGTTCCAGCTCCAGCTTGGCCTGACGCTCCTGATTGAGCACCAGATTGCTGTGCTCGCGAGCAATCTCGCTGTAGCGCTGACTCAGATAGGCGTAATGCCGTACATCCGAGCCGGTGCCGATATAGCTGGCCAGACGCTCAGCCCGCGCCAGCGACTCGCCTGCGCGGATGACATCCCGCGGCGCACTGCGCAGCACGTTTGAATCGTCCTTCACCGACTGAAAGCTGGCCGTCGCTTGTTCCAGCGCGACTTCACTGCGCTCACTGGCACAGCCCTGCAACCCAAGAACACCGGCAATCGCCAGCAATGCCAGAGGCTTGATCGAACTCACTTCTGTTCCCCCAACTGCTTGCGAAGACGATCCACCCGCGACTGCAGAAGGGTCAGTTGCTCCTGACTTTTCAGGGTCAGTACCCGGGCCTCGGCCAGGCGCGCATCCAGTTCGGCCTGTTCGGCACGCATGCGCGCATCGCGGAACGACTCGCTGAGCATATTGCTGCGGGCCCGCGTCAACTTCTCTTCAGCCAGCTTCAGCTCGGCCACATCATCGGTGGCACCAACGGCCTTGGCCTGCTCAAGCGCCTGCTCGGACAAACGCAACTGTTCATGAGGCGCCGGATCGGACGCACAGCCGGCCAGGGCCAGCAATGCCAGGACGGCGAATAGGGGTCGAGTTCTCACACAAGTTTCCTACTGTTTAGGGGCGTCAAGCGGCGCCTGCAACTGCGCTTGCCAACGCTCGATGTTGCGTTGCAGGACCTCCTGGGCTACGCCAGAGGCCGGCAATTCTGTCAGTTTTTTCGCCAACTGTCCGCGTAACCAGGCGTCATTGCAGACGGAATTGTGAGACAGCGCCAGATACAACCCCGGCCGATCCAACGGCAAGCCGCGCGCAATCAGGTCGTTGGCCATCCCCAGGCTCTGAGCCATGGCCATGCCGGCGTAGCGGCCGGCGAGCACATAATCCACCTGCCCCAGCAAGAGTTTCTGAAATGCCTGGGTGAGGTTCGGGACATGGGTCAGCTTCAGTTCGGTCTTGCTGAACGCCTCGAACTCAGGGGTCAAACGCGCCTTTTCGGAGATGGCGCCCTGATGCTGGTGCAGATCGGCCAGGTTTTCATAAGCCAATGCTGCGTCGTGGCGAGTCCAGACCAAATATTCGTTCTGCAGCACCGGCGGGTGAATATAGTCTAGGGCTGTCAGCTCAGCGACCGCCATAGGCGCGTCCACCAGCAGGTCCATGCGCCCACTGCGCACCTCGGCCTGAGCGTCGCTGCGCTTGCCGGCGTAGAGCACTTCGACCTTGAGCCCCAGCTCGCTGCCGATCTGCTGCAACAACTCGACATTGGCACCGATCAGGTGCCGGGGATCCTGCGGGTCACGCCAGGAATAAGGCGGCGCATCCGGACTGCCGGTCACCACCAGCCGCTCGCACTTGCCGACCGCCATGGCCATCGACGGCAAACACGCGAGCCCGAGCATCGCCACTGTTCCTTTTCGACCAAACCACCCCATGCCAGCGCCCTTTCTCAATCGCGGAAAATCAAAAAGCCCGGTTGTCGCGAGCTGCGGCGAGCGACCGAAGGATCGCCTGCGCACAGCCCGGAACAACCGGGCTCTTTATAAGTGAAGCGACTGGATTAAACCAGCTTCTCCAGCTCAGGGATAGCTTCGAACAGGTCAGCCACCAGGCCGTAGTCGGCCACCTGGAAGATCGGCGCTTCTTCGTCCTTGTTGATCGCAACGATCACTTTGGAGTCTTTCATACCGGCCAGGTGCTGGATCGCGCCGGAGATACCAACGGCGATGTACAGTTGCGGGGCAACGATCTTGCCGGTCTGACCGACCTGCATGTCGTTCGGCACGAAGCCTGCGTCGACTGCGGCGCGGGAAGCGCCGACTGCCGCGCCCAGCTTGTCGGCCAGGGCGTACAGGTGCTTGAAGTTGTCGCCATTCTGCATGCCGCGGCCGCCGGAAACGACGATCTTGGCAGCGGTCAGTTCTGGGCGGTCGGACTTGGCCAGCTCTTCGCCGACGAAGGACGATTTGCCAGCGTCGTGGACAGCGGCAACGGCTTCAACGGCAGCCGAGCCACCTTCGGCGGCAACGGCGTCGAAACCGGTGGCGCGAACGGTGATGACCTTGATTGCAGCGGTCGATTGCACGGTAGCAATGGCGTTGCCAGCGTAGATCGGGCGCTTGAAGGTGTCAGCCGATTCGACCGCGATGATCTCGGAAATCTGGTCGACGTCCAGCAGCGCGGCAACGCGCGGCAGAACGTTCTTGCCGTTGGAGGTGGCAGGTGCCAGCACGTGGCTGTAGCCCTTGCCCAACTCGGCAACCAGCGGCGCGATGTTTTCCGGCAGGAAGTTGGCGTAGGCGGCGTTGTCGGCTACCAGCACCTTGGCGACACCGGCGATTTTCGCGGCGGCTTCAGCAACACCACCGACGTTCTGGCCAGCGACCAGGACGTGGACATCACCACCGATCTTCGCGGCAGCGGCAACGGTGTTCAGGGTAGCGGGCGCAACGGCACCGTTTTCGTGTTCAGCGATAACCAGGATAGTCATTTAGATTACCTTCGCCTCGTTCTTCAGTTTCTCGACCAGTTCAGCAACCGACTTGACCTTGATACCCGCGCTGCGTGCAGCCGGCGCTTCGACTTTCAGGGTCTTGTTGGTGGAGGCGGTGGAAACGCCCAGCGCGTCAGGAGTAACGGTCTCCAGCGGCTTCTTCTTGGCCTTCATGATGTTCGGCAGCGACGCGTAGCGCGGCTCGTTCAGGCGCAGGTCGGTAGTGACGATCGCCGGCAGGTTCAGAGCAACGGTCTGCAGGCCGCCGTCGACTTCACGGGTAACGTTGATCTTGTCGCCCGCCACTTCGACTTTGGAAGCGAAGGTGCCTTGAGCGAAACCGGTCAGCGCGGCCAGCATCTGGCCAGTCTGGTTGTTGTCGCTGTCGATGGCTTGTTTGCCGAGGATCACCAGTTGTGGCTGCTCCTTGTCGACGACAGCCTTGAGCAGCTTGGCCACGGCCAGGGAGGTCAGCTCTTCGGCGGACTCCACCAGCACGGCGCGGTCAGCACCCAGTGCCAGGGCGGTGCGCAGTTGTTCCTGGGCGGTAGCCGGGCCGACGGTAACGACGACGATTTCGCTGGCCACGCCTTTCTCTTTCAGGCGGACGGCTTCTTCGACGGCGATCTCGCAGAAGGGGTTCATGGACATTTTGACGTTGGCGAGGTCGACGCCGGAGTTGTCCGCCTTGACGCGAACCTTGACGTTGTAGTCGACCACTCGTTTGACAGCTACAAGAACCTTCATGGATTCCTCGTTACTCTCCGGTGAAAAGAATGTCGCCTGGGCCGAACCCGGCGATTGCGCGTGGGTACAAGGGCACCTCTAAAAACGATTGCAGCCGGACGAATTTAAACTGACTCGATAGTCGCGTTCCGACCCTTCATCGCAAAACCCGTGAGTCATTCTTTGTGGTGGCGTGTAAACTCCACTACAAAACCCCGGTTTGGCGTAACTGCCCTGCTCTTTGCCAGGTCTTTAGGGGTGCTCCTGCATCCGACGGTCAGCCTACGGCGAGCGTAAAACCGCCCGTATCTTGACCGTAACGCCCAATCCGGTCAATACGGCAAAACCGCCAGCTTCCAGCCGTGCCTCTTTGATTTTACTGGCCTGCGGCAAATTCAAACAAACGTTTGTATTGGACCTCGCAAGTGGTGTAGATATAATGCGCGGCCAAGAGAAAGCGGTGTAGTGCGTCATCTTCCGGAGCTACATACCCGGCCCTTCGAAATGACCGCGCTGACACCCGCCAATAAAGAAAAACCGATGAGCCTTGAGTAGGAGAGAACCTGTGGAACGCGAATACATGGAATTCGACGTGGTCATCGTCGGCGCCGGCCCGGCGGGCCTGTCCGCCGCCTGCCGACTAAAGCAGAAGGCCGCCGAAGCCGGTAGCGAAATCAGCGTCTGCGTGGTCGAGAAAGGCTCCGAGGTCGGTGCCCACATCCTCTCCGGCGCCGTATTCGAGCCGCGCGCCCTGAACGAACTGTTCCCGGACTGGAAGGAACTGGGCGCGCCGCTGAACACCGAGGTCAAGCGCGACGACATCTATGTGCTCAAGGATGGCAACAGCTCGGTCAAAGTCCCTGATCTGTTCGTGCCCAAGACCATGCACAACCAGGGCAACTACATCATCTCCCTTGGCAACCTGTGCCGCTGGCTGGCCCAGCAGGCGGAGAATCTGGGCGTGGAAATCTACCCGGGCTTCGCCGCCCAGGAAGTGCTGTTCGACGACAACGGCGTGGTTCGCGGCATCATCACCGGCGACATGGGCGTGGATCGCGAAGGCCATCCGAAAGACGGCATGTACACCCCAGGCATGGAACTGCGCGGCAAGTACACCCTGTTCGCCGAAGGCTGCCGTGGTCACCTCGGCAAGCAACTGATCAAGCGCTTCAACCTCGACAGCGAGTCCGACGTCCAGCACTACGGTATCGGACTCAAGGAAATCTGGGAAATCGATCCAGCCAAGCACCAGCAAGGCCTGGTGGTCCACACCGCGGGCTGGCCGCTGGACGTGGTCAGTTCCGAAAACACCGGCGGCTCCTTCCTCTATCACTTGGAAAACAACCAGGTGGTAGTCGGCCTGATCGTCGACCTGTCCTACGGCAACGCCTACCTCTCGCCATTCGATGAGTTCCAGCGCCTGAAGCACCACCCGGTGCTCAAGCAGTACCTGGAAGGCGGCAAGCGCATCAGCTACGGCGCCCGCGCCATCAGCAAGGGCGGCCTGAACTCGCTGCCGAAGATGGTCTTCAACGGCGGCGCCCTGATCGGCTGCGACCTCGGCACCCTGAACTTCGCCAAGATCAAGGGCAGCCACACCGCGATGAAGTCCGGCATGCTCGCCGCCGACGCAGTAGCCGATGCCCTGCTGGCCGGCAGCGAAGGCGGCGACCAGCTCAACAGCTACGTCGCGGCCTTCAAGTCGAGCTGGCTGCACGACGAACTGTTCGCCAGCCGCAACTTCGGCCCGGCCATGCACAAGTTCGGTCCGCTGTTCGGCGCGGCGTTCAACTATATCGACCAGAACTGGTTCGGCGGCAAGCTGCCGTTCACCCTGCACGACACCAAGCCGGACTACGCCTGCCTCAAGCTCGCGGCCGACTCGAAGAAGATCGACTACCCCAAACCCGACGGCAAGCTGAGCTTCGACAAGCTGAGCTCGGTGTTCCTCTCCAGCACCAACCATGAAGAAGAGCAACCGTGCCACCTGAAGCTGGCCGACGCCGGCATCCCGATCGGCACCAACCTGCCGCTCTACGATGAGCCGGCGCAGCGCTATTGCCCGGCAGGCGTGTACGAAGTGATCACCCAGGAAGACGGCAACAAGCGCTTCCAGATCAACGCACAGAACTGCGTGCACTGCAAAACCTGTGACATCAAGGACCCTTCGCAGAACATCACCTGGGTCACCCCGGAAGGCGCCGGCGGCCCGACTTACCCGAACATGTAAGACGGCGGCCACGAAAAAGCCCCTCCACCGCAAGGTGTGAGGGGCTTTTTACATCCGGGCGGAAAAAGGCCGAGTCAGCCCTTGGCCAGCAGCAGCTCTTCCTCGCTGCACAGGCGCTCGCGACCACTGAAGTACAGCGACGTCAGCACGCCGACAAAGCCCATTACCGCGCAAAACGCCACGCACACCCACGGACTCCAGGGCATCAGCGCGATCAGCATCAGCGGCGTGGTACTGGCCCACAGCGCGTAGGCAACGTTGTAGGTGAACGAGATGCCGGACACCCGGATCCGCGCCGGGAACAGCCCGACCATCACCGAAGGCACCACCCCCACTACCCCGCAGCCAAGTCCGGCCAGAGCGTAGGCAATGCCGACCGTGTCCCACCCGGCAACCAGACTGCCGTACAGCGCGCCAATGCCCAGCGGCAGCAGCAGCGAATACAGCAGCAGCGCCCGCCAGGCGCCGATGCGATCCACCAACAGGCCAGCCAGCACGCAGCCAATATTGAGGAAGACAATCCCCAGGCTGCTCAAGGCGAAGGTATGCCCGGCAGTCATGCCGAAGCGCTGCTGCATCACGGTCGGGGTGATCACCACCAGCACCACCACCGCCGAGGTCAATACGCAGGTCAGCAGCACCGCCGGCAGCAGCGCCTGACGGTGCTCACGCAATACCGCCCGCAGCGAGAACTCCTTCGGCCGGTCGCTGCTCTGGCGCGCCAGGGCGAGGAACACCGGCGTCTCGCTGAGCCAGCGGCGCAGCCACACACCGATCACCCCGAACACACCACCCAGCAGGAACGGGTAACGCCAGGCGTAATCGAGGATTTCCTGAGGGGTGAACATCTGCGCCAGCGCCGTGGCGGTCAATGCGCCGAGCAGATAGCCGAACGTCAAACCGGCCTGCAGGAAGCCCAAGGCATAACCGCGCCGGCCAGGCGGCGCGTGCTCGGCGACGAAAGTCCAGGCGCTGGGCACCTCACCACCGACCGCCGCGCCCTGCAGGATCCGCAGCGCCAGCAGGATCAACGGCGCGGCATAGCCGATATCGGCGTAGGTCGGCATCAGGCCGATCAGCAGGCAAGGCAGCGCCATCATCAGAATGCTCAGGCTGAAGACCTTCTTGCGCCCGAGATGATCGGCGAAATGCGCCATGAGGATGCCGCCCAGCGGACGCGCCAGGTAGCCGGTGACGAAAATCCCGAAGCTCTGCAACAGCCGCAGCCACTCGGGCATTTCCGGCGGAAAGAACAGCTGGCTGAGGGTCAGGGCGAAGAACACGAAGATGATGAAATCGTAGATTTCTAGCGCGCCGCCCAGGGCCGCCAGGCCGAGGGTCTTGTGGTCACCGCGCGACAGGCGCGCGGAGTCGTTGGCAGTCATAGGGGTTTCCGCAGGGATGAACGGGACCGCGCGCAGCCAGGCGCGCCTGAACGAGCGCCAGAGCATAACAAAATGAACCCGGGCGCAGGCGATTCAGGAGGGGCGGGAGAACACCGTCTGGCCCTGACCCAGCCAGTGCCGGGAGGGCCCACGCGGAGAGTTCTTGCCCCTCGGGCTGGGTAACTGAGCGAGCACCCGCGGGGTATCGATGAGGGCCATGAACGCATGCAGCGCTTCATCGTCCGGCACCTTCGCCAGGCTGATGGTCACCGCTTGGCGCTGCCCCGTGGGCACCGCAGGCATCTTCAGGTGCTGCGACTCGTACAGCAGCGCATGCTGAATCTGCACATTGACCCGGCAGAAACGCTCCAGGTCGACCCCGGCATGGCTGGCCAGGTCGATGTTGCCGATCAGCAGGTTGAACGGCAGCAGTGCGTTCTGCACAAGGTGGCGCAGGTCTTCGAAGGACTGTACCGGCGCAATGCGGTAGTAGCCCATGCCGTTGAGCATCTTCTCCAGTTGCAGCAACTGCATGGGATGCGCGTCGGCCAACAGGATTCGCAGGGTTTTGTCAGCCATGGTGAATGACCAAGGTGATAGTTGTTGGGGAACACTCCTTGACCCTTCACCGCGCCGACGAATCAGGCAGCAATTCCGTAGGAACTTTTACTGATAGTTGTCGGGAAACCGTCGGAAATCAAGCGAGCGTCAATATATTGTTGGGATGCCCGTTTTCGGGTCGCTCGGAGCGGCGGCACATAATACTCGCAAATGAAAATGGTTCTCACAAAGATTTAGCTATTTCAGCATAGTATTGCCCTCCCCCGGACGGGCCCTCGACGGCCAGTGCCGCAGGTAAATTACAGCGTGCCCCTCTCGTTTATCTGGGAGCCTCCCGTGTCGGCGCCAAATGCCGCGCGGGCCGAATCCCACTGGCTGGAACCCCGCATGAGACGTCCTACTTTCAAACGCCGCCTGCTGATCTGTGCCCTGGGGCTGGTCAGCCTGGGTGCCCTGGTTGCCTGGAAAACACTGCCGGGCAACGACCCGCTGAGTACCGTTGCGGTCACCCGTGGCGATATCGAAAGTAGCGTCACCGCGCTGGGCAATCTGCAACCACGGCGCTATGTGGACGTCGGCGCCCAGGCGTCCGGGCAGATCCGCAAGCTGCATGTCGAGCCCGGCGATGAAGTACAGGAAGGCCAGTTGCTGGTGGAGATCGATCCGTCGACGCAACAGGCCAGGCTCGATGCGGGCCGCTATTCCATCGACAACCTCAAGGCCCAGTTGGCCGAGCAGCAAGCCCAGTACAAGCTTGCCGAGCAGCAGTACAAACGCCAGCAAAGCCTCGCCGCCGGAGGCGCCACCCGCGAGGAAGACGTGCAGACCGCCCAGGCGCAACTCAAGGTGACCCAGGCCCGCATCGACATGTACCGCGCGCAAATTCTTCAGGCCCAGGCGAGCCTTCGCAGTGACGAAGCGGAACTCGGCTACACCCGCATCTACGCGCCGATGTCCGGCACCGTGGTCGCGGTGGACGCTCGGGAAGGCCAGACCCTCAATGCCCAGCAGCAGACCCCGTTGATCCTGCGTATCGCCAGGCTGTCGCCGATGACGGTGTGGGCCGAGGTCTCGGAAGCGGATATCGGCCACGTCAAACCCGGCATGACGGCCTACTTCACCACCCTCGCCGGCGGCAAGCGGCGCTGGAACAGCACCGTCCGGCAGATTCTGCCGATTCCGCCCAAGCCGCTGGATACCTCGTCCCAGAGCAGTGGCGGCGGCAGCGGTTCGCGCAGCGCCAGCGGCAGCAGTGGCAAAGTGGTGCTCTACACCGTGCTGCTGGACGTCGACAACCCGGACCACAGCCTGATGGCGGAAATGACCGCCCAGGTGTTCTTCGTTGCCGGCCAGGCACAGAACGTACTGACCGCGCCCGTCGCGGCGCTGGAAGACGACGGTGACAAGGCCGACCAGCGCCTGGTCCAGGTGGTGAACCGCGACGGCAAGATCGAGCAGCGTCATGTGCGCACAGGCCTGAGCGACCGCCTGCGGGTGCAGATCCTCGACGGCCTGTCCGAAGGCGACCACCTGCTGATCGGCGCCCCCATCGCCAGCGGGGGTTGAATGAGCACGCCCCTGATTGAACTGCGGGATATCCGCAAGTCCTACGGCGGTATCGACACGCCCAAGGTGGAAGTGGTCCGCGGCGTGAGCCTGGCCATCCATCCCGGTGAATTCGTCGCCATCGTCGGCGCCTCCGGCTCCGGCAAGTCGACGCTGATGAACATCCTCGGCTGCCTCGACCGCCCCACCAGCGGCGAATACTTCTTCGCCGGCAAGGACGTCGCCGACCTGGACAGCGACGAACTGGCCTGGCTGCGCCGCGAGGCGTTCGGCTTCGTCTTCCAGGGCTATCACCTGATCACCTCGGGCTCGGCCCAGGAAAACGTCGAGATGCCGGCCATCTATGCCGGCACGCCCGCCACCGAGCGTCACGCCCGCGCCGCCGCCCTGCTCGACCGCCTCGGCCTCGGCGACCGCACCGGCAACCGCCCGCACCAGCTCTCCGGCGGCCAACAGCAGCGAGTGTCGATCGCCCGCGCATTGATGAACGGCGGCCACATCATTCTCGCTGACGAACCTACCGGCGCCCTCGACAGCAAAAGCGGCGCCGAGGTCATGGCGCTGCTTGACGAGCTGGCCAGCCAGGGCCACGTGATCATCCTGATTACCCATGACCGCGAGGTCGCCGCCCGGGCCCAGCGGGTCATCGAGATTCGCGACGGCCTGGTCATCAGTGACTCGGCCAACGAGCAGCCCGAACGGCAGCGGGCCAAAGCCGGCCCGAAAGCCGAGGAACTGCGCCAGTACCTCGACCACGGCTCGACCCAGACCGGCGCCTGGAAAGGCGAACTGGTGGAAGCCCTTCAGGCCGCCTGGCGAGTCATGTGGATCAACCGCTTCCGCACCGCGCTGACACTGCTGGGCATCGTCATCGGCGTGGCGTCGGTGGTGGTCATGCTGGCCGTCGGCGAAGGCAGTAAACGCCAGGTGGTGGCGCAGATGGCCGCCTTCGGCTCGAACATCCTCTACCTCAGCGGCAAGTCGGCGAGCATGCACGAGCCCGCCGGGATCATCACCCTTGACGACGTCGAAGCGGTCGGCAGTTTGCCGCAAGTGAAGAAGATCATGCCGGTGATCGGCAACCAGTTGATGGTGCGCTACGCCAACAACAGCCAGACGTTCTACGTCGGCGGCAACAACACCTGGTTCTCGGAGATCTTCAACTGGCCGGTGGTCGAGGGCAGCTTCTTCACCGAATCCGACGAACTGAGCGCGGCCTCGGTGGCGGTGATCGGGCAGAAGGTCAAGGAGAAACTGTTTGCCGAACGCAGCCCCATCGGCCAGTACATCCTGATCGGCAACGTGCCGTTCCAGGTGCTCGGCGTGCTCGCTGGCAAGGGTTCCAGCTCCGGCGACCAGGACAGCGACGGGCGCATCGTGGTGCCCTACTCTGCCGCGGCCATCCGCCTGTTCGGCAGCCGCGACCCGGAGTACGTGACCATCGCCGCCGCCGATTCGGGCCGGGTCAAGGAAACCGAAGTGGCCATCGACCAACTGATGCGCAAACTGCACCGCGGCAAGCACGACTATGAACTGACCAACTACGCGGCGCTGATCCAGGCCGAGGCCCGCACGCAGAACACCCTGTCACTGATGCTCGGCGCGATCGCGGCGATCTCCCTGCTGGTGGGTGGCATCGGGGTGATGAACATCATGCTGATGACCGTGCGCGAGCGGACCCGCGAGATCGGCATCCGCATGGCCACCGGCGCCCGCCAGCGCGACATCCTGCGCCAGTTCCTGACCGAGGCGGTGATGCTGTCGATGGTCGGCGGCGTGACCGGCATCGCCGTGGCGATGTTGATCGGCGGCGGCCTGATGCTGGCCGACATTGCCGTGGCGTTTTCCCTCGGTGCCGTGCTCGGCGCCTTCACCTGCGCCGTCATCACCGGCGTGGTGTTCGGCTTCATGCCGGCACGCAAAGCGGCCCGGCTCGATCCGGTCAAAGCCCTGACAAGCGAATAATCGATGACATTGCCCAGCCGTCTCAGCCTTCTGTCCCTGTGTGTATTGCTCGGTGCCTGCGCCAACAGCACCCCCGACGCCGCGCCGCCAGCGGCCCCCGAACACTGGCAAGGCCAGCATGACCCAGCCGCGTCGATCGCCGACGGGCCATGGTGGCAGGCCTTCGCCAGTGCGCAACTGAACGACTTGATCGAGCAGGCGCGCAGCAACAGTTTCGACCTCGCCGCGGCCGTGGCGCGGATCCGCCAGGCCCAGGCCAGCGCGGTCATCGCCGGCGCGCCATTGCTGCCGGAGGTGAAGTTCGGCCTCAATGCCAGCCGCGAACGGTTGCTGCGCGGCAACGGCTACAACGGCATCGATGCGACCCGCAGCGACCGCACCTACACCACCTTCAGCACCGGGCTGAACGCCAGTTACGAAATCGACTTCTGGGGCGGCAACGCTGCGGCCCGCGACAGCGCGCTGCGCAGCCTGGATGCCAGTCGCTTTGACCGCCAGACGGTGGAACTGACGCTGTTCAGCGGCGTCGCCAGCAGCTACCTGCAAAGCCTCGCGTTGGTCGAACAAGTGCGCATCGCCCGGCTGAACCTGAGCAACGCCCGCGACGTGCTGCAAGTAGTGCAGACCCGCCACGACGCCGGGTCGGCGACCGCCCTGGAACTGGCGCAACAGCGCAGTTTGGTCGCGGCGCAGGAACGCCAGGTGCCGCTGCTCGAACAACAATTGCAGGACACCCGCATCACCCTGGCGACCCTGCTCGGCGAACCGGTGCAGGCGCTGCCGCAGACCCGCGAGGATTTCACCGCGATCAACTGGCCGCGCATCAGCACGGGCGTGCCCAGCGACCTGCTCAGCCGCCGGCCGGATATCGCCGCCGCCGAAGCACGGCTGGCGGCGGCCCAGGCCAATGTTCAAGTGGCCCGCGCCGCGATGCTGCCGAGCCTGACCCTGGGCGCCAACCTCGCGTCCGGTTCGCAGGTCTTCGACCGCTTGTTGCGCAGCCCCTACTACAACCTGACGGCGGGGCTGGCGGCGCCGATCTTCGACAGCGGCCGGCTCAAGGCCGAACGCGACCGGGCCCGCGCCGAGCAGGAAGAGCTGCTCCAGCGCTATCACGCCAGCATCGTTTCCGGTTTCGGCGATGTGGAGAAGGCGCTGAACAGCATTGGCGGCGTCGATCGCCAACGGCAGTGGCAGGACGAAGAAGTGCGTCAGGCACGCACCGCCTTCGAACTGGCGGAGCGGCGCTATCGAGCGGGCGCGGAGACGCTGCTGACGGTGCTGGAAACCCAGCGCACCCTCTACCAGGCCCAGGACCAGCAGGTGCAACTGCGTCTGGCGCGGGTGCAGGGCAGCGTGGCGCTGTACAAGGCGTTGGGGGGCGGCTGGCAGGTGACGGAGGTTCGCTGAGCGAGAGAGGGGACCGCTCGCGGTCCCTTACGAGGCAATCCCTTTCATCGACAAATGCCGCGCATACCACGGCCGTTGCGGCACGCGCTTGAACAGCGGCTTGAGCTTGTCTTCCTCGGCAAAGATGAGGCGCAACGCCAGCTTCATCGTCTCGATATCCATCTCCACCGACTTGCCCGGGAACATGCCCGGCGTGGTGCTGCAGCCATGGGTGGTCGGCCCCAGCCACGGATCCTCGACTTCATTCCAGCGCCCCGGCGCGAACCATTCCACGCCATTGACCTGAAGGCGCCGCACCTGGCCCGGGTTGTGCCGCTCGTGAGCGCGGAACCAGTCTTCGATGCGGTCGTCGATCCAGCCATGAAAGCCCCAGAACACCGGGTTTACATGGGAGGAAAACGGATCACCGAGGAAGTCGTTATCGGCGCCGTACCAGCGGGCGGCGAAGTCCGACGGATTGCGGGCGAACGGCACCGGCGCGCCGTTGGACGGGTCACGCGGGACCGACGCCCAGCACATGTGCAGCCAGTCGTGGAGGTTCATTTCCAGCTCCGAACCCAGCTCGCCGAGGGTCATGCGCGACAGGTACAGCGGGTCCTGGTATTGCGATTCCCAGACCTGGAAGTTGCTGCAGAACGTCTCCTGCGCCTTGATCGCAGCCACCCACTGGGTGTACTCGCTGTCTCCCGACGCCAGCCAGGTCGGCGGTACGCTGTAGCCATCGTGGTTATCGAAGTAGCGGGCGAAACCGTGGCGATCGAACTCGACGTTTGGCTGTGGCAAGGGGAAATGGGTCCAGGACGGTAATGCCTGGAAGGTCCGCGCGGTGTTGAGCATATGCCGGTGCATGAACAGAAAATCCACACCGGAGCCGTTGCGGTGCTTGCGTGGCCCGCGGGCATCACGCTCCTTATCCCGCGGCCCGGGTTGCCAGCCGAGGCCGCGCAGTGCGCCATGCTGGTCTTCGGAGAGCCTGTGCCATTTGTCCCGGGTCGAATGCCAGAGCTGGTGGAACAACCGGTGCTCGGCGCCGATCAGCCAGTCGCGTAATTCGGGGGTGTAGGCAATGCGCTCACGCGCCTCGGGAAACATCCGCTTCACGGCGACGAAATGACTGTCTTGCAGGGGCAATGCCATGGACCGGTCGAGGCGCTGCAGGTTACCGCTGAGGGTTCCGCTGCCGGCGTTGCCGAAACTGCCCCAGACCTCATCCAGCGTGGCAATGCACTCGAAACCTGGGCCGCCCTGGTTGCTCAGCAGACGCCAACGCACTTGTTTGCTGGAAGCGCCGACCAGATCGCCCAGCACCCGATAGGCCACCGGGCCGGGTTGTTCCAGCCGCTCACCGGTGTCCAGCACGCCGCGCAGGCCACGGCCTTTGGCGGCGATATCCAGGTACAACTGCGCGCCTTCGCGCGGTAGCCCCGGCAGGCCACCATCGGCGCCGGTGAAGCGGATATCCCAGACACCCCGCAGTTGATTGGCCAGTTGCTGGCCGGCGATATCCGCCAGTTCAACGCTGGCTTCGCCTGGGGTGACGATGTCGTCCTCGGGGTCGTGGGTCAGCTTGCGATGGCCGTAGTAGACCGCCGGCACCGCCGCGCTGGTCAACGCCAGACCTGCTATGAATCCCCGTCGAGATATCGTCATTGCCCACCCGTGCCAGCCATGGAAACCACTTATGTCCAAGCTAGAACGTTGAATTGGGTGGGAAATTTAGGGGTTATTGCTCATCAAACGGCCTCGACGCGCAACGGCATCTGCAGCAGCACCCGCAGACCGTCGGGACGGCTGTCGAAATGCAATGAACAGGCACAGCGCTGAACGATTGCCTGGACGATCGCCAACCCCAGGCCGCTGCCCTCGCTTTGACCATTGCGCCAGAAGCGCTGGGTCAAGTGTTGCAGGTGCTGCTCGGGAATGCCGGGGCCATGGTCGCGGACGAGGAATCCGACCCGGCCCTCCTCCACGTGCACCTCCAGTTCCACCGGGGTTTCGCCGGTGCTGTGGCGCAGAGCGTTATCCAGCAGGTTGCGCAGTGCCGCCACCGCCAAACCCGCCGGCATGTCCAACTGCACCTCTGCGGCCCGTTGCGGCGCCTGCAAGAAGATGCGACGGTTGTCGCCGGTATCCTGAATGGCCTGGCGGGCGGCCTGTTCGGCACTGCACTGCACGCCATCGTCGAACGACAGGCTGCCCTCGACCCGGGCCAGCAACAGCAATTGTTCGAGGGTCCGGTGCAAGCGGTCGGCGCCCTGCTCGGCATGCTCCAGGGCCTGCTCGCGCACGCTGCCATCGGTCATCCGCGCCACTTGCAGGTGGGTCTTGATTGCGGTCAGCGGGCTACGCAGTTCATGGGCGGCATCGCCGGTCAGGCGGCGCTCGCGCTCGATGGTCTGGCCAATGCGCAGGAACAACTGGTTCTGGGTGTCCAGCAACGGCTGCAACTCGCTGGGCACCGCCTTGATCTGCAGCGGTTCGACGGAATCCGGGCTACGCCTGCGCAGGGCGTCGCGCATCCAGTTCAGCGGCGCCAGGCCCTTGCCGATACCGACCCAGAGCAGGCCGAGACTGCCGAGCAGGGCCACCAGCACCGGCGCCGATGCCGCCAGCAGGATCGAGCGGTTCAGCGCCTCGCGTTCGAGGTGACGGTCGGCGGTGGTGATGCGGATATCGCCGTGGGCGAAGGTGAAGCTGCGCCAGCGCGCGCCATCGATCATCTGGTCATGGAAGCCGCCGCGCCCGTCATCCAGGTGCTGATCAGCATTCTGATGGCTGCGGGCGAGGATCTCGCCACGCAGCGAAGTGACCTGGCAGGCCATGCCATCGGGGACGCTCAACTGATCGGCACTGAGGTGGGTGCCCTCGCCCTTGCTGGTCAACGGCTGCGGCAACTGGTCGATCAGCCCGGCGACCATCCGCGCCGACGCCACCAGGCGCTGGTCGAGGGAAAACATCATTTGCTGGCGCAGGTCGCGCAGCATCCAGGCGGCGGCGAGGGCCCAGATCAGGACGAAGGCGGTGCCGAGAATCAGGCTCAGGCGCAGGCGCAAGCTCATCACGGTGATCCTGGCAATTGCGCCGGGCCGAGACGGTAGCCCAGGCCGCGGACGGTCTCGACGATGCCGTTGCCCAGCTTGCGGCGCAGGTGATGGATGTGCACGTTCAGGGCATTGCTCTCCACTTCGTCGCCAAAGCCGTAGACGCTGTCCTTGAGTTGCTCGCTGGAAAGTACCCGGCCGGGATTGTTCAGCAGCGCCTGGAGCAGCGCCTGCTCGCGGCGCGACAGGTCCACCGGCTGGCCGCCCAGGCTGGTTTCGCAGTTGCTCGGGTCGAAACTCAGCGGCCCGTGCTCGATGACGTTCACGCAGCGCCCGGCCATGCGCCGCACCAGGCTGTGCAGGCGGGCGGCCAATTCGCGCAGGTCGAAGGGTTTGAGCAGGTAATCGTCGGCACCGGCCTGCAGGCCGTCGACGCGGTCGGTCACCGCGTCGCGCGCGGTGAGGATCAGCACCGGCAGGCGCTCGCCTTGCTGACGCAAGCGCTGCAACAGCTTGAGGCCATCTTCGTCGGGCAGCCCGAGGTCGAGCACCATCACATCGAAGTGCGCGGCCTGGAGCATGGCGCGCGCGGCACCGGCATTGGCCACGCGGTCCACGGTGAGGCCCTGGGCGCTCAGGCCGGCAATGATGCCGCTGGCGATCAGGTCGTCGTCTTCACAGAGCAGTACATGCATGGGCGGATTCGGTCATCGACGGGGGAAGGCCTGCAGTGGGCCAGAGCAGGATTAACCGGGGATTATGCCCTGCGTCGCACGCCCCGTCGCCTGCCGGCCAGCGGCTTAACCCTGGGTTAATCCAGGGTCGGCAGCCTTGCTCGCTCATGACCTTCCAAGGCTTCGACATGCGTGCATTGCTCCTGGCGATCCTCTGCCTGTTCACTTCCCTGAGCCAGGCGCAGAGCTTTGCCAATCCTTTCGCCCAGAGCGACTTCCTCCCGGTGGAAAAGGCCTTCGTCTTTACCAGCGAACGCCTGCCGTCCGGTCAGACCCGCCTGCACTGGGCCATCACCGACGGCTATTACCTGTACCAGAAGCGCCTGAAGTTCGACGGCCTCGCACCGGAGCAGATTCCCCCGCTGCCCCAGGCACTGCCGCACCACGATGAGTTCTTCGGCGAAACACCGGTCTACCGCGGCGAACTTGAACTGCTGCTGCCGGCCTCGGCCCAAGGCACCTTGCGCATGGGCTGGCAGGGCTGCGCCGATGCCGGGCTGTGCTATCCGCCACAGACGTCGCTTGTGAACCTCGGCGGTGCCAGCGCCGACACTCCCCAGACCCAGGCCAGCGATCAGGCCCTCGCCGGCACCCTGCAACAGCGGAACCTGAGCTGGGGGCTGCTGGTGTTCTTCGGCCTTGGCCTGTTGCTCGCCTTTACGCCCTGCTCATTGCCGATGCTGCCGATCCTCGCCGGGCTGGTGATGGGCAACAACGCCAGCAGCCGCCGCGGCTGGGCGCTGGCGGGTACTTATGTGTTGAGCATGGCGCTGGTGTACGCCGCGCTCGGCGTGGTCGCCGCCCTGCTCGGCGCGAACCTGCAGGCCTGGCTGCAACAACCCTGGTTGCTGGGCAGCCTGGCCGGGTTGTTCGTGCTGTTGGCCCTGCCGATGTTCGGCGCCTTTGAACTGCAATTGCCGATGTTTCTGCGCGATCGCCTGGAGCGCGCCGGGCGCCACACCCGCGGCGGAAACCTGTTTGGCGCCGCGGCGCTGGGCGCGTTGTCCGGTTTGTTGATGGGCCCGTGCATGACCGCGCCGCTGGCCGGCGCCCTGCTCTATATCGCCCAGAGCGGCAATGCCCTGCACGGCGCGCTGGTGCTGTTCAGCCTCGGACTGGGCATGGGCCTGCCGCTGTTGTTGCTGGTCACCGTGGGCAATCGCTACCTGCCGCGTCCCGGTGCGTGGATGAATCTGGTCAAGGGCTTCTTCGGCTTCGTCTTCCTAGCCATGGCCCTGTACACGCTGCGCGTGGTGCTGACGCCCGCGCTATGGCTCGGGCTGGCGGGAAGCTGGCTGCTGGCCCTGGCCTGGAGCGCCTGGCCGGTCCTGCGCCACTGGCGTGCGGCGCAACCACCGGTGCTGATCGCCGGGCTGTGGGGCCTGCTGTCGATCATCGGCGCTGCCGGGGGTGGCAGCGATCCGTGGCAACCGTTGCAGCCTTACAGCGCATCTCGCGCCACTGCCAGCGCGGTGACCGCGCCGGTCGACGCCTTCACCACCGTCAGTACCCCGCAGGCCTTGCAGGCTGAGCTGGATGCGGCGCGCAGCCAGGGCCAGTGGGTGTTTCTCGACTACTATGCCGACTGGTGCGTGTCCTGCAAGGTCATGGAAAAGCAGGTGTTCGCCCGCGCTGATGTGCTCGCGGCGCTGAGTGGCGTGCGTCTGGTGCGCCTGGATGTCACCGCCGACGCGCCGCCCGCTCGCGAGTTGCTGTCGCGTTACCAGGTGCCCGGCCCGCCCAGCATGCTGTGGATCGGTCCCGATGGCGAAGAACGGCGCAGCCGCCGGCTGGTGGGTGAAGTGGACGCCGCGACTTTCCTGCAACACTGGAATGCAACCAGGAGCCAAGGCTGATGCTGACGGTGAATATCGGCCCGGTGGCCATGGCCCTCGATCACCTGTTGCTGCTTGCGGCACTGGGCTTGGCGACCCTGGTCGGCTGGCGAGTGGCCAAGCGTGGCGGCGACAATCCGGAGTCCTCGCTGTTCGGCCTGTTTCTCCTCGGCCTGCTCGGCGCCCGGGTCGGTTTCGTCATCGCCTACTGGTCGATGTACCGGGATGATCCGCTGCAAATCATCGATATCCGTGACGGTGGTTTCTCGCCCTGGACCGGCCTGCTGGCAGTGCTGATCGGCGCCGTCTGGACCGGCTGGCGCAAACCGGCGCGGCGCCGCCCGCTGGGCTGGGGATTGTTCAGCGGCGCGCTGTTCTGGCTGCTGGCCAGTTGGGGCAGCCATCTTTACGAACAAGGCACCCAGTTGCCGCAACTGAGCCTGCTCGATGCCCGCGGGCATTCCGTCGCCCTCGACAGCCATCGCGGCCGCCCGCTGGTGATCAACCTGTGGGCGACCTGGTGCCCGCCCTGCCGCCGCGAAATGCCGGTGTTGCAGCAGGCACAACACGAATACCCGGACGTCACCTTCCTGTTCGTCAACCAGGGCGAGACGCCGCAGATCGTCACCAATTTTCTCGCCACCACCGGCCTGAACCTGTCCCACGTGCTGTTCGATGCCGGCGGACAACTGGCCGCGCAGGTCGGCTCCATGGCCCTGCCCACCACACTGTTCTACGACGCCGACGGGCGCCTGGTCGGCAGCCATCTCGGCGAGCTGTCCCGCGCCAGCCTGCGTCACGCGCTGCAGTCGTTCGAGAACGTGCCGAGCACTCCCCTTTCAGAAACAAGGAATACACCATGAGGATCCCGATCTACCTGGGCCTGGCCCTCGGCATTTTCGCCAGCCCGCTGGTCTTGGCCGAGGAACTGCCCGCAGCGGTCAAGCAGATCGAAGCCAAGGGCGCGAAGATCGTCGGCAGCTTCGATGCCCCCAACGGCCTGAAAGGCTATGCCGCGCAGTTCCAGAACCGCGGCGTGGCGCTGTACCTGACGCCGGACGGCAAACATGTGCTGGTGGGCAGCCTGTTCGACCAGGAAGGTCGCGACCTGAGCGAGAAACCGCTGGAACAACTGGTGTACGCGCCCATGGCCAAGGAAGTCTGGGCAAAGATGGAAAAGACCGCCTGGATCGCCGACGGCAAAGCGGATGCGCCGCGCATCGTCTACCTGTTCAGCGACCCCAACTGCCCTTACTGCAACATGTTCTGGGAACAGGCGCGGCCGTGGGTCGAATCGGGCAAAGTGCAGTTGCGCCACATCATGGTCGGCATCATTCGCGAAGACAGCCCGGCCAAGTCAGCGTCGCTACTGGCCAGCAAGGATCCGCAAAAAGCCCTGCATGACCACGAAAGCGCCGGCAAGGCCAGCACACTCAAGGCGCTGGAAAAAATCCCGGCGGATGTGCAGGCCAAACTCGATGCCAACCTGGCCCTGATGAACGAACTGGGCCTGTCCGCCACCCCGGCGATTTTCTATCTGGACGATCAGCAGCGCCTGCAGCAACAGCAAGGCGCCCCGCGTCCGGAACTGCTCGGCAAGATCCTCGGCAAGCGCTGAGCCCTCCTCCCGCCCGGCGTGCATTCAGCCGCACGCCGGCATCCTTGGCCGCCGCTCAGGCGGCTTTTTTTCGTCATCGAAGAGACGTGAGCACGCGCACAAATCCGTCATTTGGCTGTGGGATAAAAGTGCCGGACGCACACCAGCCCGTCGCCGCCCAAAACGCCGAAATCGCTCTGAAGCGAGGCAGCACAAGGCGTCCACGAATGACACTTGCCGGGTCATGAAACAGGCTGATGATCTTAGAACCAAAACGTATATAGAGTTATTAACTTTCGCAATTGACAATAATTATCATTAATACTAGTTTGTCGCACGTCGCAGCGAACAGGTCCCTCGGGAGGTTCGCTATCCACTTAGAGAAAAGGTGATTTCCATGGCGGAACAACTATCCACAGGTAAGTGCGATTCACCGTTACTCCAAGCCTTCGTCGACAACCGCAGCATCCTGGTCAAAATCGCAGCGCGCATTACCGGCTGCCGCTCACGGGCCGAGGATGTGGTACAGGACGCTTTTTTCCGGCTCAACTCCGCTCCGCAGATCACCTCGTCGTTCAAGGCGCAACTGAGCTACCTGTTCCAGATCGTGCGCAACCTGGCAATCGACCATTACCGCAAGCAGGCAATGGAGATGAAATATTCAGGCACTGAAGAAGAAGGCATGAATGTCGTCATCCACGGCGCATCGCCCGAGGCTGCGCACATCAACTTCGCCACCCTCGAACATATCGCCGAAGCCCTGACCGAGCTGCCCCCACGCACCCGCTACGCCTTCGAGATGTACCGTTTGCACGGCGTTCCGCAGAAAGACATCGCCAAGGAACTCGGCGTTTCGCCCACCCTGGTCAACTTCATGATTCGCGATGCCCTGGTGCATTGCCGCAAGGTTTCCAACGCTCGCGGGGCTGGCCCGCTGAACTGAAATCACAGCCGTTCGGATGATCAGGGCCCGCTCAGTGACGGTGCGGCTCGATCACCTGGATCTGGTAGGGATTGAAGATTCTCAGCAACTCGCCGTTGGCCCGCAGTCGATCCAGCAACGCCGCGAACTCCTCGCCACTGATTTTCGCCTGCGGACGCAGCAGGGCGTAGTGGTGATAGACCTGATCGATCCGCTCCGACGCCAGCAACTGCCCGACGCTTTCCGGATTTCGCACCATGTAGTCGCTCAGGTACGAACGCGTCACCAGCGCGATATCGGCGCGGCCACGCTGCACCATCAGCAGGTTGCTGTCGTGGGAATAGGTCAGCGTGGCGTTGAAGGTCTTGGCCAGGTAGCGGCCATCAGAATTGAAGCCGGCAAAGGCATAGTGATAGCCGTTGAACAGCGCCAAACGTTTGCCGTCCAGACGGGTGAAATACTGCTGGTCGTGATCGCGGGTGCGCTGGGCAACGAAGACCTCGGCATCCTCCAGCCCCATGTCGACGGCGACATGCGGGATATCCTGCCAACCCCAGTCGGGGTTCTCGAAGATCGCCATATCGACCCGCCCTTCCTGGAAATCACGAAAACGTCGCGGGATCGAGGTGGGCACCAGCACGAAGTGATACAGGCTTTGCACGTTGTTCAGCGCTTGCGCCAGTTGCGGCAACAGCCCCGTGTCATCGCCCTGCTCCGGGCGCACCGTATACGGGGGAAAATGTGCCGCGCCGATTCTGATTTCGACGGTGTCGAGGGCGAGAGCCGCGTCGGCCTGCCAGGCCAGGGCAAAACACAATAGCAAGGACAATACCCGCGGTATTGGCGCTGGAATCAAGATGACGACTCTCACAGGGTGGATCTGTCTAAGCTAGGCGTTTTCAAGGGGTAGTACAACCCGCCGCATGCGCCATTTTCGAGCATCAGGGCAAAACGCCATGGGATATCGCAGACGCCCGTGTTTGGCTACGCTTGGACGACATCTTGGGTAGGGAATCTGTTATGGGCCATTGGTTGGTGATCGACCTGGAAGCCACCACCGACGACGGTGGCTGGCCGATCACGGATATGGAAGTTATCGAAATAGGCGCCAGCCTGGTCAATCGCGAAGGCCGGGAGGTGGATCATTTCCAGCGTTTCGTGAAACCGCGGCGACGTCCGCAACTCACGGTGTTCTGCCGTGAGCTGACGCACATCAGCCAGGCCAACGTCGACGGGGCACAGCCGTTCAACGAGGTCTGGGCGCAATTCGAGCGCTGGCTGGGCCATTACCAGCCACGCCTGGAGGGCTGGACCAGTTGGGGCGACTACGACCGCAAGCAGTTGCTGCAGGAATGGCAGGCCAACGGCCTCGAAAGCCTGCTCAGCAGCGTCCCCCACCTCAACCTCAAGCAGCACTTTGCCAAGGCCCGCCAGTTGAAGCGGCCTATGGGCCTGAACAGCGCGCTGCAATTGGCCGGCCTGCAGTTCAGCGGGCAACAGCACCGAGCCCTTGAAGACGCCCGCAATACCGCCCGGCTGCTACCGCTGACACTCCCGGTCCAGGGCACCTGAAAGCGGATGACGGGACCAGAAGGCTTGGGCATACTGGCCGGCCTTTTTGGTCCCTTTTTCTTGCAGGAGTCGCCCATGTTTAAGGTCAACGAGTACTTTGATGGCACGGTCAAGTCCATCGCGTTCGGCACTGCCGAAGGTCCGGCTACGATCGGCGTCATGGCCCCGGGCGAATACGAGTTCGGCACTGCCCAGCGCGAAATCATGCACGTGGTGTCCGGCGCCCTGACCGTGAAGCTGCCTGACAGCGACAACTGGGAAACCTTCTCCAGCGGCAGCCAGTTCAACGTACCGGCCAACGCCAAGTTCCAGCTGAAGGTCGCGGTCGACACCGCTTACCTGTGCGAATACCGCGACTGATTCAGCTCGCTCATTTGCTCGAAGCCAGCTCCCCCTGTGGGAGCTCGCCCACATAGTTCACTATCCTCTGCGCCGCCGTCCGCAGATGATCCGCATGACTGAACCCTGAAGCCTTCAACGGCTTGAGGTCATGGTCAGCCGCGTCCAGCCAGCACACCTCGATCGCCGGCGACAGTTCATACCCCTCCACCGTTTGCCGATTGCCCAACGCATCCCGCTCGCCCTGGATAATCAGCGTCGGCGTGCGCAGTTGCGCCAAGTGCGCCACCCGCGGCTTCTCCGGTTTGCCTGCGGCATAGAACGGATAACCCAGGCAAATCAGCGCATCCGCGCCCAATTCGTCCGCCAGCAAGCTGGCCATCCGCCCGCCCATGGACTTGCCACCCATGACCAGCGGCCCAGCGACCAATGGTCGCACCTCCCGATAGACCTCCCGCCAGCAGTCGAGCAATACCGCCTGGGGATTCGGCGGCCTTTTGCCACCACCCGAGCGGCGCTGAGCCATGTAGGGAAACTCGAAGCGCAGTACACCCAGCCCTTGCCCGGCAAGCCTTTGCGCCATGTCCTGCATGAAATCGCTGTCCATCGGCGCGCCCGCCCCGTGGGCCAGGATCAGACAGCCCCTGGCACCGCCATCTGCCTGATTTTCCGGGGCATTCCATAACCACCCCCGCATTTTCAGCCGCTGCGCCCATTGATCCCCGTCAATACCGGAGATTCGCCCATTACTCATGCTTGCCTCGCTGTTTAGCCTGCCTATAACCGTGGATGGGAACCCATACATGAACACAACCTGCAGTACCGCCTACAACTACAAGGTGGTCCGCCAATTCGCCATTATGACGGTGGTGTGGGGAATCGTCGGGATGGGGCTCGGCGTTTTCATCGCCGCGCAACTCGTCTGGCCTGCCCTCAACTTCGACCTTCCCTGGACCAGCTTCGGGCGCCTGCGCCCTCTGCATACCAACGCGGTGATTTTCGCCTTCGGTGGTTGCGCGCTGTTTGCCAGTTCTTTCTACTCGGTGCAGCGTACCTGCCAAACCCAACTGTTCGCGCCCGCCCTCGCGGCGTTCGTGTTCTGGGGCTGGCAACTGGTGATCCTGCTGGCCGCCATTACCCTGCCGCTGGGTTACACCAGCTCCAAGGAATACGCCGAGCTGGAGTGGCCGATCGATATCCTGATCACCATCGTCTGGGTGGCGTACGCCGTGGTGTTCTTCGGTACGCTGATCAAGCGCAATACCAAGCACATCTACGTGGGTAACTGGTTCTTCGGTGCGTTCATCATCACCGTGGCGATCCTGCACCTCGTCAACAACATGGAACTGCCGGTCAGCCTGACCAAGTCCTACTCGCTGTACAGCGGCGCCACCGACGCCATGGTGCAGTGGTGGTACGGCCACAACGCCGTAGGCTTCTTCCTCACCGCCGGCTTCCTCGGGATGATGTACTACTTCGTACCGAAGCAGGCTGAACGCCCGGTCTACTCCTATCGCCTGTCCATCGTGCACTTCTGGGCGCTGATCACCCTGTACATCTGGGCCGGTCCGCACCACCTGCACTACACCGCGCTGCCGGACTGGGCACAATCGCTGGGCATGATCATGTCCCTGGTGCTGCTGGCACCAAGCTGGGGCGGCATGATCAACGGCATGATGACCCTCTCGGGCGCCTGGCATAAGCTGCGCAGCGACCCGATCCTGCGTTTCCTCGTGGTTTCGCTGGCGTTCTACGGCATGTCGACCTTCGAAGGTCCGATGATGGCGATCAAGACCGTCAACGCCCTGTCCCACTACACCGACTGGACCATCGGCCACGTACACGCCGGCGCTCTTGGCTGGGTTGCGATGATCTCCATCGGCGCGCTGTACCACATGATTCCGAAAGTCTTCGGCCGTACCCAGATGCACAGCATCGGCCTGATCAACGCGCACTTCTGGCTCGCCACCATCGGCACCGTGCTCTACATCGCCTCGATGTGGGTCAACGGTATCGCCCAGGGCCTGATGTGGCGTGCAGTCAACGCCGACGGCACCCTCACCTACTCCTTCGTTGAAACCCTGGTGGCCAGCCACCCTGGCTTCATCGTGCGGTTCGTCGGTGGTGCAATCTTCCTGACCGGCATGCTGCTGATGGCCTGGAACACCTGGCGCACCGTGCGTGCCCCGGCTCCGGCAACCGCAGACGCTTCCGCGCAGCTGGCCTGAGGACTAGGACATGAAACACGAAGCTATTGAAAAGAACGTCTTCCTGCTGGTGCTGCTGATGGTCCTGGCCGTCAGCATCGGCGGCCTGACCCAGATCGTTCCGCTGTTCTTCCAGGACGTCACCAACAAGCCGGTCGAAGGCATGAAACCCTACACCGCGCTGCAACTGGAAGGCCGCGACATCTACATCCGCGAAGGCTGCGTGGGCTGCCACTCGCAGATGATCCGTCCGTTCCGCGCCGAGACCGAGCGCTACGGCCACTACTCGGTGGCTGGCGAGAGCGTCTGGGACCACCCGTTCCTGTGGGGTTCCAAGCGTACCGGTCCTGACCTGGCCCGCGTTGGCGGCCGCTACTCCGATGACTGGCACCGCGCGCACTTGTACAACCCGCGCAACGTCGTGCCTGAGTCGAAGATGCCTTCGTACCCGTGGCTCGTCGCCCAACAGGTCGATACCAGCCACACCGAAGCCAAGCTCAAAGCAATGCGCACCCTCGGCGTGCCGTACACCGACGACGACATCAGCGGTGCCGTCGCCTCGGTCAAGGGCAAAACCGAAATGGACGCGCTGGTCGCCTACCTGCAGGTGCTCGGCACCGCGATCAAGAACAAGAGGTAAGCGCCATGGACTTCACCCTGGATATCGGCCAGTTGCGAGGCCTGGGCACCCTGGTGGTGGCCATCGCCTTCATCGGCCTGTCGCTCTGGGTTTTCAACCGTCGCCGTGACCGTGAATTCGCCGAAGCGAGCCTGCTGCCCTTTGCCGACGAGCGCCTGCCTGGCGCCGAAAAAGAAAACGCCTTGAGGAGTACCCGGCAATGACCACCTTCTGGAGTACGTACATCAGCGTACTGACCATCGGTAGCCTGATCGGCCTGACCTGGTTGCTGCTGTCCACCCGCAAGGGTGAGCAGCCAGGCACCACGGACCAGACCATGGGCCACAGCTTCGATGGCATCGAGGAATACGACAATCCGCTGCCACGCTGGTGGTTCTGGCTGTTCGTCGGCACTTTGGTGTTCGCCGTCGGTTACCTGGTCCTCTACCCGGGCCTGGGCAACTGGAAAGGCATCCTGCCCGGCTATGAAAATGGCTGGACCGGCGCAAACGAATGGCAGAAAGAAATGGACCGCGCCGACGCCAAGTACGGCCCGATCTTCGCCAAGTTCGCTGCCATGCCGGTGGAAGAAGTGGCCAAGGATCCGCAAGCACTGAAAATGGGGGGCCGCCTGTTCGCCTCCAACTGCTCGGTGTGCCACGGTTCCGACGCCAAGGGTTCCTACGGCTTCCCCAATCTGACCGACAAGGACTGGCGCTGGGGCGGCGAAGCGGAAACCATCAAGGCTTCCATCATGCTCGGTCGTCACGGTGTGATGCCGGCCTGGTCCGAAGTGATCGGTGAGCAAGGTGTGGCAGACGTTGCTGCATTCGTGCTGACCAACCTCGATGGCCGCAGCCTGCCGGAAGGCACCAAGGCTGACGCCGCCAACGGCCAGAAAATCTTCGCCGCCAACTGCGTGGCGTGCCACGGTCCGGAAGGCAAGGGCACTCCAGCAATGGGCGCACCGAACCTGACTCACCCGCAAGCGTTCATCTACGGCTCGAGCTTTGCCCAACTGCAGCAGACCATCCGTTACGGCCGTCAGGGCCAGATGCCTGCACAGCAGGACATTCAAGGCAACGACAAGGTCCACTTGCTGGCCGCCTACGTCTATAGCCTTTCGCAGGACGGCGACAAGACTTCTGCACGGTGACACTTCAGTCCATCTGAGCATTGACTGAAAACGCCGCATCCGAACCGGGTGCGGCGTTCCTGTTTGTATGTGCGACCAAGTGTCGCACCCCTCCGCACCCCCTCCTTGCACCCCCTCTGAACGGGACTAAGCTTGTTGCCACATGTGGCTGGAAGCGATGTCGCGCATGCACCTCTGTTTGGTTCATCACATGTCATCGTGCCAGCGCAAAGGCTGGCGATTGCCGGCTTTGCTCCGTTTTCACGGGGTGAAAAAGCGGCGTCTCACAGGGTTTTCCAGGCCTTGGGAAGCGTGCAATCCACTCTAAAAATGGTGCACATAAACAAGATAATATTGTGTACAATTTGCGCGGTAGACGGGTCGGAAGGGCCGTAAAACAGGCCCTGGCGGGGTGTGGAACAGATTCCCTTGCGTTGCAATACCCACACTGCTTGTAGATACTTGCGCCGATTTTTCTACCTACAAAAACACCTATAAAACCGTGGAACCTTAGAATGAGCACAGCTATCAGTCCGACTGCTTATAACTATAAGGTCGTCCGCCAGTTCGCCATCATGACGGTGGTCTGGGGGATCCTTGGCATGGCCCTCGGTGTCTTCATCGCCTCGCAACTGGTCTGGCCGCAACTCAACCTTGACCTGCCGTGGACGAGCTTTGGACGCCTGCGCCCCCTGCACACCAACCTGGTGATCTTCGCCTTCGGCGGTTGTGCACTGTTCGCCACCTCCTATTACGTCGTGCAGCGTACCTGCCAGACGCGACTGATCTCCGACAGCCTCGCAGCCTTCACCTTCTGGGGTTGGCAAGCGGTCATCGTCGGCGCTCTGATCACCCTGCCCATGGGTTACACCACCACCAAGGAATACGCCGAACTGGAATGGCCGCTCGCCATCCTGCTGGCCATTGTCTGGGTGACCTACGCCGTGGTGTTCTTCGGAACCGTGGTCAAGCGCAAGACCAAACACATCTATGTCGGCAACTGGTTCTACGGTGCCTTCATCCTGGTTACCGCGATGCTGCACATCGTCAACCACATCTCGTTGCCGGTGAGCTTCTTCAAGTCGTACTCGGCCTATGCCGGCGCGACCGACGCGATGATCCAGTGGTGGTACGGCCACAACGCCGTGGGCTTCTTCCTGACCACCGGCTTCCTCGGGATGATGTACTACTTCGTACCGAAGCAGGCCGAGCGCCCGATCTACTCGTATCGCCTGTCCATCGTGCACTTCTGGGCGCTGATCACCCTGTACATCTGGGCCGGTCCGCACCACCTGCACTACACCGCCCTGCCCGACTGGGCACAATCGCTGGGCATGGTGATGTCGATCATCCTGCTGGCGCCAAGCTGGGGCGGCATGATCAACGGCATGATGACCCTCTCGGGCGCCTGGCATAAGCTGCGCACCGACCCGATCCTGCGTTTCCTCGTGGTTTCGCTGGCGTTCTACGGCATGTCGACCTTCGAAGGCCCGATGATGGCCATCAAGACCGTCAACTCGCTCTCGCACTACACCGACTGGACCATCGGCCACGTACACGCCGGCGCTCTGGGCTGGGTTGCGATGATCTCCATCGGCGCCATTTACCACATGATTCCGAAGCTCTACGGCCGCGTGCAGATGCACAGCGTCGGCCTGATCAACGCGCACTTCTGGCTCGCCACCATCGGTACCGTGCTCTACATCGCCTCGATGTGGGTCAACGGCATCACCCAGGGTCTGATGTGGCGTGCGATCAACGATGACGGCACCCTCACCTACTCCTTCGTCGAAGCGCTGCAAGCCAGCCATCCGGGCTACATCGTTCGCGCCCTGGGCGGTGCGTTCTTCGCCTCCGGCATGCTGCTGATGGCCTACAACGTCCTGCGCACTGTTCGCGCCTCGAAACCGGCCGAAGCTGAAGCCGCCGCTCAGATCGTCGTAGTGGGAGCCCACTGATGAAGCACGAAGTAGTCGAGAAGAATATTGGCCTGCTGGCCTTCTTCATGGTCATCGCCGTGAGCATCGGCGGCCTGACCCAGATCGTTCCGCTGTTCTTCCAGGACGTCACCAACAAGCCGGTCGAAGGCATGAAGCCGCGCACCGCGCTGGAGCTGGAAGGCCGTGACGTGTACATCCGCGAAGGCTGCGTAGGCTGCCACTCGCAGATGATCCGTCCGTTCCGCGCCGAGACCGAGCGCTACGGCCACTACTCGGTGGCCGGTGAAAGCGTCTGGGACCACCCGTTCCTGTGGGGTTCCAAGCGTACCGGTCCGGACCTGGCACGGGTGGGTGGTCGTTACTCCGATGACTGGCACCGCGCGCACCTGTACAACCCGCGCAACGTCGTACCCGAGTCGAAAATGCCGTCCTACCCGTGGCTGGTAGAGAACAAGCTCGACGGCAAAGACACCGCCAAGAAGATGGAAGTCCTGCGCACCCTGGGCACGCCGTACACCGATGCTGACATCGACGGTGCTCGCGACGCGGTCAAGGGCAAGACTGAAATGGACGCCCTGGTCGCCTACCTGCAGGGTCTGGGCACCATCATCAAAAGCAAACGGTGATTGCGATGGATATCGGGATGATTCGTGGCCTGGGCACCGTCGTGGTGATGGTGGCCTTCGTGGGCCTGGCGTTGTGGGTGTTCAGTTCTCGGCGCAAGTCCGAGTTCGACGAAGCGACACTGCTGCCCTTCGCGGATGATCCCGAAGCCAGCGAGCACGTCGAACAAGCGCAAGCGCAAGCGAAAGCGTCTAGGAGTAACAACGAATGACTACCTTCTGGAGTCTGTACGTCACCGTTCTGAGTCTGGGTACCATCTTTGCCCTGACCTGGCTGCTGCTGTCCACCCGCAAGGGCCAGCGTAGCGAAACCACCGAAGAAACCGTGGGCCACTCCTTCGATGGCATCGAGGAGTACGACAACCCGCTGCCGAAATGGTGGTTCATGCTGTTCGTCGGCACCATCATCTTCGCTCTCGGCTACCTGGCGCTGTACCCGGGCCTGGGCAACTGGAAAGGCATCCTGCCCGGCTACCAGTACCTGGACACCGACAAGAAGACTGACTTCGCCAACGGTCAGGCCGGCTGGACCGGCGTTCACGAGTGGGAAAAGGAGATGCAGCGGGCCGACGCCAAGTTCGGGCCGATCTTCGCCAAATTCGCAGCCATGCCCATCGAAGAAGTAGCGAAAGATCCGCAAGCCCTGAAAATGGGCGGGCGCCTTTTCGCCTCAAACTGCTCGGTCTGCCACGGTTCCGACGCCAAGGGTTCCTACGGCTTCCCCAACCTCACCGACAGCGACTGGCGCTGGGGCGGCGAGCCGCAAACCATCAAGCAGACCATCATGGCTGGCCGCCACGGCGTGATGCCGGCGTGGTCTGAAGTGATCGGCGAGCAAGGCGTGGCCGACGTTGCTGCATTCGTGCTGACCAACCTCGATGGCCGCACCCTGCCGGAAGGCACCAAGGCTGACGCCGCCAACGGCCAGAAGATCTTCGCCGCCAACTGCGTGGCCTGCCACGGTCCGGAAGGCAAGGGGACTCCAGCGATGGGCGCGCCGAACCTGACTCACCCGCAGGCGTTCATCTACGGTTCGAGCTTCGCCCAACTGCAGCAAACCATCCGCTACGGCCGTCAGGGCCAGATGCCGGCGCAGCAGGAAATCCAGGGCAACGACAAGGTCCACCTGCTGGCGGCGTATGTCTGGAGCCTGTCGCAGAAAGACCAGAAACCGGCTGAGGCTCAGTAAGTTTCACGGCTGACAAAAGGCTCCGTCAGTGCAGACTGGTGGGGCCTTTTTTCTTGGTGGGGATGCAGAGGTGTTTTTTCAGGGGCTCAATCACCCTGGTCATGACCTGGATCAATTGACACCGCCAATACACCATTGTCGAGCATTACCCAACGCGACCCAGTGTCGCACCCGCGCCCCAGAATGCCAGCACAGGCGTATCATGCGGGCCAGAGCAGAAACACTTCTGACTGCGGTCGGCATGCACTGACCGCGGCATCTTTCCACTGCCGTGGGACTGTAAACGATGAGCAAGCAGATTCCTGTACAAGACATCACCCCGCCTGCCAACAAGAAGAAAAACGAGAGCGTGGACCTCTACGCCGCGCGGGAAAAAATCTACACCCGAGCCTTCACCGGTATTTTCCGCAACCTGCGAATGGCAGGCGGCGCACTCCTCTTTCTCCTCTATTTCGGCACCGTCTGGCTGAACTGGGGCGGTCACCAGGCCGTCTGGTGGAATCTGCCGGAGCGCAAGTTCTACATCTTCGGCGCCACCATCTGGCCGCAGGATTTCATCCTCCTCTCCGGCATTCTTATCGTCGCCGCCTTCGGCCTGTTCTTCATCACCGTATTCGCCGGGCGCGTCTGGTGCGGCTACACCTGCCCGCAGAGCGTCTGGACCTGGATCTTCATGTGGTGCGAAAAGGTCACCGAAGGCGACCGCAACCAGCGCATGAAACTGGACAAGGCGCCGATGAGCGCCAACAAGGCTGCCCGCAAGACCGCCAAGCACACCCTCTGGCTGCTGATCGGCTTCGTCACCGGCATCACCTTCGTCGGCTATTTCGCACCGATCCGCGAACTGATGGTGGACTTCTTCACGGGTGAAGCGGACGGCTGGGCCTACTTCTGGGTCGGCTTCTTCACCCTCGCCACCTACGGCAACGCCGGCTGGCTGCGCGAACAGGTGTGTATTTACATGTGCCCGTACGCCCGCTTCCAGAGCGTGATGTTCGACAAGGACACCCTGATCGTTTCCTACGACCCGCGTCGCGGCGAGACCCGTGGCCCGCGTAAAAAAGACATCGACTACAAGGCCAAGGGCCTCGGCGACTGCATCGACTGCACCATGTGCGTCCAGGTCTGCCCGACCGGCATCGACATCCGCGACGGCCTGCAGATCGAGTGCATCGGCTGTGCTGCCTGCATCGACGCCTGCGACAACATCATGGACAAGATGAACTACCCGCGCGGCCTGATCAGCTACACCACCGAGCACAACCTGTCCGGGCAGAAGACCCACATGCTGCGGCCGCGGCTGATCGGCTACTTCGTGGTCCTGCTGGTGATGATCGGCGCGCTCGCCAGCGCCTTCTTCATGCGTTCGCTGGTAGGCTTCGACGTCAGCAAGGACCGGGTGCTCTACCGCGAAAACGCCCAGGGCCGGATCGAGAACGTCTACAGCCTGAAAGTGATGAACAAGGATCAGCACGACCACGTCTACGTGCTGGAAGCCGAGGGCCTGCCGGGACTGCGCCTGGAAGGCGCACGGGAGATCCGCGTGGCGGCCGGCGACATCGTCAGCCTGCCGGTACAACTGTCGGTGGCGCCGGAACAACTGCCGTCGACCACCAACGACGTCACCTTCATCCTCAAGGACGCCGACGACAGCGGCACCGAGGTTGAAGCCAAGAGCCGGTTCATCGGCCCGCAAATCCGCTAAGAGAGTCTTTCAATGCCTGCAGCAAGCGCTCACAGCCCCTGGTACAAGCACCTCTGGCCCTGGATCATCATCGGCATTTTGGCCACCTCGGTGACCCTGAGCCTGACCATGGTCAGCATTGCCGTGAACAACCCGGACAACCTGGTCAACGACAACTACTACGAGGCCGGCAAGGGCATCAACCGCTCACTGGACCGCGAACTGCTGGCGCAGACCCTCAACCTCAAGGCCAGCGTGCACCTGGACGAAGTCATCGGCGAAGTCGAACTGCGCCTGAGCGGTGACAGCCAGCCGCAGGCCCTAGAGCTCAATCTGATCTCGCCGACCCAGCCGGAGAAGGACCGCAAGATCGCCCTGACCCTGAGCAGCGAGCCGGGTCGGTATCTGGGCCAACTGGATGATCGGGTCGAAGGTCGTCGCTTCGTCGAACTGCTGGGAACCCAGGAAGGCAAGACCTGGCGGCTGTTCGAAGAGGAAGATGTTGCACACGACGTGACCCTGATGCTGGGTGACGAGGCGCTCAAGGGGGCTGAGCACCTCGATAAATAAACCGCCAACGCACGCACGCTCGCGCCTTACCTCTGTAGGAGCGAGCGTGCTCGCGATGCGACCCACACCATAAATCTGCACTAAGACAGCCATGACCACCCCCACGCCTTGCTACCACTGTGCCCTGCCCGTCCCGGCCGGGAGCCGCTTCACCGCCGTGGTCCTCGGCGAGGCGCGGGAATTCTGCTGCCCTGGCTGCCAGGCGGTGGCCGAGGCCATCGTCGCCGGCAAACTGGAGAGCTACTACCAGCACCGCAGCGAAGCCAGCGCCAACCCCGACGCCCTGCCGCGGCAACTGGTGGACGAACTGGCCCTGTACGACCGCGCCGACGTCCAGCAACCCTTCGTCCGACATGATGGCGAGCTGGCGGAAACCACCCTACTGATCGAAGGCATCAGTTGCGCGGCGTGCGGCTGGCTGATCGAGAAACACCTGCGCGGCGTACCCGGGGTCGCCGAGGCCCGCCTCAACCTGTCCAACCATCGCTTGCTGGTGAGTTGGGCCGACAGCCAGTTGCCGCTGTCGAAGCTGCTCGCCGAACTGCGCCACATCGGCTACGCCGCCCATCCGTACCAGCCCGACCGCGCCGCCGAACAACTGGCCAGCGAGAACCGCACCGCCCTGCGCCAACTCGGCGTCGCCGGGCTGCTGTGGTTCCAGGCGATGATGGCAACCATGGCCACCTGGCCGGAATTCAACATCGACCTCAGCCCCGAGCTGCACATCATCCTGCGCTGGGTGGCGATGTTTCTGACCACACCCATCGTCTTCTACAGTTGCGCGCCGTTCTTCCGCGGCGCCGCCCGCGACCTGCGCACCCGCCACCTCACCATGGACGTCTCGGTCTCGCTGGCCATTGGCCTGGCCTACGGTGCCGGTATCTGGACCGCGATCACCGGCAGCGGCGAGCTGTACTTCGACGCGGTGGGGATGTTTGCCCTGTTCCTGTTGGCCGGGCGCTACCTGGAACGCCGCGCCCGCGAGCGCACCGCCGCCGCCACCGCGCAACTGGTCAATCTGCTGCCGGCCTCGTGCCTGCGCCTGGACGACACCGGCAACAGCGAGCGGATTCTGCTGCGCGAACTGCAGATCGGCGACCGCATCCTGGTCCAGCCGGGCGCGGTACTGCCGGCGGACGGACGGATCGTCGAAGGTCAATCGAGCGTCGATGAATCGCTGCTGACCGGCGAATACCTGCCCCATCCGCGCCAGCGCGGCGATGCCGTCACCGCTGGCACCCTCAACGTGGAAAGCGCGCTGACCGTGGAAGTTATGGCGCTCGGCCACGACACCCGACTCTCGGCGATCGTGCGCCTGCTGGAGCGGGCTCAGTCGGAAAAACCGCGACTGGCAGAAATCGCCGACCGCGCTTCGCAATGGTTCCTGCTGTTCAGCCTGATCGCCGCCGCAGGCATCGGCCTGGTGTGGTGGCAGATCGATCCGTCACGGGCTTTCTGGATTGTTCTGGCGATGCTGGTGGCCACTTGCCCTTGCGCCCTCTCCCTCGCCACCCCGACCGCCCTCACCGCCGCCACCGGCACCCTGCACAGCCTCGGCCTGTTGCTGACCCGCGGCCATGTGCTGGAAGGCCTGAACCAGATCGACACGGTGATCTTCGACAAGACCGGCACCCTCACCGAAGGCCGCCTGACCCTGCGCTCGATCCGTCCGCTGGGCGCGCTGGACGCCGATCATTGCCTGCGCCTTGCCGCCGCCCTGGAAAACCGCTCCGAGCACCCCATCGCCCGCGCCTTCGGCCGCACCGTGGCGGTGGCGGACGCCGTTCAGAGCAGCCCCGGCCTGGGTCTGGAAGGCCGAGTCGAAGAGCGCCTGCTGCGTATCGGCCAGCCGGCATTCGTCTGCGCGTTGAGCGGTGCGGCAGTGCCCGCCATGCCGGACGAACCCGGACAATGGCTGTTGCTGGGCGATAGCCAGGGCCCGCTGGCCTGGTTCGTTCTTGACGACAGGCTGCGCGTCGATGCCGCCGACCTGCTGGACGCCTGCCGCGCCCGTGGCTGGAAAACCCTGCTGCTGTCCGGCGACAGCTCGCCGATGGTTGCCAGCGTCGCCGCCGAACTGCGCATCGACCAGGCTATCGGCGGCCTGCGCCCGGACGACAAGCTGCAACAACTGAAAGCCCTGCAGGCCGAAGGCCGCAAGGTGCTGATGCTTGGTGACGGGGTCAACGACGTGCCGGTCCTGGCCGCCGCCGACATCAGCATCGCCATGGGCTCGGCCACCGACCTGGCCAAGACCAGCGCCGACGCGGTGCTGCTGTCCAATCGCCTGGACACCCTGGTGCAGGCCTTCAGCCTCGCGCGGCGCACACGGCGGATCATCATCGAAAACCTGCTCTGGGCCGGTCTGTATAATGGCCTCATGCTGCCGTTCGCCGCCCTGGGCTGGATCACACCGATATGGGCGGCGGTCGGCATGTCGGTCAGCTCGCTGATCGTGGTCCTCAATGCCCTGCGCCTGACCCGGCTGCGCGGCGCGCCGGCGTCAAACCGTCCGGCCAGCGCCACCCACCCCGCAACGGCCTGACCAGGAGATCCCATGCCCGCCCTCTACGTGATGATTCCTGCCGCCCTGGTACTCGTCGGCATCGCCCTGTACATCTTCTTCTGGGCGGTGGACAGCGGCCAGTACGAAGACCTCGACGGCCCGGCCCACAGCATCCTCTTCGACGACCAGGACCCAAAGCACCAAGCCGCGGTGCAAGAACGACAGGACCCGCCGAACGCCAACCCCGACGAGCCGAAAGAGCCCAAGCCCCGTGTCTGACCTGCTACCCCTGGTGAGTTCGGCACTGATCCTCGGCCTGCTGGGCGGTGGCCACTGCCTGGGGATGTGCGGCGGTCTGATGGGCGCCCTCACCCTCGCCATCCCGCCGGAACAACGCGGCCGTCGCCTGCAACTGTTGCTGGCCTACAACCTCGGTCGCGTACTCAGCTACGCCAGCGCCGGGCTGCTGCTGGGCCTCGCCGGCTGGGCGCTGGCCGGGAGCCCCTTGGCCACGGCGATGCGCGTGGTCGCGGCGCTGCTGCTCATCAGCATGGGCCTGTACCTGGCCGGCTGGTGGAGCGGCCTGACCCGCATCGAAAGCCTCGGCCGCGGCCTGTGGCGGCATATCCAGCCAGTGGCGACGCGTCTGCTGCCGGTCTCCAGCGTGCCGCGGGCCTTGCTGTTGGGCGCGCTGTGGGGCTGGTTGCCGTGCGGTTTGGTCTACAGCACCCTGCTCTGGGCCGCCAGCCAGGGCAACGCGGTGGACAGTGCCCTGCTGATGCTGGCCTTCGGTGTCGGCACCTGGCCGATATTGCTGGCCACCGGCCTCGCCGCCGAGCGCAGCAACGCCCTGCTGCGCCGCCGTGGCGTGCGGGTAGCCGGGGGACTGCTGGTGATCCTGTTCGGGCTGTGGACCCTGCCCGGCCCGCACCAGCACTGGCTGATGGGTCACTGAAGCGGATTTGATACAAATCAACACTGATGTACGTGTGGCTCCCTAGACTCCGGACACTGCCGCAATTCCTGGGACTGCCACCATGCACGACGCCCTCCAATGGGACTCTGACCTGATTCGCCGTTACGATCTGGCCGGCCCGCGCTACACCTCCTATCCGACCGCAGTGCAACTGCACAGCGAAATCGGCTCCTTCGACCTCCTGCACGCCCTGCGTGACAGCCGCCGAGCGGCGCGTCCGCTGTCTCTCTACGTCCATGTGCCGTTCTGCGCCAACATTTGCTACTACTGCGCCTGCAACAAGGTCATCACCAAGGACCGCGCCCGCGCACAGCCTTACCTGCAGCGGCTGGAACAGGAAATCCAGTTGATCGCCTGCCACCTCGACCCCGGCCAGACCGTCGAGCAACTGCACCTGGGCGGTGGCACGCCAACCTTCCTCAGCCACGTCGAACTGCGCCAGTTGATGGCGCAACTGCGCAAGCACTTCAACTTGCTAGACGATGACTCGGGCGACTACGGCATCGAAATCGACCCCCGCGAGGCGGATTGGTCGACCATGGGCCTGCTGCGCGAACTGGGCTTCAACCGCGTCAGCCTCGGCGTGCAGGATCTCGACCCGGTCGTCCAGCGGGCGATCAACCGCCTGCAAAGCCTGGAACAGACCCGCACCATCATCGAAGCGGCGCGCACCCTGCAATTCCGCTCGATCAACCTCGACCTGATCTACGGCCTGCCCAAGCAGACCCCGGAAGGCTTCGCCCGCACCGTCGAAGAAGTGATCAAGCTGCAGCCGGACCGGCTCTCGGTATTCAACTACGCGCACCTGCCCGAGCGCTTCATGCCGCAACGGCGCATCGACAGCAGCGACCTGCCAGCACCGGCGGCGAAGCTGGAGATGCTGCACAACACCATCGAGCAACTGACCCGCGCCGGCTATCGCTACATCGGCATGGACCACTTCGCCCTGCCCGATGACGAACTGGCCATCGCCCAGGAAGAGTCGACCCTGCAGCGCAACTTCCAGGGCTACACCACCCATGGTCATTGCGACCTGATCGGCCTCGGCGTGTCGGCCATCAGCCAGATCGGCGACCTCTACTGCCAGAACAGCAGTGACCTCAACGAATACCAGAACGCCCTGGATGCCGCGCAACTGGGCACCAGCCGCGGGCTGATCTGCACCCAGGACGACCGCGTGCGCCGGGCCGTGATCCAGGACCTGATCTGCCATTTCGAACTGGATTTCGAACGCATCGAACAGGCCTTCACCATCGATTTCCGGGGCTACTTCAAGGATTTGTGGCCGGCACTGGAAGGCATGGCCAAGGACGGCCTGATCGAGCTGCGCAACGACGGCATCAGCGTGCTGCCAGCCGGTCGCCTGCTGGTGCGCTCGGTGTGCATGGTGTTCGACGCCTACCTGGACCTGAACAACCGCCAGCGTTTTTCGCGAGTGATCTGAGTCGCGTGCGCGGCTCAGGCATTTAGCAACTTGATTGCCTTGCCGACCTGGTCCGGCGTCAGCGCCAACTGCCCCATGGCCCGGACCAGGCCGAAGTTGACGGTGTTCAATGAAGCAGACAATGCACTGACCCGGGCTTCCAAGGCCGCCGTCTTTTTCTGCATTTCCACCGGATCAAGGGAACGATCCCGCATCAGAGACTGCAACTGACGCTGGGCTTCAGCCAATTCCCGCTGCAGCTTGCGGATCATCTTCAACAATTGGCGAACCGACTCCGGCAAGCCGCTTTCGTCGATATCCGCGTCATCTTGACGCTGGCCCGACACCTCCAGCCCCTTGAGAGAAAGGCTGACCTTCACCCCTTCACCCGGTGTTGTGGTGCCCTCACCTTCTTCTCCGCGCTTCGCCTGAACGGGCTCGGAATGCCCGGAAACAGAGGCCTGGCGAGTGGCCTGAAGATCGACGGTCAACATGCTGGTTCTGCCTGAGAGACGTGATGCAATTGTTATCGGCTTGAAACCCGCGAACTTGAGCGGGGAGCGCACCAAAACAGAGCACGCTGGCCTCAACCGTCCCGGCTGAGTTACCCTTGTGTTCTATGTGTGCTTTCCCACAAGGAATGATGAAATGTCTGAGCCTGTTAAACTGCGCCCTCACAACCAGGCCCATTGCAAGGATTGCAGCCTGGCGCCTCTGTGTCTGCCTCTGTCACTGAACATGGAAGACATGGATTCGCTGGATGAAATCGTCAAACGTGGGCGCCCGCTGAAAAAAGGCGAGTTTCTGTTCCGGCAGGGTGACAACTTCGGTTCGGTTTACGCGGTGCGCTCCGGCGCCCTGAAAACCTTCAGCCTGAGCGACGGCGGCGAAGAACAGATCACCGGCTTCCACCTGCCAAGCGAACTGGTGGGTTTGTCGGGCATGGACACCGAAACCTACCCGGTCTCGGCCCAGGCGCAAGAGACCACGTCGGTATGCGAAATCCCCTTCGAGCGGCTGGACGAACTGTCGGTGCAATTGCCGCAACTGCGCCGGCAACTGATGCGGGTGATGAGCCGGGAAATCCGCGACGATCAGCAAATGATGCTGCTGTTGTCGAAAAAAACCGCCGACGAGCGAATCGCCACCTTCCTGGTCAACCTCTCCGCGCGGTTCCGCGCCCGCGGCTACTCGGCCAACCAGTTCCGCCTGAGCATGTCGCGCAACGAAATCGGCAATTACCTGGGCCTGGCGGTGGAAACCGTGTCCCGCGTGTTTACCCGCTTCCAGCAGAACGGCCTGATCGAAGCCGAAGGCAAGGAAGTGCGGATTCTCGACCCAATCCAGCTCTGCGCGCTGGCCGGTGGCGCACTGGAAGCCTGAAATCCTCGGCAAACGGGTATACTGGCGGGCGTTTTGCCTTTCAGGATACCCGCTCCATGCCCAGCGAAAGCTTTGACCTCAAATCCCTGATCCGCCCGGTTACGGACTTTCCCAAACCCGGCGTGATCTTCCGTGACATCACCCCGCTGTTCCAGTCGCCACGGGGCTTGCGCCATGTCGCCGACCAGTTCATCGAGCGCTACGTCGAGGCCGAGTTCAGCCATATCGGCGCCATGGATGCCCGCGGTTTCCTGATCGGCTCGATCATCGCCCACCAGTTGAACAAGCCGCTGATCCTGTTCCGCAAACAGGGCAAGCTGCCGGCCGACGTGATTTCCGAGTGCTACCAGACCGAGTACGGCGAAGCCTTCCTGGAAGTGCATGCCGACAGCCTGTGCGAAGGCGACGCCGTGCTGATCTTCGACGACCTGATCGCCACCGGCGGCACCCTGCTGGCCGCCGCGAACCTGGTCCGGCGCATGGGCGCGGCGGTGTTCGAAGCCGCGGCAATCATCGACCTGCCAGAGCTGGGCGGTTCGCAGAAACTGCAGGACGCCGGGATTTCGACCTTCTGCCTGACCGAGTTTTCGCTGAGCGAATATTGATCCCCCGATAACGCAGGCCGCCGCCCGGTAGGAGCGGATTCATCCGCGATTGGGCGCGCAGCGGCCATAAAACCTGAGCCCCGGGTGTGCCAGACAAACTCGTGGCTCAGACTCTGCGACCGCTTCACCGCCGTTCGCGGATAAATCCGCGCCTACGGGGCCCGCGTCAGACTCAGAGCGACATCGGTTTGCGCCCCGCAAACGAATGCGCCAGCGTCCCGCCATCCACCAGTTCCAACTCGCCACCCAGCGGCACCCCATGGGCGATCCGCGAGCCCACCAGGCCCTTGTCCGCCAGCAACTGCGCGATGTAATGCGCGGTCGCCTCGCCTTCAACGGTGGGGTTGGTCGCCAGGATCACTTCGGTGAAGGTGCCCTGCTCCGCGATCCGCGCCATCAACTGCGGAATCCCGATCGCCTCCGGCCCAAGCCCGTCCAGCGGCGACAAATGCCCCTTGAGCACGAAGTAGCGACCGCGGTAACCGGTCTGCTCCACCGCATACACATCCATCGGCCCTTCCACCACGCACAACAGCGTGTCGTCGCGCCGTGGATCGGCACATTGCGGGCAAAGCTCCTGCTCGGTGAGGGTGCGGCATTGCCGGCAGTGGCCGACCCCTTCCATGGCCTGGCTCAGGGCCTGGGCCAGACGAACACCGCCGCTGCGGTCACGTTCGAGCAACTGCAAGGCCATGCGCTGGGCGGTTTTCTGACCCACGCCCGGCAAGGTGCGCAAGGCATCGATCAACTGGCGAATCAGGGGACTGAAGCTCATGGTAAAAGGCCTGGCAACTCATCGAATGGGGAGAAACGACGATGGGAGCGACGGCCTTGCAGCCGTGCTCCCACCGGGTGAAACAGATGCGTCTTAGAACGGCATCTTGAAGCCTGGCGGCAACTGCATGCCCGCAGTCATGCCACCCATTTTTTCCTGGCTGTTCTGCTCGACCTTGCGCACGGCGTCGTTGACGGCGGCGGCGATCAGGTCTTCCAGCACTTCCTTGTCTTCCTGCATCAGGCTGTCGTCCAGGCTGATGCGCTTGACGTCATGACGACCGGTCATGACCACGCTGACCAGACCGGCGCCGGATTGACCGGTCACTTCGGCGTTGGCCAGTTCTTCCTGCATCTTGGCCATTTTTTCCTGCATCTGCTGTGCCTGCTTCATCAGGCCGGCCATGCCACCTTTCATCATGGGAATCACCTCGGTATCAAGTTACTTGGCACACCGCGCACCAGGCGCGGCGCTGGGTATCCGGTTATTCGCCCTGGCTGGCCAGGGCATCGACAGGTTCAATAGTATCGTGGCGCACGGTGGCACCGAACTTCTGGATCATCTGCTGGATGAACGGATCGTTCTCGATCGATTCCTCGGCCTCGCGCTGGCGATCGGCGCGCTTGCGGGATGCGGCCTGGGCCGGCGTTTCCTGCTCGGGGCGGATCAGCTCGATGGTCAGCGTCAGGTTGCGGCCCAGGTGCTGGTTCAGCGCGTCATTCAGGCGGCGCTGCTGGGTAGCGTTGAACAGCGCGCTGTGGCCCGGATCCAGGTGCAGCAGCCAGTGATCGCCGTCCACGGCCATCAGCGTACAGTTGGCGGCGATATTACCGGTCATGCCGGAGATCGGCAGGCTCGGGAACATTTCCAACCATTGTAGAGCCAGGCCGGTCGCTGGCTGTGCCGCCGGTTCGGGCTCCGGCTCGGCAGCCGGCTCAGCAGCATGTTCGCTGGCGAGTTCGTCCAGGTAGCTGTAGCTCGCCGGATCGACCTCGCCGCCATAGTAATCATCATCCAGCGGCGGCTCGTCATCGCGATCCATGCCGGCTGGGCTGTAGCTGTGGTCGTCCGGCGGCGGCTCGTCGTACCGCTCGGCCGCTGGTGCTGGCGTAGCGACCGGTGCGGGTTCGGGCTCGGGAACAGGGGTCGGCTCGGGCTGTGCTTCAGGCTCGGGCTTGGGTTCCGAAGCGGCTTCAACTGCCGGTACCGGGCTCGGCTCGTCCCACGGAAGATCGATTTTCTCCGCCACCGGCTCGGGCTCGGTCTCGGGCTGAACCTCGGCAACCGACTCAGGTGCAGGCTCCGGCTCGACGGCTGGAGCTGGAGCTGGAGCTGGAGCTGGAGCTGGAGCTGGAGCTGGAGCTGGAGCTGGAGCTGGAGCTGGAGCTGGAGCTGGAGCTGGAGCTGCAACAGGCTCGGGGGCTGGTGCGGCAATCGCAACCGGAGCCACCGGCGCTGGGGAATCAGTTGTGGCCTGGCTGATTCCCACTGGCTTTAGCGTCGTGCCCGGAGCATCGCCGCTGTCCGCCGGGCGGAACGCCAGCATGCGCAGCAACACCATCTCGAAACCACCACGCGGGTCCGGCGCCAACGGCAAGTCGCGGCGACCGATCAGGCCCATCTGGTAGTAGAACTGCACATCCTCGGCCGGCAGCGCCTGGGCCAGGTCCAGCACCCGCTCGCGATCGCCCTGGCCGTTGTCCACCGCCTCGGGCAGCGCCTGGGCGATGGCCACGCGGTGCAGCACATTGAGCATTTCCGACAACACGCCGTTCCAGTCCGGCCCCTGCTCGGCAAGGTGCCGTACCGCTTCGAGCAAGGCACGGGCATCGCCTTCCAGCAATGCTTGGAGCACACCGTAGACCTGACCGTGATCCAGCGTGCCAAGCATCGCCCGCACGTCGGCAGCCAGCACCTTGCCTTCGCCAAAGGCGATGGCCTGGTCGGTGAGGCTCATCGCGTCGCGCATCGAGCCATCGGCGGCGCGACCCAGCAGCCAGAGCGCATCGTCCTCGAACGGCACGTTCTCGACACCCAGCACATGGCTCAGGTGCTCGACCACACGCTCGGGGGTCATGTTCTTCAGGGAAAACTGCAGGCAACGCGACAGGATGGTCGCAGGAAGCTTCTGCGGGTCCGTGGTAGCCAGGATGAACTTGACGTAGGGCGGCGGCTCTTCAAGCGTCTTGAGCAAGGCATTGAAAGAGTGGCTGGAAAGCATGTGCACTTCGTCGATCAGGTAGACCTTGAAGCGCCCGCGGCTCGGCGCGTACTGCACGTTGTCCAGCAGTTCGCGAGTGTCCTCGACCTTGGTCCGGCTCGCGGCGTCGATCTCGATCAGGTCGACGAACCGGCCCTCGTCGATCTCCCGGCACACCGAGCAGGTGCCGCAGGGGGTCGAAGTAATGCCGGTTTCACAGTTGACACATTTGGCGATGATCCGCGCGATGGTGGTCTTGCCGACACCGCGGGTACCGGTGAACAGGTAGGCGTGGTGCAGGCGCTGATTGTCCAGCGCATTGATCAGGGCCTTCAGCACATGGGTCTGGCCGACCATTTCGCGGAACGAGCGCGGACGCCATTTACGTGCAAGAACCTGATAACTCATGAAAAACCATCGCAGCCTGAACGAGCGGGAAGATCGCTAATGCTAGCGGAGCGGGGGCAAAATTGCATCCTGCCATTCCGTCTCGGGCCCGGAAATCGCGGCATCAAGGGCTGCACGTCAGCAACAACGCCGCCAGATACAGCCCCAGACCGAAAACACCGTGGGTCATCAGGCTACGCAGACGGTTTTTCCCCGGCGTCGGCGTCCGCGAGGCAAAGAACCCCGCGCCCATCGCCGGCTGCATGACACAAAACGGCGCAATCACCGAAACAATGCCGAACAACAGCGCGGGCAGCAGCGTCGGCGCCCGCAGCCAGCCCTGCCCCATCACCGCCACCAACAGCGCGGCGAACAGCACACCCACCGCGTAATGGATGATCCAGCCCCACATCAATTCGTTTGCCACAGGCTCAGTCCGGGCAATCGCCGCATGGTGAAAACGACCGCGAAACAGATGCCCCGCCCAGCGCCCGACCATGGCGAAATTGAGGGTGGTGATACCCAGGCGCTTGAGCAATAGGGCCCACAGGTCCATGACCAGCGTGGCGCCGATACCGATCAGCAGAGTGGAAAGAAGGATGGACATGCAAAACTCCTCGGCACGTTGACGAAACATGCCGCGCAGCTTAGAAGTTGAAGTCAACTTCAAGTCAAGGACATGCCGATGGACATTGCCGACGTCGCCAAAGGCACCGGAGTACCGGCCTCGACACTGCGTTACTACCAGAAGAAGGGCTTGCTCGAATCGCTGGCCAAACCGGGACAGCGCCGGCAGTTCCCGGCGGACGTGGGAGATCGGCTGGCCTTGATCGCGCTAGGACAAGCGGCGGGGTTTTCCCTGGATGAAGTGGGAGCGATGCTGGTCAATCTGCAGGTGGATCGCGAGAAGCTGGCGGCCAAGGCGGACGAGATCGATGCGCAGGTCAAGCGCTTGCAGGCGATGAGCAAGGGGTTGCGGCACGCGGCGGCGTGCCCGGCGGACGATCATTTGGCGTGTCCAACGTTTCAGCGGTTGATGAAGGTGTCGTTGCTAAAGCGCTCTTGAGGGCTGCATAGAACCCTGTGGGAGTTGGCTTGCCAGCGATGAAGTCCTGATTGGCAAAACAGGCCAATATCCTGTTGCACTTGCCTAAAAACTTCACCGATATCCGGCTTTCTTGTAGGCAACTTCCCAAGCATACTCCCGCCCCCTGCCAGCTTGTTGCGCTCCCTGGAAACGCTGCCTAGTCTTCGCCGGTCGTCGCAAATCGACGATCGGATTAGCAGTCCGAAATATGGACGTAACAGCAAGCCTGTCATGGCGGCTGTGCGCGTGGGCACCTCCGGGTGCGCCGGTTTCCATATTTCCGGTCTGCTAACCCGCGTACAGTCGCCACCCCCTCGTTTAGCAGCGACCCGTGGTGACTTCATCAAATATGGAGATTCGCCATGAAAAAACTCGTCCCCGATCCACCCCTGATTTCCCCTGAAAAGAAAGCCATCCGCACCGCCGCGGAGCATCTCGAAAATGCAATCTTCGCCGCTGCGGCGCTACTTGCCCTGCACAACCAGCACCACGAAGGAATGCTCAATGACGCACTGGTGGAAATGCGAATGTCCAGGGCACTTCTCACGGTTGCGCTGACGGCTCCGCCAGAGAGCCCACCAATGTGAATGAAGACCGCGGAGTTCAACTCCGCGGTCTTCCCGCCTCAATACCCGCCCCATACAGGTAGAATCCCGCCCCACACATTCAGTCGATCGATAGGGAGCAGTAATCGATGAAGTCGCTGTACAAGTTGGGCGTGGCACTGACCCTCGCCGCCGCGCTCGCGGGTTGCAAAAGTGATCGGGAAAAATTGGTCGAATCGCGATTTGATTTTCAAAAGACCTATGACGAACAGACCGAAAAGTCCGTGAAAAGCTTTGCAGCGCTTCGCGAGAACATTCCGGAGAGCAAAGTCCGCGAAACCATCAAGAAGCACCACAGCCTGGAGCAAGGGCGCCAGGACATCCTTGCGCTCTACAGCGAGGAAAACTTCACCGACGCCGAATTCACCCAGATCATGGACGCCCGGCAACGCATCATGGCCGGCCAGCAACCCAGCGCGGAACAGAAGCCAGCGATGGAAAAGCTGGTGACGCTGATGCAAAAGCGCTACGAGGATCCTGGCTATAAGGAAAAAGGGAAGGCTCTGTACGACGCCATTCTTGCTGACCTGGATAAGTAAGACCGGAGCCCACAAGCTTGTCATGGTGGCTGTGCGCGTGGGCACCTTCGGGTACGCCGAATTCCATGTTCCCGGGCGGCCAATCCGCTGGCAGTCGCCACCGAATGGCAGTGGATCAGAAATTTACTGTGGGGCAGGACAACTCTTCACGGCTGCTTCGAATGCTTTGGTGTAATCAACGTAGGTTTCTGGGTTGTAGGGCCTTGCCGTTACAACGAAGCGATAAGTTCTACTCAAACGGAGGATCTGGTCAACTTCTAAAGCCCATTTGAAGCCCGCATGATCAGTCAAAAGAAAGAACTTATGACTCCAGATCTCGCTGCTTTCACCGCCCCCAGAGTAAGCATATTGAAGATCCCCATACCACTCAGGCCTTTCAATAATAGCGCGGATTGCTTCCTTGACAGAGCCAGCATCGCGACGACTCAAATAGTTCATCTCCCCGATAGCCACATCGTCTAGCGCACTCAACTCTGCTAATGGTACGGGCAAGCGCTCGCGACTTATGACACGGGAATATTTGCAGTCAAACACCCAAAGACCACTTTTCACATATTCATCACCGTAAATCACTACGCCGTTGCCTAAGTCAGTTTTATATACACTGGTCAAAACCCTTATTCCATAGTCGACCCCAAGCAACAAAAACGGGGTGAAAACCATGACTGCAATCCACAAGCCTTTATTTTGGGAAAAACTCAAAAATATGCCCCCAGGTCATTAAAGAATCGCGCCGCGACGGAGAGCAAAGGATCACAAACCTTGCTGCGGCGCAGGACAGCTCTTCACGGCCGCTTCAATTGCCTTGGTGTGATCAACATAGGTTTCTGGATTGTAGGGCCTTCCTGTTAAAACGAATCGGGCGCTTCCACTCAAACGAAGTGACTCGGAGACTTCTACAGCCCATTTCACACCAGCGTGATCCGCCAACACAAAAAATTTGTGACTTACAATATCGCCGCTTGTTGCGCCAACGCCAGAATAAATATACTGCAGGTCTTTGTGCCACTCCGGCACTGCAGTTATAGCCGTGATCGCTTCCTTGGCAGAGGCGACATCACGACCATTGAAATAATACATTTGCCCAAACGTTAGCGTTTCCAGAACACTCAGCTCCGCTAATGGTGCGGGCAAGCGCTCTCGACTGATTGCGCGAGAATATTTACAGTCAAATACCCAAAGACCACTTCTCACATAGTCATCACCGTAAATTACCACGCCGTTGCCCAAGTCTTTTTTATATACGCTGGTCAAAACTCTTACGCCATAGTCGACCCCAAGCAGCAGAAACGGAGAGAAAACCAGAACTGCAATCCACAAAGCTCTATTTTGGAAGAAACTCAAAGTACCCCTCCGGCGCGCCAAATGGAGTGCTCGATCGGCGACTGCCGCCTCTCCTTTCCATGGTTCAGATAGTCAATGAATTCCTGAGTCGTTGTGATTTCGACGATGTCCGCACCATAAACATCAGCGGAGCCGCGTGCCTCAATGAGCATGTCTTCGTTGTACGAAGGCGTGAACACCACCAGCGCCCGAGTCAACGCAGGATTGAAACGCTTGAACTGGGCCAGCTCGCGCACGGCCTGGCCGATGAATATCATCTTGTTGCCCGAGCCATTGTCGTGCTGGCTACCGGCGACTGCGATCAGTTCAGGCGTCAGTGGTTTGCCAGACGCTGTCGAGCGCGACTTATTGGCCGCTGCCGAGGCGATCACCGCCTGTTGGTGGCTAGAGAAGGATTGTTGCCCCGGCTGGACTGGCCGGGCTGGTCGAAGCCGTGGTCGAGGGCTGATTGTGCCTCGGCGCCATGACGCTGTTGGTGGACTCGTAAGAGAAGCCGAAGTCCGAGGGAATCAACCCGGCGTAACACGGGCAGCCACTGAAGCTGTCCAGGCTTCCCGCGACCAGTACGCCTTCGTTGATAAATGACGGAATGCCGCCGTGGATCTGATAGGTCTTCCCGGTCACGCCGCACGTCACCGAGTCACCCTGACGGGCCGACGGCAAGCCCTCGATGATGAATTCGCTGTCGCCGGTTAGCACCTGACCACCACAGGTGGTCTTGTCGCCAATGCGAATGAGGTAGCCGAGCACCATGAATCTGCGTCCTTCTGCTTTGTCCAAAACCTCCCGGGAAATAGCTCCCAAGGCCAAGGACAGATGCTTGCAAGAGGACAGCTTGATGGTAAGCAGGCGGATTCCGAGCGCTAAGCAGGATCTTTCTGACAGGGCTATCAGTCACCGCAAAAAAGGTCCGCAGGATAATGCCTGCCCCCTTACCCGCTCAGGGCGGCAGGCGACACCAAAACCATCTGGCACAACCACTGGTGAGATTCCATTACGGATTCATCGCTTTTATCGGGACAAAGGAATTCAGAAAAGAGAAGACGACGGAACAGGCAATGCTGCCTAACCCGCAGGTCAGTACAGGCTATGCAGCACACCCCGCCAACATCAGGACAACGCCTGCGGCCAGTCCCTTCAGCGTCCGTCCTTTCATTTCTGCCCTCCCAGTAGTGTGCCCACCAACCCGGCAAAGAATCGTAAAAAAGGCATTTAGAAATGCTTCTGAGGCGCGCATTTTCGGTCGCCGGACTGCACGGCGTTGCATGCATCCTCGGCGGCGCTGTAGGCGTCCAGGTATTGCTTGCGTTCATCGATACGCTGTTGAGGGGTGCCGCCAGGACATCCTCCGTCGATCATATCGATAGCCGTCTTGGTCATGAACATTACCGTCTCGGTGCTGCTGGTGACGGAGGCGTTATCGGGGATCTTCGTGTTGATTACGATTTGCTTGCGGGTTTCGCAGTCGCCGGAGGCGAACGTCAGACCCGATTCGCCGCCGCCAACGATTTCAGGCGCTTTATTGTCAGGGTTGCCGGTGGCCTTGAGCGCACTCAGTTTATAGTCCTTGGCGCACGCCATGAGCAATTGGTACTCGGCATCACCATTGCCGTATGCGGCGGTGCTGTAGCACGCCTCGTCTGCGGCGCATTCATTGAGCTTACCTATGTCGTACTGGATGAGGCCAAGGCGTTTTTCGTAGGGGTGCATGGACCACGTATTGTTGTCTTTCGCCCCGCCGAGAGCGGCCTCTATGTACTGACCGCAGAACTGGGGATAGGTGGTACAGCTTTTCGCCTGTGTCAGGGCAGCAATCTCTGCCTGGCAGTGAGCCGCGACCTGCTCCTGACCTGGACTCACGGTGTAAGTGGTTGCCGATTGTTCCGCCGCTGCGGCGACGTTTTCCGTGCCTTCGTCATCCGAGGTGTCGCTCGAGGTGTCGCCCAAGGTGACGACATCCATGACAACCATGAAAGGCAGGGCAACGCTCATGATTCCGACACCAAGAACGTCGCCGTCCTTGGCGGAGTCGACGATCATCTGACCAGTCTGGCCGGTATGGGTAGAGCAGCCGGCAAGCGCCAGCATCGCCATGACGGTTAGAATTTTCCGCATGTTTGATTCCTGTAGGGACGGGACACTGGTTTCTTGGCCAATGGCTGCGCCCTTCGGAATTTCTGCCCGCAAGCGTTTGTGATGCCCGGATAGGCCTCGACTCTCTTTGGCCGCCCCGGTCAATGCCAATGCGCCTTTATCGTCTTCCATTTCCCAGGGGCTATACGAATACGGAGTTCTGCCTGGATGGATTGCGCCGAAGTCTGCTACCCGAACTGGGTTTTCTTCAGCTACGTAATCGTCCAGACACTTCGGCAGCAATGTGAACGGCGTCCGAACCTCACCCTCAATGAATCGCTTCATGATTGTCCCTGCCACGATCACGATAATCAGGAGGTTAGACAATCGCTGATGTTTTCACACAATCTGGGCCGTTTTCTGCCATAGGCGCCCCCTCAAGCAGCGCCCCAAAGGCCCCTATCTGCTCGCGATGCAGGTCAGCCGCCAAGCGCATGACCGCAAAAAAAGAGAGTTACCCCATTCCGATCAGACGCGCTTTTCACCCAAGGCAGCGTCAAGACAGGCACGAATGTAGGACACATCCCGATTCAACACCGGACGCTTACTGACTTTTATTGAGAGAAGAAACCTCAGAAAAGAGGCAATGACAGAACAAGCGATGCAGCCTGATCCGCAGGTGAAGGGTGTTGCCGACAGGGTCAGAGAGACTTTCAGACCCCGGAATGGAGGCGGCCCCACCAGCCACACCCCGGCACACGATGTTCCCGCTATGGCTGCTGCCTTCCGGCTCTGACCAGGTGGCATCCACGGATGCTCGGTAATCGTTGCGGGCCTTATGGGGCAAGGGTTTCAAGCTGATGGGACTCCAATAGTTCTACCGTGCGGATACGATGCACGGGCGAGATGATACCAAGGGTGTGGCTAGCACTGTCACACTTTGCTGTAACACTTTGGTGTCACACCTATGGCCTACATTATCAAACGCGGGGCGCTCTACTACCTGAATCTCAAGCTGCCGAAGCACCTCTTCCCGAGGTGTAACACTCTGCGATTGAGTCTGAATATTCGGCATCGTCAAAGTGCCTTGTTCGTTGCCACGTCTCTCGTCCAGCGGCTGCATGCCCACCTCTCCGAGCACCCTTTAACAGACCTTCGAACGCTTCGTGTGCTGTGTCGGGAATGGAGGGATGCCACCCCAGCACCACTGGTTCGGCTCAGTCCAAGACCAGCTCAAACAGCTACCGCGAAGCAGGTAAGCGATGGCCCCACACTGGCCACCCTGTCGAAGCTATATATAGAAGAAGGGAAACGCGGCGGCACATGGCGCCAAGGCAGCACCGAGGAAGTCGAACGGGCAATGGCTGATCTGTTCGATCTGATGGGTGACATGCCTCCCTCTAGCTTCGACGTGCAACAAGCCCGCCTGCTGAAGGAACGGCTGAGCCTGTGCCCGCAGTACTTCGCCCTACGGCCTGAGTTCAAGGGCAAGACACTGAAGCAGGTCGTGGAGTCAGGTGGCACGTACAAGACCATCACTGCCGTCACAGTGAACAACCGGCTACGCAAGCTCACCGCGTTCATGAACTGGTGCAAGGCGAACGGCTACGTTGCGGAGAACCCGCTAGCGGGAATGAAGGTGATGACGGGATCGGCCAAGGAAGCCCGGTTGTCCTTCGACCGGCACGACCTGACCGTCCTGCTCGACCAGCAGCAGTTATTAAAGGAAGGCCGCAAGCATCCGTGGCGATACTGGTTGCCGCTCATGGGGCGTGCCACTGGAGCTCGCCTAGAGGAAATCTGCCAGTTACGGATAGACGACTTCATCGAGCAACAGGGCATCCAGTGCATACGCATTGACGACAGCCGGGACGGCCAGAACCTGAAGAACGCCAGCAGCCGGAGAATCATCCCCCTACACCCCGCCCTGATCGACTTGGGCCTGCTGCATCACGTCGAGTCCGTCAGGGCCACAGGTGCTGATCGCCTATTCCCCGAACTGGAAGCCGTCCGAGGCAAGCTGGGCCATGCTCCTTCGAAGTGGTTCGGTCGCTACAAGACTCGCCTCGGCATCACCGACGCCAGAAAGACCTTCCACAGCTTCCGCCACACGCTCATAGACGACCTACGGGATGCCGGGGTGCAGGACTCTCTCATCAAACGCATCGCTGGACACGAGGACGGTGCAGTCACGTTCAGCATCTACGGCAGCCGAAGCCACCTTAAAGCCATAGCGGATGCCCTGACGCATATCGACATCCATGCCTCCATAACGAACAGGCTTCCATGCCACTAGCCGCCTTGGCAGCACTGCGACTCACCGAGCATCGCTGTCGATGCTCAGCTACCACTCAAACAACTATAAATTAACATTTGTAGTCTACGTGATAGAAGAAAGTTCCAGGGGGGGAAACTTCCGTCAAAGCCAGCAAATACGGAACAATACACATGAACAGCAAAAACTAAACTTATAAAAAACTTGCCTTTAAAAAGCGTTTCGCTAGGATGGCGCCACACAGAGCAACGACGGACCAACAGCAAGAAGACTGTATCCCGCACTGATACAAAAAGCAACCAAACACAAGAGCAAAGACCATGACATAAGAACGAAGCGAGCGATACACACGAATTGTATGCAAAACCAAAGGAGAACCCCCATGAATTAGCCACCCGCATATAACCCACACCGGCAAGACACACCAATAATATTCTCCCACTTATATATGTTCACACATAGAGCACGGGAGAGCTTTGCTTTAAATAAGGTAAGATAATGAATCAGAAACATAGCATGCACATCACTGCTCGCCAACGTCGCCGGGCTTCCTCACAGCGTCCAGGCTATAGCACACATCAGCCACCGATGAAGGTAATTGCTGAGCTCAACCAGGTAATAGCAACGACAGTGTACAGCACAGAAGTGGCGCTGCTAGCTGGAAAAACACACAATCAGATTATGTCGGAAATTTACACAGCACTTAAAATCCTTAATCTCTGCCCAAGTAAATTCCTCACTGAATTCACCGATAGCACAGGCACGGTAGTACCTTGTTTCAAGCTGCATCGCTGCGACCCAGACATTATGATCTCGGGATCCAACATGGTGCAGTCCATCTTGGAGCAATTTGTATTCGACCACCAAGAGCAGGTGCGTGAACTTCAGAAAGAGCTCGATATGAATTCTGAGAAAATTGAATTCTACGACGCCATGAACGAATCAAATGATGCAGTCAACTTTGGAGTCGCTGCCAAGACTCTTGGCACCGGAAAAATTCGGTTCATAAACTACCTTCTCGCTCATGGGATTATTACAGGAGGCGGTTACAAGAAGAATCTTCCATACCAGCGCCACTTGGACTGCGGACGTTTTAAAGTAGAGTGGGGGTTTTATAAGGACTCCAAAGGGAATCGTAATATCAAACCGATTCCACTTGTAACTGGAAAAGGACTGATCTGGCTTAAACAGTTTATCGAGAAGCATGGCCGCAACGGACTGTAAATAACCAAACGGACACAGAAATCTATTGCTGCACAGATAGCTTAAAACAACATAGCGCTAGAACAGTAGTTGCATTCCGCCTGGACGAATACATTATTCGACCTATACGATATATGATTCAGGGGTGACTCGTACCTGAGCAAGCCACCCCCTAGCGCCGACATCAAGTTATATTCAGTGCCCTAACTAGCTGAGCATTCACAACGGAACAGCATCATTGCAGCGACCACGCTGGACGTAAAACAAACCAATGCGCCACCAACCAAGCTAAGTAAATATTTAAACCGAGCCACGAAAACCCATAACCTGAAGAAACAAAAAATGAAAATCGAGAAAATGAATAATACCCAACCCCAGAGCTTTGTAACCATTGGCCCTTCTAAGAACATCCTTGTCAAGCAACTGATATACACTCAATACGTTGTTCCAGCAACCGGGCCAATTGGAGGAATTGACGAATACGGTGAGCTAACTCAAATTCTCGCTGATGCAACAGCTAAAGATGAAATCCACATTCAGCTGTTCTCACCAGGGGGCAGCCTTGAGACCTGCGACTATCTCTGCCGTCGCATGGATGAATGTACAGCAAACATCGTTGTCGAAATCGGCATGACTTGCGCCTCGGCCGCCTCTGCTATTGCACTGCACGCTGATGAGTGGGTGATACATGACAGCAGCACAATGATGGTGCATGCCTGTTCCTACTCGCCGGGTTACGGGAAAGAATCGGATGTACGACTGAGCGTTGCTTACACAGAGCGTGTAAACCGTGAGTGGGTACAACGAACTTACGCAGGGTTCCTGACTGAAGAAGAATTCTCAGCCATTCTGGATAACGGGAAAGACTTGTACTTCTTCGCAGATGATCTGCGACAGCGTCTACCTAAGTACGCGAAGCATCGTGCACAACGCGAAGCAGAGAGCGTTTACTGAGAGAGTCATGACAACCAGCACCACACCTGAAGCAACTGAAACGACCATTGCAGAACAGACCGCCATCGAACTTCGCAAGAAAGGTGCGACTCAAATCCAGATTAGAGCAGCCACCGGACTTACTGAGCGGCAAGTTAAAGAAATAGTGAAAGGGACACCAAAACCAAAACGAACACGAAGCCCTATTTCGAGAGCTGAGTCACCGTTTTCCAAATCTATCGAACGAGCACTTCCACTAGCGATCCGAACCCAAGGTATCCGAGACCATGAGCTGCGAAATATTCTACACAAAGAGTATGGCAGCACATGGAGCACGTCAAAAGGCCGATATGAAAGTAAGTACACCGCCGACCACCTCAAACGTGTGAAAGAGAAAGTCCATGAACAAGCACATGAGTTAGGTTGCAGCGCGTTCTTTCTACCCGACTGGATTGATGAAGGCAACCCACGGGTAAGTAACGAATTCTTGATAAGCGCAGCTACCGACTTGATGAGCAGGGTGGATGAGTATGTAAATGAATACATGGTTTTTCACGGCACCTCACAAGATGCTGACGGCCAAGAGGGCGGGTTTGGTCGAAGGAAGCAATGCTACGCAGTGCGACAGTATCTGCTAAAGCTGGCGTTCCGAGATTACGGCCCAGAGCCCATAGAAAAGCTCTTGCATAGAACAGCCACTCTCGTTGATGCCTTGGAAGGAACCCCCGATGTCACGGTTACTAATGGCACACATCACAAGGGGGACCGAGTATCGAAAAAGCCTACGGAGTATTACCCCGAACCTTCCCGGCTGGACGCTTTTCTTGATTTCGTAGAGGCAAAGGGATGGATTAAAGCCTGAACAACAGACCGCATCCGAGAACCAGTCTCACTTGTCCTGAAACTGACATTCACGCCCACCATACTCAGTGCATGGCAGATTTTGGACATGCAACCGCATATCAGAAATTTCATCTACTGAAGTTAACTGTTAGCGGCGTCAACGTCAGATATATAAACCTGTGCCCTTGGGCACGAATGACATCTCTATATTTTTAATGGAAGAGATGGGGCGGGCAGCCCCCTCCCGCTCTGGCTCTTGACTTTATATACCGTACAAAGAGTGGTAGATGTTGTTTACTTGTGGCGCCTACGCCACAACAGAAACAACTGTGCTTGAAGCACGGGATAACAACTCTATTATGCAGGGGAAGAAAGGGGTGAACCCCTCCCCCCATTCTTGGTCTTGCTTTCAACTCTATAGACTTCTCGTGCTACATAACATCGTAACGGGACGTTACATATAACCACAGCTTAAAACCAAGCAGTAAGGGGGCTTTCGCTCCTGCCCCCTCTCTATTACCACTATGCCGTGAGGCATCATATATTGATTCTAACTGTACAAAGCAGTGTGGTGCACCACCGCCCACCCACTAGCTTAGACCAACCTAGAAGGGGTCTTAACTCGTGACGAGACGTCACACACTAACACGCACCGTGCAGGACCTATAGTAGCGTAAGGCTATCCCCACCTACTACATAGTATAGTGCTTTGAGCAAGGCATCACTACTTGGGCACACTGACAGGCTGTTAACGGCACATATCAAAACAGAAACCAAAACACGAGACATACCACAAGCCCCCCTGAAAATAAAGTTTCCAAATAGAGCCTGAAGCACTTGACAACCTTACCACCGTGGTAAGATTAGTATTAATTGAACGGAACTGGCCACCAGTTTAAATCGTTGCCTGCAACGGGCAATAGCGTACAAACGAACAGTACGCAGCAAGACAACTCAATAGATACTAACCCGAAGCTCGCAATGAGTGACGGGTTTTCTATTGCCACTAAGAAACATCTACCCAAACAAGAGTATAAACATGCAAAAGAGTTATCCATTGCAGCGAAAGTCTTGCGACCACTGCAACAAGACCTACTACAGTCGGTCACACCGTTCCCGCTGGTGCAGCTCAACCTGTCAGACGAGAAACCATAGAGCAAACAATGTAACCACCAGAGACCAGCTAGAACAACAGTATCTTGCTCAGGAAGCAACAAACAATGAACCACAACAACAGGAAACACCCCAACAATGAATAGCACAGAATATTCATATGGCGAGAAGGTCGTCGAGTTCTTCAAGCATGATGAAGCAGAGCTAAGCCAGTTGATAGAGCAGAAGGTTGCACGCTACAACGCTAACGCTCAAGGGCTGTTCTTCAAAGACTCCGCTGCCAATATCGAGTGGGTGTGTAAGAAGCCTCTTCATCTCGCCCTGCTCGACTTGCAGGAAGAATGGCGAAAGGGGTATACCCTCGTCAATGCCCGATACGACACCCTCGACTTCAAAGCCCAGTTGCGAAAGCCAGATAAGGTGATTAAGTCTGAGCTTCGCACGCTAACATATGAAGTACGAGCCGATTACGAAAAACATCGATATGAGCTAAACGCAGCCGAGACAGCTCGCCAAGTTGAGATCACATTATCCATTCAGCGTCGTCGTGAAGAGAAAGCCCTTGCTGCAACCAAAGTAGAAACAGCAGAAGCTGAAGCCGCAGCAGCCGAAGCAGCAGCACTGGCAAAAATCCAACAAGACCTATTAGACGAAGAGGCAGCCTTGGCTGACCTCGTCAGTGCGTATTCACAATCACCAGAGGCGAGCTGAACGCCCTACCCACTTGGAAACACCCTTGAACTATTTCGCAGTACACAAGCAGTCGAACACTATTCAACGCGTTATCTCTTCTAGCTTTACACCTACCAGCACAGAAGAAACAACTTTCTATCCAGCAACCGATGGGCGATTGAATCAGTACTACGCCAGATTAAAATATGATACCCCTATCGACATATACTCAATCATCGCCAAACGAAAGACTCCAGAGATCCTGCCACTTACACCAGACGACAAGATCGCCCTTAGAGACTATGTATTGAAGCATCGCCAACATGAGACAACTGAAGGAATGGCATCAGCATGGCGTGTATCAGAGCGGACCATCAGAGACGTATTGTCCGACCTTACCACCCCCCTACCCTTGGCTACCCTACAGGGCTAGGGGGTGGTAGCTCTGTGGAGGCCCCGTATATTGGGGCTTGTAGAGGTACTGTCGGACGAGTCTGAGATGCTGACCACGGAGTTGTAACCCGGTGCATATGCCCACCCCATCCCCAAACAGCATTGACAGTTGATGTGACAAAGCTCTGCTTCATGAATTCTCAACAGATCAGACAGCTCGAAGCAGACGGCAAGAATAATGGATGTCAATCTGAGCGACCCTGGGAAGTTGTTTAGTTTTTGGGAGGAGCCGAACGCGCTAGTTGTGGAGTTTTTGAAATACATAAACAGCGGTTGCTTTGCCAAAAGAAAAGACCAACACTTCGTGCAAGAGAGAGCATTGGTTGCGTGTACGAGTTAACTGTAAGACGCGTATGTATTCACCCCTTCCCGCCCTCAGAAAAGCTCATCCAAGTGCTTGACAGAACTGCGAACCGCTCGCTAGCCTGAAGATCAAATCAAGCCACCGGGAGTATGTCAGTGAATATCAAAAAGCCAGAGCCAACTGCTCACGAAGATGATTGGCATGAGTACGCAAAACAGGGTTGCGACCGCCTACTCTGCGAACTACTCCCCTACTTGATGGAGAACTTTGATTACTCTGAAAGATGGGTTAAGAGAATCCTACACCCAGGCCATGGCAGAACGGTAAAAGCTGAAACTGCAAAATACGATCTTTACTTCAGACTGTTCCCCCACCCGAAGACGATTTGGCCAAGAGACACCTTGGTTATCGCAAGAATCAACTTCAAGGAGCAGCGGAAAGGACACGGCCGCAAACTGTTGACTATGCTCGTAGACCTTTCAGCAGAGATTGGATACGACAAAATTGCGATTGAAACCACAACATCTGAAGCCTCTGCAAGATTTGCAGAACGCTTTGGGTTTCAGCCTATCAACAAGGGTGATGACTGGATCGGTTCGATAACTGATGTGCGTGATGCTCTCGAACAGGCTGCATAAGCTCTACGAATAGCAATACTCTTCACCCGGTCGGACTGGCAAAAGAAAACCATCATAAACTAATGCCTGAACTAACCCTGGCAGACGGCATCGCTGTGCCCGAAGTAGTTTAGCGAGACGGCAAAGCCCCTAATCACGGGGCTTATGCTCAGTACGGGTTAAGCAAATCGCTCCAATCACACAATCTCCACAATAATACAGGTGAAAGAGCCTGCGTCAGTTTCAGCTAATCATGGGAACGGTCTCGGAAGCAGCCAACGATAAGACCGCGACCAAACCTACCAATGCGGAGCTGAGACATCCCCCTCTTTACACAACCGAAACGGCTCGGCTTAGTCAGTCTCTCCCAGTCAGTTCCCGAAAGCTCTTTCCGCCTCACTTTGCTGTGAGTGCCAATTTTGCCAAGCTGCACGCTCAGCAGTGAACGTTGCTGGACACACTAGACGCGGACGAATCAAGTGTATGTCGCCAGGTTCCGTTGCAAAAACGTAGCGATCAGCATGCTCGATGATCATCCTTCGGATAAGCCCAGCACTGGTTAAATCAAGCACACTTCCTCTTGGTCTAGCCCTGTTACCCATGCAGGTGTAAAGCAGGTGCTTTGGCCCCAAGGGAAGCAATATGTCACCGTTCTTGACCCCCCAACCGCCTTTAAAATCGTAGTTTCTAGAGTCTTGGTAGTTAAGCCGTATCACCGGATTGTCGGAGGTTGGCCATGACATACCGGATGGGGGCCGCAAGATAGTCCACCTATGGGTAGGTAGCTTGCCAAGCGTTTCGGTAAGCAGGTGTTTCATCTGCCAAACCCACATCCGCCGGCCTACATGCGCTTCCGCTTTCAGCTTTCCAGTTCCATCCCCCCTTTCCTCAATGGTAATGCTGAAGGGAGCAAGCGAATCGACATCCTCACATGGAACAGGCAGTGGCTTTCCTAAGCGAGCGGCACTCTCCAATCTGGAAACTGATTGCTGAACGAGGTTATTCATCAGAGCAGGCAGAGTCTCATTTTGGCGTTGGAGAAACTCACGCAGACGAGCTGGCGTTCGTACATCCAGGGCTACCGCGAAGCGAACAAGGCGCCTCCAATCCTCGGGGCACATCTGCTGGCCCTTAACGGCTCTCTGAATCGCCTGCTCCGCAGGCCCCTCAAATTCACTATCCAGCCACCGCTCGAATTCGTCTGTTTCCTCTTGTCCAATTACATATGTGTAGAGGTGCTGATGAAACGCGATTCCTTTCAGAGACTGGTGCTTCCACAGAGGGGCTTTTTCGCTGGGGACTAATAGCCGGTATGTTGGGATCTGGCCATCCTTCGCCCACTGTTTTAGGTAGAGTTTTGGAACGTAGTGATTGTCTTTACGCAGTTGCTGCATCGCCTATTCGCTCAATGAGAAGACACCAACCCTGCGGGGCTATATGGGACAGATGGTAGCGAACTAGCTCTGATCTATGGAATCCGCCCCCATATGAGCAATGATTCGAACCAAAATGAATTTACACCTGTTGATCGGTCGTTCTAACAGATGTAAAATTCGTCTATCACCATTAGCCGAGTTCACCAGCATGGAAGTTGTCGCTTACTACCGAGTCTCTACCAAAGGCCAGGGTGAGTCCGGCCTGGGTCTTGATGCCCAGCGAGAGTACGTCCGATTCGCTGCCGAGCAGCAAGGTTGGGTGGTAGTAGCAGAATTTGAAGACGTGGGCGTCTCAGGCTCTATTCACCCGCTGGAACGTCCGGCAGCGACCAAGGCGTTCGCAACCGGGCATCCAGTGGTGGTGGCAAAGCTCGACCGGCTGAGCCGCGACGTTGAACACATAGCCGGGCTAATGAAGCGCCACCAGTTTCGCGTAGCCACAATGCCAACCGCCGATGCGTTCCAGCTTCATATCTACGCCGTACTGGCTGAACAAGAACGCCGCTTCATCAGCGAACGCACCAAGGCCGCTCTCAAGTCGCTAGAAGCCCGTGCCGCTGGCGGTGATGCAGATGCCGTGAAGAAGATCAGCAATCGCTCTGAGGCTCTCGCCAAAGGCCGTAGTAAGTTGAACAGGGCGAAGGGGCACGATACACAGCGTCAGCAGGCAGACGACCGTGCAGCACTGGTCAAGGACGCCATCGAGCTATGCGTTCTCAAGGGAGCCGGTAGCTTACAGGCAGTAGCTGATTGCCTGGTTGCACGCAACATACCCACTGCACGCGGTGGTAAATGGTCGCCAACGGCTGTCATGAGGATGATGCACCGCCTAGGTTTGGAAATAAGCAAGGCTGCTGTGAGCCCTGCAAGCCCCTAGGAAGCGATTTCAGCGACCTAGCCAAGCAGGCCTCCACACCCCGTCGATATTCTGAAATCGTACTGTAGGGCTTCCTGTGGAGCTTCCAGCGACATTAAACACTGCCCCATTGGTGGCTAGGTTTTGAAGATTTCGTAACCCCTTGAAATGCCGCCAGCCGGCCTGTAAGCTCAAGGGAGAAATGCGGTACGTAGTACCGAAAGACTGTAAGGCCGAAAGACCGAGAGTAAGAAATTCAGAAAGACCGTAAGACCGAGAGTAAGAAATTCAGAAAGACCGTAAGACCGTGAGTCAGAAAGACCGTAAGCCAGATAGAAAGAAGCCGCCTTCGGGCGGCTTTTTGTTGTCTTCGATATTCTGTTTTCCTGCCGGCCAGTAGCCAGTGTGTCGGCGCTTGGGTTAGATGCCGACCCACTTTAGTTTGCGTAGCAGGATATTCTAATCCTGTGCTATGGAGCTTACAGTTAAAGCTGGATGCGACGAATCTACGCAATACTTATTCCAATAGACATGCTCAAAGTTTGAAAGCATGTTCGCATCATGAAACTGCCTTGCTTCCAACGGATCTTCCATCTTAACCATGGACGTTTCAAAAATACCATACTTTCTATTTGAAAGGCTTTTAGATGCAAACCTAACAGGACCAGAGTAAGCACCAAAGCTGTTTCGACCATCAACAAAGCCGCAGATAGATATTTCCTCGCCAAGCTCTGTTTGCCGTTTAACTACATAAGATGAACGGATCTCCATCGAATCGGGGTCTTTCATTTTCATCCGAAGTGCTTTCTCAACATCATCTTTAGCCCACCCGACTGGTCCAATCACCTTATTCCTTATAAAAGAGCCCGCAATCAGTACCACGGGAACCAGGCATATCACGCCAATCCAATCTAGAGCCTTCATATTTCCCTCGATGACAATGTTCGCTTTCGCCTTAAGCAAGCGTCTTTGGGTCAGTGCCTTCACCGCCTTTTCCTAAGTTCACACAGCGACCAGCAAGCCCTACTCTGGACTGTTCGTCCCTGACCTCCCCCTCCAGGCTTGATCAGCAATTGGCCATGTCCTGACGGACACAGCGGTGGAGCACCAATCCGCAGCGACGAGCATGGTGCCACGGAAGCGATCAAATTCACAATATACTGTGAAGACCCGCAGATCTCTACGACCGAGAGTTCACCCCTCTAAGAAAAGGGTTTCGGTGTGGACGCAGGTTTGGCATTCGGCAAGGTCTTACGGGAGCGAAGAAAGCTCGCCGGGCTCACCCAAGAACAGTTGGCTCTGGAAGCCGACATACAGCGAAACTATGTCAGCCTGATCGAGCGAGGCGTAAACCAGCCAACCATCACAGTCATCTTCAGGCTGGCTGCTGCACTAGGATGCTCTCCATCAGCTCTTATAGCTGACGTGGAGGCAAAGGTGCAGTGAATTCCGTACATCAAAGAACGTGTCGGAGCCATTGAGCGAGAGAAGTGGACTCGAGTCTCGACCGACCCACCTCCAGAACCGCACAGGCCAGAAGCCACCGTCATTTCTCAGATATCTCGACGATAATGGAAATTTTTCGAACGCCTAGCCGACAATGCTGTCTAAATGGTGGCACGAAGCTAACACCTCAACCTCTTGTCCGTTGTGTTTGGCCTCCTACCGTTTCCATCAGGTAATAGTTCAAATCTCCACCTACAGCGTTCCGAGCCTACAGCCCCTTGCTGAAGCCTTGCACCAATGACAACGCCCATAAGAACATCGGCTTCCATCCTCATCGTCGAAGACGATCCCGTCCTACGATTTCTGTTGCAGGAAGTCCTTTCGGATCTTGGGCGGGAGATAATCGCTGTTGAATCTGCTGACCAAGGACTGATGGCACTTCAAAATCAGCAGATTTGCCTACTGGTTACAGATGTTCAGACCCCCGGTCAAATCAATGGCTGGGAACTGGCCTGGCTGACAAATCGGAAAGACCCCAAGATTCCGATCATCATAGCCAGCGGCTACCATCGACACTCACATGTCTCAACGCAACCAAACGCTGTGTACTTACAGAAGCCGTGGCCTGCTGGGCGTCTGCATCAATTAGCGGCGGAGCTACTTCAGCGATCCAGTGAAGCAACTTAAGCTGTCGCTAGTGGCCGATCTGCCCACCAGCCATATGCTCGTGAACGACAAGGGAATCACCGGGCAAGTGATGCACGTAATCAACAGCATGCTGATCGACCTGATGGCTACGATCGCCCGACTGGACGGGAGAAGTGCGTAGAGCGGATCAAGCAGGGGCTGGAGAACAAGCGTGCCCGTGGAGAGAAGGTCGACGGTAAAGGCCGCGATCAGAGGAAGTGGGAGACGGTGGCTGAGTTGCTGAAGCGGGGCAGCTTGACGATGGACGAGATTGCAAAGCTCGCTGGCGTAGGAGTCGCAACCGTCTACCGTATCAAGCGGGAGCTGTCTCAGTCAGCCTGAGGCGCCATAAGAGCCCCTGGGGAAGCGTAAATGGACGACAAGACCGACTTGGTAGCCGACACCTTGGAATTGCTACTGATGAACCAGACAGCTCTCAGAGCAGCCCTGGAAGAAGTGTCGTTGTGGGTGAGCCAGCGAGGATCGACCCAGGTCCACGATAGCGTCTTGGCAGCTCTCAGAATATTAGACACAAATGCTGAGGGCATAAATCAGAACTTAGCTAGCTTACGATCAGAGCCGCGTTGAGACCGCGACAGACAAATCGACAAAGCCGCCCGCTATAACAAGCACAATTAAGCCGCCTTCTCGGGCGGCTTTTTATGCCTGGAATATTTCCAGATTATGGCAGGCGATACGCAAGGCCGCACGCAACTCGTGTTAAGCACCACCTGAATCTAAAACAGTAGTTTTTGCCACTTAAACCCTGCCAGCTTGCCGACGCAATGGACCGGCAAGTAACAGATTAAAAATTCAACTCAGACAAATAGTCTTTCGTCGCCTGCGAGTATCGCTTAGCCTGAGCATCTTGGAACGAAATACCAACTTTAGCGCCAAGCTCATTAGCATTTAAACAATACATAGCTCCTTCCGTCCAAATGATATTGTCGTCAATCAACTTTTGAAGAAGCGCTTCACCAACCCTCCCTTTCAGCATCCGATAGTGATCAATCTTATCTCTGAACCTTGCAAGCTGCCCCTTACTGTGAGAGCGGAACGCCATCACTAGCCGCCTTAATGTACGCAACCCCTCAGAAATATGGGCGGGTTCATTCTTGTCATCCAGAGCAGAGTATGCGGACCATGGATAAGTCTCAGCACCGGGCCAAGCTACACTGAACAGCACACCAGCCCTCACAACTGGAGCAGCGATGGTTCCACCATGGCTCAATGATTCCGCCTCTAAAACAACAACCTCTTCCTGCCTTCGAGAATCAGACTTTACAATAAGCTGATCACAGTTGAGCTTAAGCTCCTTACACTTTATCGCGGTAGGGGCAATAAGTTCAAGCTGCCCTCCCGACCCTAGGGATACATCTCTCGACTCGCAGTCAACCGATACTCCGGATATCTTGCGTGCGAGGGTAATCACGCCGGTCTCAGGTGAAACAAGATGATGCGTGTTCACCTTTCCATCTTCACGCTGGAAAACGATCTCGTATTCTAAAGAGCCATCCTCCCCTTCGCCAACATAAAGCCTAACTTGATCCCCACCACTGGCCTTCGACGCCACCGAATCGAAAACTATACCGATGTGCTCGGCAGGTACATGCTTATGCTCATTACGTGAAAGGTAGAAGTCTATCAGAAACGGGTTTGATGTATGTGTAGCAGACGCGACATACCGCACTGCATTGCTACGCAACTCCATCAATCGACTCTTCAAACTATAAGATACGATCGCCGCCTCAAATATCGAGCTAGATGCTTTACGTCCATCGCCACTTAAGAAAGGATGCTGCGGCAGAAGGTTCTTTACTGCTTCCTCATAAACCGGTATCAAGCCTGGGGACACTGAACTAGGCACCGGTGGCGCAGGCAAATTAAAGAGAAGGCAGGACAATCGATGCAACTGCTCACTTGGCTCGTAAAGCCCATCCGGGAATCCCGAATTCGTGTTCTTTAGTTGAGCTGTGAGTTTGCCACATTCGCGAACAAGAATCTGATCAGCCAAGCTGGTTAATACCTCACCCTCAAGGACTCGCTCCAAATCTTCTCTGATGCGTGCAGGATTGGGTTCAGAAGCGATAACTTTTGCAACGGCGTCCAAAACAGGAGCATACCCGACAAAGCGATCCGCGTCCGCCTGAGAAAGCTCACTTATCCCTTGAATAACTTGAGTTACCGCATCATGATAAACCTGCCTATGGTTAACCAATGCGTTCTTCAAGTGCGCGTACTCTGACTTCACCCCCTCGGAACTAGCAAGGGCATCAAGTCGAGCCATTACGAATAGCTTCGCTTGTTCAGCATCAAAAAACGAAATATCAAGAATAGGCGGCGATATTTTTGATCCTTCGTTAAGAATCAGCCAAGCCTCTTCAATTATCCCAACTCGCCCCAAAAGAATAATAGGAAACTTACCCATCTCTGCGACTTTTGCCACATCAGCGAGAAAGTCTTCAAAGCCAGCCTGCGTAACTCGTAGCCGTGCTTCGTCCAGTGCATCAATAACAACCGCAGTGGTCCCCGCAGCCCACGGGGTTAGTAGATTAGTGTAGACCAAGCCACCTACTAAATAGTTTCCGGCAACAGTAGATGCCTCGGCCAGATCCAAATATACCGCCCCAGTCTGAGCACAAATCTCCTTTGCCAAGGTCGACTTGCCTACGGCGCCAGGAGCAGCAATCAACCAAACACGCTCTTTCAGATTATTGTAATCCGATCGAGGGGCGACATTCGCTGCAACAAAGGACTCAAGCCGGGGTGGGTTCCCATCCCAACCAGCCAAAGGGGCCAGCGCCGGGTTTTTCTGTAGGCCGGCCAACTTCTCTGGCCAGAAATCATCGAAAGAATAGTCCATCACTCTAGCTCTCAGGGGGGAGATTATGAGTGTATGAACATACCAAAAGGAGATCAAAATGACATCCTTGTGCCACCACAAGGAAATGACAACTCTCGGATTCATCGAAGCAGGCTGAAATTCAACGATGCGGGGGTGGAGGTGTCACTGAGAAGAAGTGGAAATGAGGACATCCAAGCGATAGCATATTGCTCATAGCGCACCACTAAGGTGTGCCTAGACGCTGGTCCACTTCTGGATTTTCTTGCGAAGAATCCTTGATAATTCAAGGACTTATAGAATGGAGGCGGCCCCACCAGCCACACCCCGGCACACAATGTTCCCGCTGTGGCTGCTGCCTTCCGGCTCTGACCAGGTTCACGGGTAATCGTTGCGGGGGGACCGATGGGGCCACCACTACGCGACTCGCCAAGTGGCGAGCCGCGCCATTGTACCGGTCTGAGAGGGAGTTACAACCTCCAGCGCGAGAAAAAACCATCATTTCTCAATGACTTGTCCCGCTGGCCAGTCAGACGCTGATGCCCTGCTCCGCCAAAAAGGCCACGAATGCGTCCTCGTCCATCACCTTCACCCCCAATTCACTGGCCTTGGCCAGCTTGGAGCCGGCACCGGGGCCAGCGACGACGCAGTGGGTCTTGCCCGACACGGAACCGGCAACTTTCGCACCGAGGCTTTCCAGTTTGTCTTTGGCGATATCACGGCTCATGCGCTCCAGCGTACCGGTCAGCACCCAGGTCTGGCCGGCCAGGGGCAAGCCTTCAGCAACTTTCTTCTCGCTTGCCCAGTGCATGCCGAACTCCAGCAACTGGGCTTCGATGGCACGTGCCAGTTCGCGGTTGGCTTCAATCAGGAAGAATTCCCGCACGGCTTCGGCCTGCTTGGCCGCCAGGGCCTGGCGCAGGTCGATGCCGTCGGCTTCGATGATTTTTTCCAGACTGCCCAGCTTGGCCACCAGCTTTTCCGCGCCGGTGGGACCGACCGAGGAAATATCCAGCTTGGCGATCATTCCGGCCAGGGTCGTGCTGGCGGCGAACTCGGCGCTCAGTTCGCCTTCGTCCTGAAGCTGCATGCCGCAGTCCAGCAGTTGCTGGATGACGTTGCGGTTGTGCTCGTCCTCGAAGAAGTTGTGAATCTCGTAGGCAACTTCGAGACCGATGTCCGGCAGGTAGGTCAGCACCTGCGGCAACGCCTTCATCACGCGCTGTAACGAGCCCAGCGAGCGAGCCAGGACCTTGGCGGTCTCCTCGCCCACATCAGGGATGCCCAGCGCATAGATGAAGCGCGCCAGACCCGGACGCTTGCTGTCTTCGATGGCGGCCAGCAGTTTGTTGCTGGAGACTTCGGCGAAGCCTTCCAGCTCGACCACCTGTTCATAGGTCAGGCGATACAGATCAGCCGGCGAGGCGATCAGGCCCTCGTCCACCAGTTGCTCGACGCTCTTCTCGCCCAGGCCTTCGATGTCCATGGCGCGGCGCGAGACGTAGTGAATGATCGCCTGCTTGAGTTGCGCCGCGCAGGCCAGGCGGCCAACGCAGCGGTACACCGCGCCTTCGCTGACGGTTTCCTTGCCTTTGCTGCGCTTGACCAGTTGCGTGCGCTCGACCTGCGAGCCGCACACCGGGCACTCGGTGGGAATCTGCACCGGACGGACGCTGGCCGGGTCACGCCGCTCGGTGACCACTTGCATGACCTGCGGAATGACGTCGCCAGCGCGGCGGATGATCACCGTGTCGCCGATCATCACGCCCAGGCGCTCCACTTCGTCCATATTGTGCAGCGTGGCATTGGCCACGGTGACGCCAGCCACCTTGACCGGCTTGAGCCGCGCCACCGGCGTGACGGCACCGGTCCGGCCGACCTGGAATTCCACATCGAGCACTTCGGTGAGTTCTTCCATGGCCGGGAATTTGTGGGCGATGGCCCAGCGCGGCTCACGGGCGCGGAAGCCCAACTCGCGCTGGGAGGCCAGGCTGTTGACCTTGAACACCACGCCGTCGATCTCGTAGGGCAGATCGTTACGTCGCGCGCCGATGTCATGGTAGTAGGCCAGGCACTCCTCGATTCCGGCGGCGTGTCGCAACTCGCGGCTGATGGGCATGCCCCAGGTCTTGAGCTTTTCGAGGATGCCGATATGGGTGTCGGCGATCGCCTCGGACACCTGGCCCAGGCCATAGCAGCAGAATTCCAGCGGGCGGCTGGCGGTGATCTTCGAATCCAGTTGGCGCAGGCTGCCGGCAGCGGCGTTGCGCGGGTTGGCGAAGGTCTTGCCGCCGATCTCGGCCTGGGCGGCGTTGAGTTTGTCGAAGCCGGCCTTGCTCATGAACACTTCGCCGCGCACTTCCAGCACTTCGGGCCAGCCGGTGCCGTGCAACTTGAGCGGGATATTACGGATGGTGCGCACGTTGACGCTGATGTCCTCGCCGGTGGTACCGTCGCCGCGGGTGGCGCCTTGCACCAGTTGACCGTTGCGGTACAGCAGGCTCACGGCCAGGCCATCAAGCTTGGGTTCACAACTGTAGTCGACGGGCGAGCCGCCACCGAACAGGTCGCCAGCCGGCAGGTCCAGGCCCTCCACCACGCGGCGATCGAATTCACGCAGGTCGGTCTCCTCGAAGGCGTTGCCCAGGCTGAGCATCGGCACTTCATGACGCACCTGGCTGAAGGCAGACAGCGCCGCGCCGCCCACACGCTGGGTCGGCGAATCCTCGCTGACAAGTTCCGGGTGCTCAGCTTCCAGCGCCTGCAGTTCGCGAAACAGGCGGTCGTACTCGGCATCCGGCACGCTGGGCTCATCGAGCACGTAGTAGCGGTAGTTGTGCTGGTCGAGTTCGGCACGCAGTTCGAGGATTCGGGTTTCGGCATTCATGGCGGGATTCTCGTGCAAAGCAAAAGAGCAGCCGGGGCTGCTCTTGCATGTTTCGGTGAGGCTGGCGGGGCATGCCCGCCATTGTTCTTAACGTTTCTGGGTCAGGGCGCGGCGCTCGAACTCGACGATGCGCTGACGGTAGTGCTCGATGGTCTGGGCGGTCATGACGCTGCGCTGGTCATCTTTCAATTCGCCGTTCAGCTCGTGGGCCAGTTTGCGCGCGGCGGCGACCATCACGTCGAACGCCTGCTTCGGATGCCGTGGACCCGGCAGGCCGAGGAAGAAGCTGACGGCGCGGGTGCTGAAGTGGTCGATGTCGTCCAGGTCGAAGACGCCCGGCTTGACCGCGTTGGCCATGGAGAACAGGACTTCGCCATTGCCCGCCATGCTTTCGTGACGGTGGAAGATGTCCATTTCGCCGAAGCGCAGGCCGCTTTCGAGGATGTTCTGCAACAGGGCCGGGCCCTTGAAGCCACCATCGTCGCGGGAGATCACGCTGATCACCAGCACTTCCTCGACTTGCGGCAGTTCCTTGCCTTCGCTGGCGGAACCGTAGCCGGTGGTCTTGGTGTTTTCCGCAGGGAAGTCGTCGTCGATGTCACCGAACAGATCAGGCTCGCGCGAATCGGCGCTCAGGTTCAGGTCGCCCTGCTGTGGCTCGGTGCCACGTTTGCCGCGTTTGTTGGCCTTGCCGGCCTTTGGCTCGCGTGCAGGCGCGCTCATGGACGGCAGATCATCCTCGTCGAGTTGCGGCTCCTTGTGCGTGTCCAGTACGCGGGGTGGCCCCAATACTTCGGCGCTGGTTTCTTCATCCGGGATATTGGACAAACTGCGGTCCAGACGGAACTTCAACTTGCCCTTGCCGCCGCGCATGCGACGCCAGCCGTCAAAGAGAATACCGGCAATGACTATGATGCCGATGACGATCAGCCATTCGCGCAGACCGATTTCCATGTAATCCCGTGCCTCTGTGAAAAATGCTGAAAAATAAAAGGGTTAAAACCCTTTAAAACGTGGCGCCAACTCTATGTTCTGACTGACGTTTTACCCACGTACGAAAAATTGACATTAAGCTAGCACGACCAAAGATAACTTTACACCGTCTGTCGCAACGGACAGGTTCATTTAGCCCGGGTTCGTGCTTCATATCTCGTATCAGGCGTCGACCATGGCCATCGCCTCCTCCACATCCACCGCCACCAGCCGCGAGCAGCCTGGCTCGTGCATGGTTACCCCCATCAGTTGATCGGCCATTTCCATGGCGATCTTGTTATGGGTGATATAGATGAACTGCACGGTCTGACTCATCTCTTTTACCAGGCGCGCATAACGGCCGACGTTGGCATCGTCGAGCGGTGCATCGACTTCATCGAGCATGCAGAACGGTGCCGGGTTCAATTTGAAGATGGCAAATACCAACGCCAGGGCGGTCAGCGCTTTTTCACCGCCGGAGAGCAAATGAATAGTGCTGTTCTTCTTTCCTGGCGGGCGCGCCATGATCGTTACCCCTGTATCGAGTAAATCTTCGCCCGTCAGTTCCAGATACGCACTGCCGCCACCGAAAACTTTTGGAAAAAGTGCCTGCAAACCGGCATTTATCTGATCGAAGGTATCTTTGAAACGATTACGCGTTTCCTTGTCGATCTTGCGAATGACGTTTTCCAGCGTGTCCAGGGCTTCGACCAGATCGGCGTCCTGGGCATCGAGGTAGCGCTTGCGCTCGGACTGTTGCTGGTATTCCTCGATTGCCGCGAGGTTGATTGCGCCCAAACGCTGGATGCGCCCGTCAAGGCGCTCCAGTTCGGCCTCGGCCTCCTGTTCGTTGGCCTCCTCGGTCAGGGTCGCCAGCACGCCGTCCAGGTCGTAGCCGTCGGCATGCAGTTGCTCGTGCAGGGTCTTGCGCCGCACGCTCAGGCCTTGCCATTCCATGCGGTGCTGCTCGAGCTGGCCGCGCAGCAACTGGGATTGTTGCTCGGCCTGGCTGCGGCGCTTCTCGGCGTCACGCAACTCGCGGTCGGCATCCTCCATGTGCAGACGCGCCAGACGCATTTCTTCGTCGACGCTCATGCGCTTTTCCAGCAGTTCTTCGAGCTTGAGGCGCAGCTCTTCCAGCGGGGCCTCGCCCTCTTCCAGGTTCAGGCTCAACTGTTCGCGCTTTTCGCTCAGGCGCTCGGATTGCAGCTCCAGGCGTTCCAGGGCCTGGCGGGTGGAATCGTGCTGGGCCCGCAGCGAGCCGAGGCGCACCGCGAGCTGGTGGGCGTGATCCTTGTGTTGACGCGCTTCCTGGCGCACCCGGTCCAGGTGTTCGCGCAAGCCGTCGCGCTGGGCCAGGAGCATTTCCCGCTGCTCGGTATCCTGAGCCATCAGTTCCAGCGCTTCCTGCAGCACCAAACGGGACTCGCCCAGTTGTTCCTGCTCGATCCCACGCTGCTCCGCAGATTCCGCCAGTTCGTCTTCAAGACGCCGACGACGCAGGCCCAGTTGCTCGGCGCGGGCCTTGCCAGCGGACAGGCGCGCCTTCAGCTCACCTTGCTGGCGGGCTTCGTCCTGGGCACGGCGGCGCAGTTGTTCACGGCCGTCTTCAAGCTGGCGCTGCTGGTCGCGCTGGTCGTTCAGTTCTTCGTCCAGTTGCGCCAGCCGGGCTTGCTGTTCTTCCTGTTCCAGGCCAAGACGCTCCAGCTCCTGGCCGCGGGCGAGCACGCCGCCCTGAGCATCACTGGCACGGCTGACCCGCAGGAAGTTGCGGCCGACCCAATAACCGTCGCGACTGACCAGACTCTCGCCCTCGGCCAGTTGTCCGCGCAGCGCCAGCGCCCGATCGAGACTCTCCACCGGCTTGACCCGGCCCAGCCACGGCGACAGATCCACCGCGCTTTCGACCTTGTCCAGCAGACTACCCGGCACCTGCGCGGCGCCAAGGCTGGCGTCCAGCAGGCGCAGTTCGCCCTGGTCGAAACCGTCGAAGCCCAGATCGCTGAACGAATCCACCAGCACCGCTTGCAGGTCGGCGCCCAACACGGTTTCCACCGCCAGTTCCCAGCCCGGCTCGACGCGCAGGCCTTCGGCCAATCGCGGGCGCTGCTCCAGGCCATGCTCGCGCAGCCACTGGGCGGCGCCGCTGCCAGGTTCCAGCGCAGCCTGTTGCAAGGCTTCCAGCGATGCCAGACGACCACCAAGACGCTGCAACTCGCCCTGCGCCTGCTGCTGGGCCTGGGTGGCCTGTTGCAGGCGTTCGCGCAGGTGATCGAGGCGCTCGGCAGACTGTTGTTCTTCCAGTTGCAGGTCTTCCAGCAGCAGTTCGCTGCTGGCAACTTGCTCGGCCAGCTCGAGGATCGCCGCGTCTTCCGGGTCGGCGCTGAGCTGATCGCGTTCTTCGCCCAGCTTGCGCTGGCGCTCGGCCAGGCGTTCGAGGCTGTGTTCCAGTTGCTGGATGCGCGACTGCTGCACCTCGGCCTGGCGGCGCGGCTCGGCGGAACGGGCGTTGAAGCTGTCCCATTGTTCCTGCCAGCCGTGCATGGTGGTTTCGGCTTCTTCAAGTGTCGCGGAGGCTTCCTCGGCCGCGGCCAGGGTCATTTCCTGTTCCGGGTCGAGCATCTCCAGTTCTTCGCCAAGGGTCGCCAGCAAGGTGCGGTCGTGCCCCAGGTGCGATTCGGTTTCCTGGCGCGAGCGCTCGGCTTCCTTGAGGTCGTCCTGCAATTGGCGCAGGCGCTGCTGGCCGTGCTGGATACTTTGCTCGACCCGGGCGATGTCGCCGCCGACCGAATAGAAGCGGCCCTGGACCAGATTGAAACGCTCGGACAGTTCGTGATGACCATCGCGCAACCGCTCGATACTCGCATCGGCGTTGCGCTGCTCGGCCACCAGCGCCTCGAAGGACACTTCCTGGTCGCCGATAACGCTTTCGCGCTGGCTGACCTGGGTGTCCAGCGCGCGCCAGCGCAGGGCCGACAGTTGCGCCTTGAGCTGGCGTTCTTCGGCCTTGTATTCCTTGTATTTCTCCGCCGCCTGGGCCTGCCGGTGCAGGCGTTCGAGCTGGCGCTCCAGCTCTTCGCGCAAGTCGGTCAGGCGCTCGAGGTTTTCGTGGGTGCGGCGGATGCGGTTCTCGGTTTCGCGGCGGCGCTCCTTGTACTTGGAGATGCCCGCGGCTTCCTCGATGAAGTTGCGCAGTTCTTCCGGCTTCGCCTCGATGAGCTTGGAGATCATGCCCTGCTCGATGATCGAGTAGCTGCGCGGGCCCAGGCCGGTGCCGAGGAAGATATCGGTGATGTCACGGCGCCGGCACTTGGTGCCGTTGAGGTAGTAAGTGTTCTGCGCGTCGCGGGTGACCTTGCGCCGGATCGAGATCTCGGCGTAGGCGGCGTATTCGCCCACCAGGGTGTTGTCGCTGTTGTCGAAGACCAGTTCGATGCTGGCCTGGCTGACCGGCTTGCGGCTGGTGGAGCCGTTGAAGATGACGTCGGTCATCGATTCGCCGCGCAGGTTCTTCGCCGAGCTTTCGCCCATGACCCAGCGCACCGCATCGATGATGTTGGACTTGCCGCAGCCGTTAGGGCCGACTACCGCGGCCATGTTGCTGGGAAAATTGACGGTGGTCGGGTCGACGAACGACTTGAACCCCGCCAGGCGAATGCACTTCAGGCGCATGGTCAGTCAGTCACCAGGGCCGACAGCACCAGTTCACAACTGCGTCCGCAGTACTCGGTGAGCACCTGGCGGATTCGCGCCAGGTCACCGGCGACCACCGCCTGCAGCAATTCGGTGAACAGCACCAGGAAGTCGTTCATTTCCGCCTTGCGCTGGTCCAGGGCCAGGTAATAGGTGCGACTCATGGCCGGCTGCAGGTTCTCGACGGTTTCCTGCAGGTAGGGATTGTTGGCAAACGGATAGGCGGCGCGCATCACCGCGAAGCTCTCTTCGACGAAGGCCTTGATGTCCTGACGCGCGCAAGCCTCTTGCAGGCGCTGCTGAATGGCCAGGAACGGCGCCAGCTCGGCATCGCTGGTGCGCCGCGTGGCGACGGCATTGCCGAGCAGGATGTACAGCTCGCTCATCAGGGTGCACAGGCTGCGCACGTTGAGTTCGTTGAGAACGGTCACGTGGGCGCCACGGCGCGGCAGGATGGTCACCAGATGACGGCGTTCGAGAATCAACAGGGCTTCGCGCACCGAGCCACGGCTGACATTCAGTGCCTGGGTGACCTTCTGTTCCTGGATGCGTTCTGCAGGCTTGAGTTCACCCCGGATGATCCGTTCGGCCAGGTAGTGGGCAATTTGCTCGGAGAGGCTGTCCGGCGCCTTGAACGTCATGGTTTTCCTTCAAAATCGTTGAACGGCTAAAAACGCGGAAGTGTAACGCAAATGCCCACTGCCAGCATGCTGGAGCCGTCATCCCTGCGAGGCTTTTCCTACAACACGCTCTCCCCCTCTGGAACGGCCTCCCGCCGTGCGCGCTTCACCCTTCGCGAAAGGATCCCCACAAGGCTAGCTGACGCTTCAACAGCCCGCATCAGTCGTTTCACTCGTCTATTTAGGAATTCAGCTACAGAAAGCCTGCTTAACTGAAACACAGGGATTAGCGCTTTGGGAGAGCGGCCGAATGGATTTTCTTGACTTACAGGTCAGAAAATCATTGACCGGAAAGTCAAGGCTGAATACATTTCGCCTCAGTCCGCTCAACAACAATAATTCGCTTGTGAGGCCCTTCCGTGATCCAGTTTCTCTTGAACCAGGAGTTGCGCAGTGAGCATGCCCTGGACCCCAACCTGACGGTACTCGAGTATCTGCGCGAGCACCTGGGTAAAACCGGCACCAAGGAGGGCTGCGCCAGTGGTGACTGCGGCGCGTGCTCCGTGGTGGTCGCCGAACGCATTACTGACGAAAACGGCCAGGACAGCCTGCAATACCGCAGCCTGAACTCCTGCCTGACGTTCGTCTCGTCGCTGCACGGCAAACAGTTGATCAGCGTCGAAGGCCTCAAGCACCAGGGCAAGCTGCACAGCGTGCAACAGGCGCTGTCCGACTGCCACGGCTCGCAGTGCGGTTTCTGCACGCCGGGCTTCGTCATGTCTCTGTTCGCCCTGCAAAAGAACAGCGATCAGCCCGACCTGCACAAAGCCCACGAAGCCCTCGCTGGCAACCTGTGCCGCTGCACCGGCTACCGGCCGATCCTCGCCGCCGCCGAGCAGGCCTGCTGCCAAGCCCAGCCCGACCAGTTCGACGCCGCCCAGGCGCAGACCATCGCCCGCCTCAAGGCCATCGCGCCGACGGAAACCGGAGAACTCAACAGCGGCGACAAGCGCTGCCTGGTGCCGCTGACCGTGGCTGACCTCGCCGATCTCTACGGCTCGCATCCGGAAGCCCGGCTGCTGGCCGGCGGCACCGACCTGGCGCTGGAAGTGACCCAGTTCCACCGGACGCTGCCGGTGATGATCTATGTCGGCAACGTCGCCGAACTCAAGCGCGTCGAGCATTTCGACGACCGCATCGAGATCGGCGCGGCCACCCCGCTGACCGACTGCTACGAAGCCCTGCACACTGAATACCCGGACTTCGGCGAGTTGCTGCACCGCTTCGCCTCCCTGCAGATCCGCAACCAGGGCACCCTCGGCGGCAACATCGGCAACGCCTCGCCGATCGGCGACTCGCCGCCGCTGCTGATCGCCCTCGATGCGCAGATCGTCCTGCGCAAGGGCGACAGCACCCGCACCCTCAAGCTGGAAGACTATTTCATCGACTACCGCATCACCGCGCGGCAGGAGAGCGAGTTCATCGAGCGCATCATCGTGCCGAAAGCCAAGGCCAACTGGGTCTTCCGCGCGTACAAGGTGTCGAAACGGCTGGACGACGATATTTCCGCGGTGTGCGCCGCCTTCAACCTGCGCATCGACAACGGTGTGATCGAGCACGCCCGGGTTGCCTTCGGCGGCATGGCGGCGATCCCGAAACGCGCCCGCGCCTGTGAAGCCGCGCTGACCGACAAGCCGTTCAACCAGGCCACCCTGGAGAAAGCCTGCCAGGCCCTGAGCGAAGACTTCACACCGCTCTCGGATTTCCGCGCCAGCAAGGAATACCGCCTGCTGGGCGCGCAGAACCTGCTGCGCAAGTACTTCATCGAACTGCAAACACCGCACATCGAGACCCGGGTGACCGATTATGTCTAACCACCACGCGCCCAAGAGCCAGGCGGAAATGGCCGAGCTGTTCGCCCAGGACCTGACCACCGGTGTCGGTCGCAGCGTCAAGCACGACAGCGCCGACAAACAGGTGTCCGGCGAGGCCGTGTACATCGATGACCGCCTGGAATTCCCCAACCAGTTGCACGTGTACGCCCGCACCGCCGACCGCGCCCACGCGCGCATCCTCAGGGTGGACACCACGCCGTGCTACGCCTTCGAAGGCGTGCGTATCGTCATCACCCACGAAGACATTCCGGGCCTGAAGGACATCGGCCCGGTCGTGGCCGGCGACCCGCTGCTGGCCATCGACAAGGTGGAGTTCTTCGGCCAACCGGTGCTCGCCGTGGCCGCCCGTGACCTCGACACTGCGCGCCGCGCGGCGATGGCGGCGATCATCGAGTACGAAGACCTGGAGCCGGTGCTCGACGTGGTCGAGGCGTACCGCAAGAAACACTTCGTGCTGGACAGCCACACCCACCAGCGCGGCGACTCCGTTACCGCCCTGGCCAGCGCCCCGCACCGTCTGCAAGGCACTTTGCACATCGGCGGCCAGGAACACTTCTACCTGGAAACCCAGATTTCCTCGGTGATGCCCACCGAAGACGGCGGCATGATCGTGTTCTGCTCGACCCAGAACCCCACCGAAGTGCAGAAACTGGTCGCCGAAGTGCTCGACGTGCCGATGAACAAGATTGTCCTCGACATGCGCCGCATGGGCGGCGGCTTCGGCGGCAAGGAAACCCAGGCTGCCAGCCCCGCCTGCCTGTGCGCGGTGGTTGCACGCCTGACCGGCCAGCCCACCAAGATGCGCCTGCCGCGCGTCGAAGACATGATGATGACCGGCAAGCGCCACCCGTTTTACGTCGAGTACGACGTCGGTTTTGACGACAACGGTCGCCTGCACGGCATCAACTTCGACCTGGCCGGCAACTGCGGCTATTCGCCGGACCTCTCGGGCTCGATCGTCGACCGCGCGATGTTCCACTCCGACAACGCCTACTACCTGGGCGATGCCACGGTGCACGGCCACCGCTGCAAGACCAACACCGCGTCCAACACCGCCTACCGTGGCTTCGGCGGCCCGCAAGGCATGGTCGCCATCGAAGAAGTGATGGACCATATCGCCCGCCATCTGGGCCGCGACCCGCTGGACGTGCGCAAGGCCAATTACTACGGCAAGACCGAGCGCAACGTCACCCATTACTACCAGACCGTCGAACACAACCTGATCGAGGAAATGACCGCCGACCTCGAAGCGAGCAGCGACTATGCCGAGCGCCGCGAGTCGATCCGCCGCTTCAACGCCCACAGCCCGGTATTGAAAAAAGGCCTGGCGCTGACCCCGGTGAAATTCGGCATCTCGTTCACCGCGACCTTCCTCAACCAGGCCGGTGCGCTGATCCACATCTACACCGACGGCAGCATCCACCTGAACCACGGTGGCACCGAGATGGGCCAGGGCTTGAACACCAAGGTCGCCCAAGTGGTGGCCGAAGTGTTCCAGGTCGATTTCGACCGTATTCAGATCACCGCCACCAACACCGACAAGGTGCCGAACACTTCGCCGACCGCGGCCTCCAGCGGCGCCGACCTGAACGGCAAGGCCGCGCAGAACGCTGCCGAGATCCTCAAGAAACGCCTGGTCGAGTTTGCCGCGCGGCAGTGGAAGGTCACCGAGGAAGACGTGGAATTCCGCAACGGTCACGTGCGCATCCGCGACGAGATCGTCAGCTTCGAGACGCTGGTGCAACAGGCGTACTTCGCCCAGGTATCGCTGTCGAGCACCGGGTTCTACAAGACGCCGAAGATTTTCTATGACCGCAACCAGGCGCGTGGCCGGCCGTTCTACTACTTCGCCTTCGGCGCCGCCTGCGTCGAAGTGATCGTCGACACCCTGACCGGCGAGTACAAGATGCTCCGCGCCGACATCCTCCACGACGTTGGCGACTCGCTGAACCCGGCCATCGACATCGGCCAGGTGGAAGGCGGCTTCGTTCAGGGCATGGGCTGGCTGACCACCGAGGAACTGGTGTGGAACGCCAAGGGCAAGCTGATGACCAACGGCCCGGCCAGCTACAAGATCCCCGCGGTGGCGGACATGCCGCTGGATATGCGGGTGAAGCTGGTGGAAAACCGCAAGAACCCGGAAGACACCGTGTTCCATTCCAAGGCCGTGGGCGAGCCGCCGTTCATGCTCGGCATCGCCGCCTGGTGCGCGATCAAGGACGCCGTGGCGAGCATCGCCGACTACCGCGAGCATCCACAGATCGACGCGCCGTCGACACCGGAGCGGGTGCTGTGGGGCTGTGAGCAGATGCGCAAGGTAGTCGCGGCAAGGGCAGTTGCAAAACCGCAAGTGGAAACCGTGACCCACTGACGCCGCCTACCCCGTAGGAGCGAGCTTGCTCGCGATAGCGAGCTTGCTCGCGATAGCGATCGAACAGGCGCCATCGCGAGCAAGCTCGCTCCTACACAAGGGGCGACATCGAATCCTGAAGAGGATCAGAAATCATGCACCAATGGATCAACGCCCTCGCCGAATTGCAGGAACAGGGCGAGCCCTGCGTCCTGGTGACCATCATCGAGGAGCGCGGCTCGACCCCGCGCAATGCCGGCTCGAAGATGGTGGTCAGCGCCAGCCGTCTGTTCGACACCATCGGCGGCGGGCACCTGGAATTCAAGGCCATGCACATCGCCCGCGAGATGCTCGCCGAAGGCCGTGAATCGCCGCACCTCGAGCGCTTCAGCCTCGGCGCCAGCCTCGGCCAGTGCTGTGGCGGTGTCACGGTGCTGCTGTTCGAGCCCATGGGCGCGGTGCAGGCGCAGATCGCCGTGTTCGGCGCGGGCCACGTCGGCCGCGCTCTGGTACCCTTGCTCGCCGCGCTGCCCTGTCGGGTGCGCTGGATCGACTCGCGCGAGCAGGAATTCCCCGAGCACATTCCCGCCGGCGTCTGGAAAGTCGTCAGCGAGGAGCCGGTGGATGAGGTCGACGAGCTGCCCCCCGGCAGCTACTGCATCGTCATGACCCACAACCATCAGCTCGACCTGGAACTCACCGCCGCCATCCTCAAGCGCAATGACTTCACTTGGTTCGGCCTGATCGGCTCGAAGACCAAGCGCGCCAAATTCGAACATCGCCTGCGCGACCGCGGCTTCGACGCCGAGCGCATGCAACGCATGCGTTGCCCGATGGGGCTGGCCGAGGTCAAGGGCAAGCTGCCGATCGAGATCGCCGTGTCCATCGCCGCCGAAATCATCGCCACCTATAACGCCAGCTTCGGCCTGCACAACCCGGCCGCGAACGCTGAACCCATCGCCCAACTGCTGCCGCCCTCACGGCGCAGCCACGCCATTTGACGAGAGTGTTATGAGCGCAACCCGCAAAGCCTACCGATCCGCCATCCTGCACAGCGTCGCCGACCCGGCCGAAGTCGGCATCGAGGCCTCCTTCGAGTATTTCGAAGACGGTCTACTGGTGGTCGACAACGGCAAGATCAGCCGCCTCGGCCACGCCAGCGACCTGCTGCCGACGCTGCCGGCCGACATCGAAGTGGTGCATTACCAGGACAGCCTGATCACCCCCGGCTTCATCGACACTCATATCCACTTCCCACAGACCGGCATGATCGGCTCCTACGGCGAGCAACTACTGGACTGGCTGAACACCTACACCTTCCCGTGCGAACGCCAGTTCGCCGACAAGGCACATGCCGACAAGGTGGCGAAGATTTTCGTCGAAGAGCTGCTGCGCAACGGCACCACCACTGCCCTGGTGTTCGGCAGCGTTCACCCTGAATCGGTCAACGCCTTCTTCGAAGAAGCCGAGCGCCTGGAACTGCGGATGATCGCCGGCAAGGTGATGATGGACCGCAACGCCCCGGACTACCTGACCGACACCGCCGAATCTGGCTACGCCGAGAGCAAGGCGCTGATCGAGCGCTGGCACGGCAAGGGCCGCCTGCACTACGCGGTAACCCCGCGTTTCGCCCCGACCAGCACCCCGGAACAACTGCAACTGGCCGGGCAACTGCTGGGCGAATACCCGGACCTGTACATGCACACCCACCTGAGCGAGAACCTCAAGGAAATCGACTGGGTGAAATCGCTGTTCCCGGACCGCAGCGGCTACCTGGATGTGTACGACCACTTCAAGCTGCTGGGTCAGCGCTCGGTGTTCGCCCACGGCGTGCACCTGTGCGACGCCGAATGCCAGCGCCTGGCCGAAACCGGCTCGGCGGTCGCCTTCTGCCCGACCTCCAACCTGTTCCTCGGCAGCGGTCTGTTCAACCTGTCGCAGGCCGAGCAGTTCAAGGTCAAGGTGGGCCTGGGCACCGACGTCGGCGCCGGTACCAGCTTCTCGCTGCTCAATACGCTGAACGAGGCCTACAAGGTCATGCAGCTACAGGGCACTCGCCTGCATCCTTTCAAGTCGCTGTACCTGGCCACCCTCGGCGGCGCTCGCGCACTGAGCCTGGATGACCGGATCGGCAGCCTGCGGGCGGGCAATGACGCCGACTTCGTGGTGCTCGACTATAAGGCCACGCCGCTGCTGGACTACCGCCTGCAACAGTCCAACAGCATCGAGGAAACCCTGTTCGTGCTGACCACCCTGGGCGACGACCGCACCATTCGCCAGACCTTTGCGGCGGGGAACTGCGTGCACCAGCGCTGATCTTTCCTGACGGAAACGACACGGGGCCAGTTCCCGCAAGCCTTCACTCAGGCTTGCGGGGACTGGCCCCGTGTTCATTGGTGGCGCTTATCAGCTCTTGGCCGAGACCGAACCACCGCGTTTCTTGCTCTGCAGCAGGTGCGAGAACACTGCGTGCAGGTCGTCCGAGGCGCTTTCCTCGTCGAGGTTGAGCTTGCTGTCGATGTGATCCATGTGATGCATCATCAGGTTCACCGCCAGGGTCGCGTCGCGGGCCTCGATGGCATCGATCAACTGCATGTGCTCGTCATAGGAGCAGTGCGAGCGGTTGCCGCTTTCGTACTGGGCAATGATCAGCGAGGTTTGCGACACCAGGCTGCGCTGGAAACTCACCAGCGGCGCGTTGGCGGCGGCTTCGGCCAGCTTGAGATGGAACTCGCCGGAGAGACGGATGCCGGCGCCACGGTCACCGCGGGAGAAGCTGTCGCGCTCTTCACGGACCATCACGCGCAGTTCGTTCAGTTGCTCGACGGTGGCGTGCTGCACGGCAAGTTCGGTGATCGCCCGCTCCACCATGCGCCGGGAAAAGAACACCTGACGCGCTTCTTCCACGGTTGGGCTGGCAACCACGGCGCCGCGGTTGGGGCGCAACAACACCACACTTTCATGGGCCAGACGCGACAAGGCGCGGCGGATGATGGTGCGGCTGACGCCGAAGATCTCGCCCAGGGCTTCCTCACTCAACTTGGTACCCGGCGCCAATCGCTGTTCGAGAATGGCCTCGAAGATATGCGCGTAGACGATGTCATCCTGGGTACCGCTGCGGCCACCGGTCTTGCCGGCCCGCGGGGCTTTCTTGAGGGGTTGTAGCTGTTCGTTCATGGGCACTCGCGCACGAAGATTCGCCTATCGGACCTCGACTGTAATACCAGCCAGTGGGGCGATGGCAAGTCCTGGGTAGAAAATTAACGGCTAAAGGTATTGCCGCATTGTACACAGCAAACTGCATTTCTGCAGGCGGCGATCTCCGTTATAGCGCCCGCCACCTCTAATGTGCGCACACCTAATAAAACAGTATTTGCATTCTTTGTATACAAACGCATAATCCACCGGGCAACTTCCTGACTCAAAGGTCAACATTCGAGTCGGTCGCCTTGCCAACCCTTCCCTCGCAGAGCCCCGAGTGATCGTGCAGGACCAGCTCTGAAAAACAAGAAAGACTTGAGGAGTACACGCTGTGGAAAGCCGCAAATCCGACGCACCTACGCTGGATCTTGCCCCACCGCTCGAAACGAGCTGGCTGGAGCGGATTTTCAAACTCAAGCTACACGGCACTACCGTAAAGACTGAAATGATCGCCGGCCTGACGACCTTCATCACCATGGCCTACATCATCTTCGTCAACCCCAACATCATGGCCGACGCCGGAATCGACCATGGTGCCGCCTTCGTCGCCACCTGCATAGCCGCCGCCCTGGGCTGCCTGCTGATGGGGCTCTACGCCAACTGGCCGGTTGGGCTGGCACCCGGCATGGGCCTGAACGCCTTCTTCACCTACACCGTGGTCGGAACCATGGGTTACACCTGGGAGGCGGCGCTGGGGGCAGTATTTGTCTCCGGGGTGCTGTTCATGTTCCTGACCCTTTCACGCGTGCGCGAATGGCTGCTGAACAGCATCCCGGTCAGCCTTCGTCATGCAATGGGCGCCGGCGTCGGATTGTTTCTCGGACTGATCGGCCTCAAGACCGCGGGTATCGTCGTCGACAGCCCGGCCACCCTGATCAAACTCGGCCACCTGAACGAACCCGGCCCGCTGCTGGCAGCCATCTGCTTCCTGATGATTGCCGTGCTCAGCTACCACCGGGTGTTCGGCGCCATCCTCATCAGCATCATCACCGTCACTCTCGCCGGCTGGGGTCTGGGCCTGGTGGAGTACGGCGGCGTGTTCTCGCTGCCGCCGAGCCTGGCGCCAACCTGGATGGCCATGGATGTCGCCGGGGTGTTCAACGTCAGCATGATCGCCGTGGTTCTGGCGTTCCTCTTCGTGCACATGTTCGACACCGCCGGCACCCTGATGGGCGTCGCCCAGCGCGCCAACCTGGTGAATGCTGACGGCCGCATCGAAAACCTGTCCCGTGCGCTCAAGGCAGACAGTGCGTCGAGCGTATTTGGGGCAGTGGTCGGCGTACCGCCAGTGACCAGTTATGTAGAGAGTGCCGCGGGTGTCGCCGCGGGTGGTCGCACCGGCTTGACGGCGGTAGTAGTGGGTCTGCTATTTGTCGCGGCGATGTTCTTCGCACCGCTGGCCGGCATGATTCCCGCGTATGCCACGGCAGGTGCACTGATCTACGTCGCCATGTTGATGATGGGCAGCATGGCCCATATCGAATGGGATGACGCAACTGACAGCATCCCCGCGATCGTCACCGTGATCATGATGCCCCTGACCTTCTCGGTCGCGGACGGTATCGCCATGGGCTTCATCACCTTCGTCGTGCTGAAGGCCTTCACCGGCAAACACAAGGAAATCTCCGCCAGCCTGTGGGTGCTGTGCGCGATCTTCATTGCCAAGTTCATCTTCCTTTAAGGGATAGATGGCGGGACAGGAGCCTCACCTTCGGGTGGGGTTTTTTTTGAGCTGCACGTTGCAAGCGGCAAGCGATCAGACAAGCTGGGCAGCCCGGCACAAAAACAGCAGACGAAAAAAAGCCCGCCAGTGTGAGCGGGCAAGGACCTACGAAGATTCTTCTAGCGACCAACTAGCTTCCGCGATAGGTCGAGTAACTGTAAGGCGAGATCAGCAGCGGAACGTGGTAGTGCTCCTGCTCGGCATTGATGCCGAAACGCAGCACAACCACATCAAGGAAGGCCGGCTGCGGCAACTGCACGCCACGCGCGCGGTAGTAGTCGCCGGCACTGAACTGCAACTGGTAAACACCGCTGCGGTAGTCATCACCCTGCAGCAGCGGCGCGTCGACGCGGCCATCGCTGTTGGTCAGGGCAGTGTTCACCAGCTCCAGTTGCTGGCCTTCGACACGATAGAGCTCGACCTTGATCGAGCTTCCAGGACAGCCATGTGCGGCATCCAGTACATGCGTGGTCAAACGTCCCATTGCTTGCTCGCCTCATTGTTCAATCTGTGGGCAAAAAATACCCGCACAGCACCAGGATCGACCACGGTGGTGTGCGGAAGCCGGATCATTAAGACATTTTATTGAAAAATTGTACACAATTTTTCTAACCAGATTGGGCTTCAGCCAATCCCCCCTTCTGTAAATAAGCCATCAGTCGCAGAGCCAGGGCTTTGGCAGACACCAGCGTCATTTGCTGACCAATCAGGCAGGTTTCTTGCAGTCCTTTCTTTATAGGTATGCTGAAAGAAATGCGGAAAAACAGGCTTACAAATCGTCAATAAAGTTGTATACAATCACACCATCGACGTGGCCCCACGCAATCTGCGACCGCCACCCTCCCCGTGTTTACGTACAAGAAGGAAGACTGCAGTGAGCGCTGATTATCCTCGCGACCTGATCGGTTACGGCAATACCCCACCCCATCCACGCTGGCCGGGGAATGCCCGTATCGCGTTGTCTTTCGTGCTCAATTATGAAGAAGGCGGCGAACGCAACATCCTTCACGGCGACAAGGAATCCGAAGCCTTCCTCTCCGAGATGGTCTCCGCCCAGCCGCTGCAAGGCGCGCGCAACATGAGCATGGAATCGCTCTACGAATACGGTAGCCGCGCCGGCGTGTGGCGCCTGTTGAAATTGTTCAAGGACAGCGGTGTACCGCTGACCGTCTTCGCCGTGGCCATGGCCGCGCAGCGCCACCCTGACGTGATCCGCGCCATGGTCGAAGCCGGCCACGAGATCTGCAGCCACGGTTACCGCTGGATCGACTACCAGAACATGGACGAGGCCCAGGAGCGCGAGCACATGCTCGAAGCCATCCGCATCCTCACCGAGTTGACCGGTAAACGCCCGGTAGGCTGGTACACCGGCCGTACCGGCCCGAACACCCGTCGCCTGGTGATGGAGGAAGGCGGCTTCCTCTACGACAGCGATACCTACGACGACGACCTGCCGTACTGGGAATCGAACAACCCGACCGACAAACCGCACCTGGTGATCCCCTACACCCTGGACACCAACGACATGCGCTTCACCCAGGTCCAGGGCTTCAACTGCGGCGAGCAGTTCTTCCAGTACCTCAAGGACGCCTTCGACGTGCTGTACGAAGAAGGCGCCGAAGCGCCGAAGATGCTTTCCATCGGCCTGCACTGCCGCCTGATCGGTCGTCCGGCACGCCTGGCTTCGCTCAAGCGCTTCATCGACTACGCAAAAAGCCACGACCAGGTCTGGTTTGCCCGCCGCGAGGACATCGCGCGCCACTGGCACACCAACCACCCTTACACCGCCGAGAACGCCCAATGACCGCTTTCAAGACCCTGACCCCTTCGTCCCTGGACCGCGCCGCGTTCGTCGAGGCTTTCGCCGACATCTACGAACACTCGCCATGGGTCGCCGAGAAAGCCTTTGACCTGGGCCAGCTCGAAGAAGTGGATCAGATCGAAAACCTGCACCAGCGCATGAGCGACATCCTCCTGAGCGCCGACCATGCCGCCCAACTGGCGCTGATCAATGCTCACCCGGACCTCGCCGGCAAGGCCGCCATCAAGGGTGAACTGACCGAGTCGAGCACCAATGAACAGGCCGGCGCCGGTATCCACCAGTGCACCGCCGAAGAGTTCGCGCGCTTCACCACGCTCAACGATGCCTACAAAGACAAGTTCGGCTTCCCGTTCATCATGGCGGTCAAGGGCAGCAACCGGCACCAGATCCTGGCGGCCTTCGAAACCCGCATCCACAACGATGCCGAGACCGAGTTCAAGGAAGCCCTGGCGCAGATCAACCTGATCGCCCTGTTCCGCCTGCTGCAACTGTAAGACCTTGCGCGCCGGCCCGGCCGGCGGCTACAGCCTGATAACAACACACAGAATCAAGAGACCTACGCATGCGCACTTTAGTGATTGAGCCCCTGAGCAAAGAAGCCTTCGCCCCTTTCGGTGACGTGATCGAAACCGACGGCAGCGACCACTTCATGATCAACAACGGCTCGACCATGCGCTTCCACAAGCTGGCGACGGTCGAGACCGCGCAGCCGGAAGACAAGGCGATCATCAGCATCTTCCGCGCCGACGCGCTGGACATGCCGCTGACCGTGCGCATGCTGGAACGCCATCCGCTGGGCAGCCAGGCCTTCATTCCGCTGCTCGGCAACCCCTTTCTGATCGTGGTCGCGCCTGTTGGCGACGCACCTGTATCGGGTCTCGTCCGCGCCTTCCTGAGCAATGGAAAGCAGGGCGTCAATTACCATCGCGGCGTTTGGCACCACCCGGTGCTTACGATCGAAAAGCGGGATGATTTCCTGGTGGTTGATCGCAGTGGTTCCGGCAACAACTGCGACGAGCATTTCTTCACCGAGGACGAGCAACTGGTCCTCAATCCCCACCAATAAGAAAAGGCTGGCCATCGGTTTTCCGGTGACCGGCAAGAGGTAAAGACTGTGGAAGCACATCTGTTGGAATGGCTGAACCTTAGCGTGCGCTGGGTTCACATGATTACCGGCGTGGCCTGGATCGGCGCGTCGTTCTACTTCGTCTGGCTGGAAAACAACCTGAATCGCTCCAACCCGCGCGACGGGCTGTCCGGTGATCTCTGGGCGATCCACGGTGGCGGTATCTACCACCTGGAGAAGTACAAGCTGGCCCCGCCGAAAATGCCGGAGAACCTGCACTGGTTCAAATGGGAAGCCTACTTCACCTGGATGTCCGGTATCGCGCTGCTGTGCGTGGTGTTCTACTTCAACCCGACCCTGTACCTGCTGGCCCCTGGCAGCAGCCTGTCGGGCGCTGAAGGGATCGCCATCGGCGTCGGTTCGCTGATCGCTGGCTGGTTCATCTACGACTTCCTCTGCGACTCGCAACTGGGCAAACACCCTGCCCTGCTCGGTCTGGTGCTGTTCGTCCTGATCATCGCGGCGTGCTACGGCTTCAGCCAGGTGTTCAGCGGTCGTGGCGCGTACCTGCACACCGGCGCCATCATCGGCACCATCATGGTGGGTAACGTGTTCCGCACCATCATGCCGGCCCAGCGTCAGCTGGTCGCCGCCATCGAAGCCAACAAGACCCCGGATCCGGTCCTGCCGGCCAAGGGCCTGTTGCGCTCGCGCCACAACAACTACTTCACCTTGCCGGTGCTGTTCATCATGATCAGCAACCACTTCCCGAGCACCTACGGCAGCCAGTACAACTGGTTGATCCTGGCAGGTATCGCAGTGGCCGCGGTCCTGATCCGTCACTACTTCAACACCCGTCACGACAGCAACAAGTACGCCTGGGCCCTGCCCGCCGGCGCACTGGCGATGATCTGCCTGGCCTACGTCACCGGCCCCAAGCCGGTCTCGACCGCGCCTGAGCAAGCCGCCGCGAAAGTCCAATACCAGCCGCTGCCGGAAACCGCACTGGGTGGCAAGACTGCCGCCGAGAAAGCCGCCGAAGACAAAGCCGCAGCCGAACAGGCCGCCCAGGCGCCAGCCGCCCCTGCCGCGCCCGTCGATGCACCTGCCCAGGCAACCGCCGCGGCCCAGGCTGCCGGTGGTGGTTTCGACAAGATCCACAGCGTCATCCAGGAACGTTGCACCGTGTGCCATTCGGCCAAGCCGACCAGCCCGCTGTTCAGCACCGCGCCAGCCGGCGTGATGTTCGACACCCCGCAACAGATCCAGCAACTGGCACCGCGTATCCAGGCCCAGGCCGTCGCCAGCCAGATCATGCCCCTGGGCAACATCACCCAGATGACTGCCGAGGAACGCAAGCTGGTCGGTGACTGGATCGCCAAAGGCGCTCCCGTCAACTAACAGCAGTCGCAAGTTACAAGCTGCAAGTCAGAGCGGTCCTCCTTTGTCAGGAGGTATCCGCTTCGGCTTGCGGTCGAGATACCAGCAACAACTGCACGCCTGATGGCGGCGGCTTCTTCTTGAAGCTTGCCGCCTGAGGCGTGCAGCTAAAAACAAGAACAAAACCGTTGAGGTGCTGCATGTCCGAGTCTCGCAAGGCGTACATTCCCGTTGCGCCGCCACGACAGCCCCTGCCCTTGCTGCAATTGATCCTCGTCGGTCTGCAGCATGTGTTGCTGATGTACGGAGGTGCCATCGCGGTGCCGCTGATCATCGGACAGGCTGCCGGACTCTCCCGTGAAGAAGTTGCTTTCCTGATCAATGCCGATCTGCTGGTCGCCGGTGTCGCCACCATCGTTCAGTCGTTCGGCATTGGTGCTGTAGGGATCCGCATGCCGGTGATGATGGGTGCCAGCTTCGCCGCCGTCGGCAGCATGGTGGCCATGGCCGGGATGCCTGGCGTCGGCCTGCAAGGGATCTTCGGCGCGACCATCGCCGCCGGGTTCTTCGGCATGCTGATCGCGCCCTTCATGTCCAAGGTGGTGCGTTTCTTCCCGCCATTGGTGACCGGCACGGTCATCACCTCGATCGGCCTGTCGCTGTTCCCGGTTGCCGTCAACTGGGCCGGTGGCGGTGCCTCCGCCAGCACCTTCGGCTCGCCGATCTACCTGATCGTCGCCGGCCTGGTCCTGGCCACCATTCTCCTGGTCAACCGCTTCATGCGCGGTTTCTGGGTCAACGTTTCGGTACTGATCGGCATGGGCCTGGGCTACATCCTGGCCGGCTCGATCGGCATGGTCGACCTCTCCGGTCTCGACGAAGCACCCTGGCTCCAGGTCGTGACGCCGCTGCACTTCGGCATGCCGACCTTCAGCCTCGCACCGGTCCTTTCCATGTGCCTGGTGGTGGTGATCATCTTCGTCGAATCCACCGGCATGTTCATCGCCCTGGGCAAGGTGACCGATCGCGAAGTCACCCCCGGCATGCTTCGTCGCGGCTTGATGTGCGACGCCGGCGCTTCCTTTGTCGCCGGTTTTTTCAACACCTTCACCCACTCCTCGTTTGCCCAGAACATCGGCCTGGTGCAAATGACCGGCGTGCGTTGCCGCTACGTGACCGTGGTGGCGGGTGGCTTGCTGATCCTGCTCAGCCTGCTGCCGAAGGCCGCGTTCCTGATCGCCTCGATTCCGCCGGCGGTACTGGGCGGTGCGTCGATCGCCATGTTCGGCATGGTCGCCGCCACCGGCATCAAGATCCTCCAGGAAGCGGACATCGCCGACCGGCGCAACCAGTTGCTGGTCGCGGTCAGCGTCGGCATGGGCCTGATTCCCGTCGTGCGTCCGGAGTTCTTCGCGCAAATGCCGCAGTGGATGGAACCGATCACCCATAGCGGTATCGCCATGGCCACGGTCAGCGCCCTGGTGCTGAACCTGCTGTTCAACATCCTCGGCGGCGCCGAGCGCGCTGCGCACAACGAAGCCTCCGCCCACCATTGAGCCTTTTGGGCGGCGCTTTCGCCGCCCCGGCAAACCCGAGCAATACGTAGGACCGTCGACCCGTGGGAGCGGGTCGGCCGGGGCGCTTCGCGCCGAAAAAACCGCAACGAACAATAACAATTAGCCGGGAATCACAACATGAAACGCATCACCACTTCCCTCCTCCTGGGCAGCAGCTTGCTGGCAACACTTCCAGCAGTAGCGGGGGATCTTCTGCTGTGGCAATCCAACAGCCTCAGCTATTTGTACGGCAAGGACTTCCAGGTCAACCCTGCGATCCAGCAGACCATTACCTTCGAACACGCCAACAAGTGGAAGTACGGCGACACCTTCCTGTTTGTCGACAAGATTTTCTACAACGGCCAGGCCGACCGCGGCAAAGGCTACCGCACCTACTACGGCGAGTTCACCGAGCGCTTCTCGTTCGGCAAGATCTTCGACACCAAGGTCGAACTCGGCCCGATCAAGGACGTGCTGCTGGCCGTGAGCTACGAGTCCGGCGAAGGCGACAACGAGGCCTACCTGATCGGCCCCGGCTTCGACCTGGCGATTCCCGGCTTCAACTACTTCACCCTGAACTTCTACAACCGTCACACCGAAGGCAGCCGTGCGGGCGACAACGTCTGGCAGATCACCCCGACCTTCTCCTACACCATTCCCGTGGGCAAGTCCGACATCCTCATCGACGGCTACATTGACTGGGTGGTGGACAACGACGAAACCAAGAAGCGCGGCACCTACCACGCCAACCTGCAGTTCAACCCGCAGGTCAAATACGACCTCGGCAAGGCCCTGAACCTCGGCGCCAAGCAGCTTTATGTCGGTTTCGAGTACAGCTACTGGAAAGACAAATACGGCATCGAGAACAGCGGTCGTCTCGATACCAACCAGAGCGTGACCAGTGCTTTGGTGAAGGTGCACTTCTAAAACCTGACCAGGTGAAAGGATTTTGTTCCACCGGCTCCAGGACGGAGCACTTGAGGGCCAGCGCGCAAGCCAGTAACCTGCGCGCCCCCTCGACCGGGGCGGAAGGATTCCGCCCCCGTTTACTGACCGCTCAGTCAATGAATACGGGCGGTTGGTAGATGTAAGCGCCAACAGTCGTAACCGCTTTGAACTGTTCAGAAAGACGTCGAGCAGGATTGCTGCACCCTTCCGGAAAGACGGGGCCAGCGCTTGCCCTTTTTTCGTGGGCGATCGCAAAAACCTGACCCGGAAGGCAACTCGATCAACCCGACGACGCCGACTCAAGAGCGTCGCTAACAGAATCAATCAAGGGAGCAACCCGATGCGCTTTACCAACAGCCTGATCCTCGCAGGTGGCCTGCTGGCCGCCAGCTCCGCCATGGCCGGCGACCTGTTGCAATGGCAGAACAACAGCCTGACCTACCTGTACGGCAAGGATTTCGCGGTCAACCCGGAAATCCAGCAGACCTTCACCTTCGAGCACGCCGATGCCTGGAAGTACGGTGACAACTTCCTGTTCATCGACAAGATCTTCTACAACGGCAAAAAAGACAGCAGCAACGGCCCGAACACCTACTACGGCGAGTTCAGCCCGCGCCTGTCGTTCGGCAAGATCTTCGGCCAGGACCTGTCGTTCGGCCCGGTCAAAGACGTGCTGCTGGCCATGACCTACGAGTTCGGCGAAGGCGACACCGAGTCCTACCTGATCGGCCCTGGTTTCGACCTGGACATCCCCGGCTTCGACTACTTCCAGTTGAACTTCTACCAGCGCAACACCGAAGGCAGCCGTGCCGGCGACAACGTCTGGCAGATCACCCCGGTGTGGGCCTACACCATCCCCGTGGGCAAGTCCGACATCCTCATCGACGGCTTCATGGACTGGGTCGTCGACAACGACGAAACCAAGAAGCGCGGCACCTACCACGCCAACCTGCACTTCAACCCGCAGATCAAGTACGACCTCGGCAAGGCGCTGGACCTGGGTGAGAAACAGCTCTACGTCGGTATCGAATACGACTACTGGAAAGACAAGTACGGCATCGAGAACAGCTCTGGCTTCGACACCAACCAGAACACCGCCAGCCTGCTGGTGAAAGTGCACTTCTAAGTCACACCATTGAAACGGCCGCGCCCCAAACCCGGTGGGTCGCGGCCGTTTTCAGTTCAGGCCTTCAGCGCCCGCCAGACCTTGCCCACCCCGCCAACCACCGCCAACACCACCGCACCGGCGACGATACCGACCACGCCGCTGAGCAGCGCCGACGTCAAACCACCGCCACGGCCTTCGCTGAAGCCCTGGATCGCGTGATGCAGAGGCTCGATGCCGTGCACCAGAATCCCGCCACCCACCAGGAACATCGCCGCCGTACCAACCACCGACAACGCCTTCATCAACCACGGCGCCGAATGCAGGATGCCGCGGCCGATTGTTTTGCCGATGCCCTTGGAGGTCTTGGTCAGCCACAGGCCCAGGTCATCGAGCTTGACGATCCCCGCCACCAGCCCGTAGACGCCCGCAGTCATCACCACGGCGATACCCGAGAGCACGATGATTTGCTGGGTCAACGGCGCGCCGGCAACCGTGCCGAGGGTAATGGCGATGATCTCCGCGGACAGGATGAAATCGGTGCGGACCGCGCCCTTGATCTTGTCCTTCTCGAAGGCCACCAGGTCCACCGCCGGATTGGCCGCGGCGTCGCTCAGGGCCGCGTGCTCGGCGTGGTTTTCGTCGGCGCCATGGAGGAACTTATGGGCGAGCTTCTCGAAGCCTTCGAAACAGAGGTAGGCGCCGCCGATCATCAGCAGCGGCGTGACCGCCCACGGAATAAATGCGCTGATCAGCAGCGCCGCCGGCACCAGGATCAGCTTGTTGAGGAAGGAGCCCTTGGCGACCGCCCACACCACCGGAATTTCCCGGTCCGCCTTTACGCCCGTGACCTGCTGGGCATTGAGCGCCAGGTCGTCGCCCAGGACACCGGCGGTTTTCTTGGCCGCCACTTTGGTCATCAAGGAAACGTCATCGAGTACTGCCGCGATATCGTCGATCAGTAGAAGAAGGCTGCTTCCTGCCATTTGCATGTATCTCGCGTAAAGAATAGTTACAGAAGGATAGCCGGTTGCCGCTTGCGATACACCTGCGAACCGCTTGGGACGCCGCCTTGAGCCCCGCGCGAGCCCGGTGCTACCATGCGCCACCGCCTGCCCGGGCCTGCCGCGGTGCGGGCCGAGACCAAGGAACAGCGCCAAACCATGAGCAGCATTCGCGAGCGCAACAAAGAACTGATCCTGCGTGCGGCCAGTGAAGAATTCGCCGACAAGGGTTTCGCCGCCACCAAGACCAGCGACATCGCGGCCAAGGCCGGCTTGCCCAAGCCCAACGTCTACTACTACTTCAAGTCCAAGGAAAACCTCTACCGCGAGGTGCTCGAGAGCATCATCGAGCCGATCATGCAGGCGTCGACCCCGTTCAACGCCGAGGGTGATCCTGATGAAGTGCTCAGTGCCTATATCCGCTCCAAAGTGCGGATCTCCCGGGATCTACCGTTTGCGTCGAAGGTATTTGCCAGCGAGATCATGCACGGCGCGCCGCACCTCAGTGCGCGGCAGGTGGAGCAGCTGAACGTCCAGGCCCGGCACAACATCGCCTGCATCCAGCGCTGGATCGACCACGGCCAGATCGCCCCGGTAGACCCGCATCACCTGATGTTCAGCATCTGGGCGGCGACCCAGACCTACGCTGATTTCGACTGGCAGATTTCGGTGGTGACCGGCAAGGCCAAGCTCGATGACAGTGACTACGAGGCCGCGGCGCAGACCATCATTCGGCTGGTGTTGAAAGGGTGTGCGCCGGACAACTGATGTCCGGTTCAAGGGCCTCATCGCCGCGGTTCGGCACCCCGACAAGCCGGCGATGAGGCAATCAACCACTACCCAGCTATCAAATCAGGCCGCAACCCCGGCATCAGCCCGCAACCCCGCCTCTTCGATCGCACTGATCGCGCACTGCTCGTCGATATCCGACGTATCGCCGCTGATCCCGATCGCCCCCAGCACCACGCCCGCTTCATTGCGAATCAGCACGCCACCCGGCGCCGGCACCACCGCGCTCTGACCCAGGCCATTGAGCGCGGCAAAGAACGCCGGGCGCTGCTGCGCGTCCAGCGCCAGCAAACGCGAGCCCTTGCCCAGGGCGATCGCGCCCCACGCCTTGCCCATCGCCACTTGCGGGCGCAACAGGCTGGCGCCGTCCTCGCGCTGCAAGGCCAGCACGTGGCCACCGGCATCCAGCACCACCACGGTCAGCGGCGCAGCGGAAATCTTGCGACCCGCAGCCAGCGCGCCATTCACCAGGCTGACAGCGACTTTCAAGCTCAATGCATTCATGAAACGGTCCTCTTTTTGTTAGAAGCCCAGGCGGGCAAGTGAAAACTGATAGAACAAATAGAACACAATGGAGAATATTTTTGTATACAATATTTTCCACGTCACGCCCCTGATCGTCGCCAAAGCCTTTTTTACGGCATTTCGACGAAAGCACAGACCGCCGATGAAAATGGATTGACCAGCACTGCGTCCCATGAATAAACTCTGGCAAAAAGCAGTTTGTATACAATTACAAAATCAATGAGGCACAAAACCATGAGCAAAATGAGAGCAATCGATGCAGCCGTTCTGGTGATGCGCCGTGAAGGTGTGGACACCGCGTTTGGCATTCCTGGTGCAGCGATCAACCCGCTGTACTCGGCGCTGAAGAAAGTCGGTGGTATCGATCACGTCCTCGCTCGCCACGTTGAAGGCGCCTCGCACATGGCCGAGGGCTACACCCGCACCAAGGCCGGCAACATCGGCGTGTGCATCGGCACCTCGGGCCCAGCCGGCACCGACATGGTCACCGGTCTGTACAGTGCCTCCGCCGACTCCATCCCGATTCTCTGCATCACTGGCCAAGCGCCGCGCGCTCGCCTGCATAAAGAAGATTTCCAGGCCGTCGACATCACCAGCATCGTCAAGCCGGTGACCAAGTGGGCGACCACCGTTCTGGAACCGGGCCAAGTGCCTTACGCCTTCCAGAAAGCCTTCTATGAAATGCGCACCGGCCGCCCAGGCCCTGTGCTGATCGACCTGCCGTTCGACGTGCAGATGGCTGAAATCGAATTCGACATCGATGCCTACGAGCCGCTGGCAATCCACAAGCCTGCCGCAACCCGCGTCCAGGCTGAGAAAGCCCTCGCTCTGCTGAATGACGCCGAGCGCCCACTGCTGGTTGCCGGTGGCGGCATCATCAACGCCGACGCCAGCGAAAAACTGGTCGAGTTCGCCGAACTGACCGGCGTCCCTGTAGTTCCGACCCTGATGGGCTGGGGCACCATCCCTGACGATCACGAACTGATGGTCGGCATGGTTGGTCTGCAAACCTCGCACCGCTACGGCAACGCCACGATGCTGAAATCCGACCTGGTGTTCGGTATCGGCAACCGCTGGGCCAACCGTCACACCGGTTCCGTGGACGTCTACACCGAAGGCCGCACCTTCATTCACGTCGACATCGAACCGACCCAGATCGGCCGCGTGTTCACCCCGGACCTGGGCATCGTTTCCGACGCCGGCGCCGCGCTGGACGTGTTCCTGGAAGTGGCCCGCGAGTGGAAAGCCGCCGGCAAGCTGAAGTGCCGCGGCGAATGGCTGAAAGACTGCCAGGCGCGCAAATCGAGCCTGCAGCGCAAGACCAACTTCGACAACGTGCCGGTCAAGCCACAGCGCGTTTACCAGGAAATGAACGAGGTGTTCGGCAAGGACACCACCTACGTCAGCACCATCGGTCTGTCGCAGATCGCCGGCGCGCAATTCCTGCACGTTTACAAGCCGCGTCACTGGATCAACTGCGGCCAGGCCGGCCCGCTGGGCTGGACCATTCCGGCTGCGCTGGGCGTGGTCAAGGCCGATCCGACCCGCAAGGTCGTGGCACTGTCCGGCGACTATGACTTCCAGTTCATGATCGAAGAACTGGCAGTGGGCGCGCAGTTCAAACTGCCATACGTCCACGTGCTGGTGAACAACGCCTACCTCGGCCTGATCCGCCAGGCGCAGCGTGGCTTCGAGATGGATTACTGTGTTCAACTGGCGTTCGAGAACATCAACTCGCCTGACCTGAACGGCTACGGCGTCGATCACGTTGCCGTGGTCGAAGGCCTGGGTTGCAAGGCCCTGCGCGTGTTCAAGCCGGAAGAAATCGCCCCTGCCCTGCTCAAGGCGCAGAAGCTGGCCGAAGAGCACCGCGTGCCGGTGGTGGTCGAGGTGATTCTCGAGCGCGTCACCAACATTTCCATGGGTACCGAAATCAACGCGGTCAACGAATTCGAAGACCTGGCACTGGTCGGCAACGACGCGCCAACCGCGATTTCGCTGCTCGACTGATCGTCCGTGGCCCCGCACCGCCAGGTGCGGGGCCCGACCTAGCAAGGAGACCACCATGCCACGCTTTGCCGCCAACCTGTCCATGCTGTTCACCGAACAGGACTTCCTGGCCCGTTTCAAGGCCGCCGCCGACGCGGGTTTCAGCGGGGTCGAATACCTCTTCCCTTACGACTACAGCTCGACCGAGATCAAGCAACTGCTCGACGCTCACGGCCTGACCCAGGTGCTGTTCAACCTGCCGGCCGGCGACTGGGCCAAGGGTGATCGCGGTATCGCCTGCGACCCGGCCCGGGTCGAGGAATTCCGCGCCGGTGTCGATCTCGCCATCGCCTACGCCAAGGTCCTGGGCAACACCCAGGTCAACGCCCTGGCCGGCATCCGCCCACAAGGCCCGGACTGCGCCACCGTACGCAAGACCTTCGTCGAAAACCTGCGCTTCGCCGCCGACAAGCTGAAGGCCGCCGGTATCAAGCTGGTCATGGAAATGATCAACACCCGCGACATCCCCGGCTTCTACCTGAACACCACCAAACAGGCCCTGGAAATCCAGGCTGAAGTGGGCAGCGACAACCTGTTCCTGCAGTACGACATCTACCACATGCAAATCATGGAAGGTGACCTGGCCCGTACCGTTGAAACCAACCTGGCCAAGATCAACCACATCCAGTTGGCCGACAACCCGGGCCGTCACGAACCGGGCACTGGCGAGATCAACTACCGCTTCCTGTTCGAGCACCTGGACCGTATCGGCTACCAGGGCTGGGTCGGCGCGGAATACAAGCCAAAGACCACCACCGAAGAAGGTCTGGGCTGGCTGAAGACGCATAACGCTATCTGAAAACGGCAATACCCCCATCACCGTAGGAGCGAGCTTGCTCGCGATGACCTCAGCCGCGCCGACACCGTCGCCGGCTTCATCGCCTTCGCGAGCACGCTCGCTCCTACGGGATGCGCGGCGCCCCCGATCAGAACTCAACAAATAAAAGAGGCAAATTCTCATGGCTAAAATCGGTTTCATCGGCACCGGCATCATGGGCCGCCCAATGGCGCAGAACCTGCAGAAAGCGGGTCACAGCCTGTTCCTGTCCACCCACCACGACGTCGCGCCAGCCGAGCTGATCGCCGCCGGTGCCGTGGTCCTGGCCAATCCGAAGGAAGTGGCCCAGGAAGCCGAATTCATCATCGTCATGGTGCCCGATACCCCACAGGTCGAAGCCGTCCTGTTCGGTGAAAACGGCGTCGCCGAAGGCGTTGGCCCGAACAAGGTGGTGATCGACATGAGCTCGATCTCGCCGACCGCCACCAAAGCCTTCGCCGAGAAGATCAAGGCCACTGGCGCTGCCTACCTCGACGCACCGGTTTCCGGCGGCGAAGTCGGTGCCAAGGCGGCGACCCTGAGCATCATGGTCGGCGGTTGCCCGAACGCCTTCGAACGCACCCTGCCGCTGTTCCAGGCCGTGGGCAAGAACATCACCCGCGTCGGTGGCAATGGTGATGGCCAGACCGCCAAGGTCGCCAACCAGATCATCGTTGCACTGAACATCCAGGCCGTTGCCGAAGCCCTGCTGTTCGCCGCCAAGAACGGCGCCGATCCAGCCAAGGTCCGCGAAGCACTGATGGGCGGCTTCGCCTCCTCGAAGATCCTCGAAGTGCACGGCGAGCGCATGATCAAGGGCACCTTCGATCCAGGCTTCCGCATCAGCCTGCACCAGAAGGACCTGAACCTGGCCCTGCAAGGCGCCAAGGAACTGAACATCAACCTGCCCAACACCTCCAACGCCCAGCAAGTGTTCAGCACCTGCGCGGCCATCGGCGGTGCCAACTGGGACCACTCGGCGCTGATCAAAGGCCTGGAACACATGGCCAACTTCTCGATCCGCGACGACAAGTAAACACGCGCTGCACGCCGCGCGGCGAAGGGTCCGCGCATCGTTCCCTTCCACCCTCGTGGCTGGCAGTTGCAACCGCGCAACACCGCCCCTGGTTCAGCCTGCACGGAGGCCGTTCCAGGGGCGTTTTCGATTTTGAAGAACAATAAGATTTGGGAGCCTGAGATGTCGGTCGATCCGCAACAATTTCTCCGCGACCTGTTCGCCACGGCCATCGATGCCGCCCATCCGCGTCAGGTCCTTGAAGCACACCTGCCCAGCGACCGCACCGGTCGCGTCATCGTCATTGGCGCCGGCAAGGCCGCCGCAGCCATGGCCGAAGTGGTCGAACGTACCTGGCAAGGCGAAGTCCGCGGCCTGGTCGTGACCCGTTATGGCCACGGCGCCAGCTGCTCGAAGATCGAAGTGGTCGAAGCCGCCCACCCGGTCCCCGACGCCGCCGGCCTCGCCGTCGCCAAGCGTGTGCTGGAAATGGTCAGTGACCTCGGCGCCGACGACCGGGTGATCTTCCTGCTGTCCGGCGGCGGTTCCGCGTTGCTCGCCCTGCCCGCCGAGGGCCTGACCCTGGCGGACAAGCAACAGATCAACAAAGCCCTGCTCAAGTCCGGCGCCACCATCGGCGAGATGAACTGCGTGCGCAAGCACCTCTCGGCGATCAAGGGCGGCCGTCTGGCCAAGGCCTGCTGGCCGGCCACCGTCTACACCTACGCGATTTCCGATGTGCCGGGCGACCTCGCCACGGTCATCGCCTCCGGCCCCACCGTGGCCGACCCGAGCACCTCGGCCGAAGCGCTGGCGATCCTCAAGCGCTACAACATCGAGGCGCCAAAAGCGGTGATCGACTGGCTGAACAACCCCGCCTCGGAAACCGTCAAGGCCGATGACCCGGCCCTGGCCCGCAGCCATTTCCAACTGATCGCCCGGCCCCAGCAGTCGCTCGAAGCCGCCGCGGTGAAAGCCCGCCAGGCCGGCTTCAGCCCGCTGATCCTCGGCGACCTGGAAGGCGAGTCGCGGGAAGTGGCCAAGGTCCACGCCGGTATCGCCCGCCAGGTGGTGCTGCACGGCCAGCCGCTGCCGGCACCCTGCGTGATCCTTTCCGGCGGTGAAACCACCGTCACCGTGCGCGGCAATGGCCGTGGCGGACGCAACGCCGAGTTCCTGCTGAGCCTCACCGAAAGCCTCAAGGGCCTGCCGGGCGTCTACGCGCTGGCCGGCGACACCGACGGCATCGACGGTTCGGAAGACAACGCCGGCGCCATCATGACCCCGGACAGCTACGCCCGCGCCCAGGCGCTGGGCCTGTCGGCCTCGGACGAACTGGACAACAACAACGGCTACGGCTACTTCGCCGCGCTCGACGGGTTGATCGTCACCGAACCGACCCGCACCAACGTCAACGATTTCCGCGCCATCCTCATCCTTGAGACCGCTCAACATGACGCCTGACAAAAAAGCCAAGATTCTCGCCACCCTCGGCCCCGCGACCCAAGGCATCGACGACATCCGCCAACTGGTCGAGGCCGGGGTCAACATCTTCCGCCTCAACTTCAGCCACGGCGAGCATGCCGACCACGCGATGCGCTACCAGTGGATCCGCGAGGTGGAAAGCCAGCTCAACTACCCGCTGGGCATCCTCATGGACCTGCAAGGTCCGAAACTGCGCGTCGGCCGTCTGGCCGAGGGCAAGGTGCAACTGCAACGCGGCCAGGCCCTGCGCCTGGACCTCGACCCGACGCCGGGTAACGGCCAGCGCGTCAACCTGCCCCACCCGGAAATCATCGCCGCGCTGGAGCCGGGCATGGACCTGCTGGTGGACGACGGTCGCCTGCGCCTGCGCGTGACCGCCAAGCACGCCGACGCCATCGACACCACCGTGCTCAACGGCGGCGAACTGTCCGACCGCAAGGGCGTCAACGTTCCGCAGGCGGTGCTGGACCTCAGCCCGCTGACCGCCAAGGACCGTCGCGACCTGACCTTCGGCCTGGAACTGGGTGTGGACTGGGTCGCACTGTCGTTCGTGCAGCGCCCTGAAGACATCATCGAAGCGCGCCAGTTGATCGGCGACCGCGCCTTCCTCATGGCCAAGATCGAGAAGCCTTCGGCCGTGACCAAACTGCGCGAGATCGCCGAACTGAGCGATGCGATCATGGTTGCCCGCGGTGACCTGGGCGTGGAAGTGCCGGCCGAAAGCGTGCCGCAGATCCAGAAGAACATCATCGCCACCTGCCGCCAGCTCGGCCGTCCGGTGGTGGTGGCAACGCAGATGCTCGAATCGATGCGCTTCTCCCCGGCGCCAACCCGCGCCGAAGTCACCGACGTCGCCAACGCCATCGGCGAAGGCGCCGATGCGGTGATGCTCTCGGCGGAAACCGCCTCCGGCGAATACCCGCTCGAAGCGGTGCAGATGATGAGCAAGATCATCCGCCAGGTGGAAGGTGGTCCGGACTACCAGACCCAGCTCGACGTTGGCCGGCCAAAGGCCGAAGCCACGGTGTCGGACGCCATAAGCTGCGCCATCCGCCGTATCAGCGGCATCCTGCCGGTGGCGGTGCTGGTGAACTACAGCGAGTCGGGCAACTCGACCCTGCGCACCTCCCGCGAGCGGCCACGGGCGCCGATCCTCAACCTGACGCCGAACCTGATTACCGCGCGGCGCCTGAGCGTGGTCTGGGGCGTGCACTCGGTGGTCAACGATCGCCTGCGCCAGGTCGACGAGGTGTGTTCCACCGCGCTGGAAATCGCCCAGGCCCAAGGCATGGCCAACCGTGGCGACACCTTGCTGATCACCGCCGGTGTGCCTTTTGGCCAGCCGGGATCGACTAACTCGCTGCGTATCGAAACCCTGCTTTGACGTCTTCGCGGGACAAGCCCGCGGCCGCCGATTCATCCGCGTGAATCTGTGGCCGCGGGCTTGCTCCGCGATCCAGAGCCCTAAAAAAGAAATACCCCTAAACCGTGGGAAAAGATTCGCCCAAAGAGGCGACCCACTTCACTCAGACCTACTGCCATGTACACCAAAAATCTAGTTAACCCCTGCCCCGACTGGGCGACCGCCTTGCTCAACGGTTTCAGTCAGGTGCTGCTGCAGCGTAATCCGCTGTGCGGCCTGTGCTGCCTGCTGGCCATACTTCTCACCGCCCCGCACCTGCTCGGCGGCGCCCTGCTGGGTGCCCTTTCCGGGTTGCTGGTGGCCCAGCGCCGCGGTTACGACCGCGCCGACCGCCAAGCCGGGCTGTACAGCTACAACGGCGTGCTGATCGGCCTGCTGTTCAGCTACCTGTTGCCGTGGTCATCGCTGCTCGCGCCGCTCATCATCGCCGCGGCCGGGCTCAGCAGCATGCTGGTGCACCAGTGGCTCAAGCGCGGTGGCTCCGTGCTGTTGCCGGCCTATACCTTGCCATTCGTGCTGATCGGCTGGGCCTTGCTGGTCATCGCCGATCCGGCGGCGGTCGCCAATGCGCCGGTCCCGGCCAACCCGCTGGATGCGTTGGCGCGGGGGCTGGGGCAGATCTTCCTGCTGGATCAGCCGTTGGCGGGCCTGCTGATTGCCCTTGGCTTGCTGCTGTCGGACCGCTACGCGGCGGCCTGGGCCTTTGTCGGCGCCGCCATTGGCGGCAGCGTCGCGCTGGTGGGCGGTGAAGCGACTGCGGCCTACATGGGCCTTTATGGCTTCAATGCAGCGCTGGCCGCCCTCGCCTTCAGCGGCACCCGCGCCCAGCCGTGGAAACCGTTGCTGGCCATCGTCCTGGCGATAGCCGTACAGCCGCTGTTCAACCTGCTGCCGATTTCGGGGCTGACCGCGCCGTTTATCGTGGCGTGCTGGATGGTGCGGCTGGGTGGGTTTCGCAAGGTGAAGACAGTAGCTTTGGGCTGAGCTTCATGGCCTCATCGTCGGCAAAGCCGAGATGAGGCCCTGAAAACTTGCACAACTCCCGGCCAGCCCCCTAGGCTTCCCGGCACCACCCGCCTGGAACACATCCCCTCATGAACACCCCTCAGAGCCTGCGCCAGCAGCTCTACGTCATCATCTTCCAAACCGACACCGTCGCCGGCCGCCGCTTCGACACCGCCCTGCTGCTGATCATCCTCGCCAGCCTGGTCATCGTGATCCTGGACAGCATCGACGAAGTTCACCAGAGCTACGCCGGGCTGCTGGCCGGGATCGAGTGGGGCTTCACCGCCGTGTTCCTGGTCGAATACCTGATGCGCCTGTACTGCTCGCCCAAGCCGCTGCGCTACGCCTTCAGTTTCTACGGGCTGGTGGACCTGCTGGCGATCGTGCCGGGGATCATCGCCCTGTATTACAGCGACGCCCAGTACCTGCTGATCATCCGGGTCATCCGCATGCTGCGGATCTTCCGCGTGCTCAAGCTCAGCCCGTACCTCAAGCAGGCCCATTACCTGCTCGACGCCCTGCGCGGCAGCAAGCAGAAGATCATCGTGTTCCTGGTCAGCGTCTCCACCCTGGTCACGGTATTCGGCACCCTGATGTACGTCGTCGAAGGTCCCGAGCACGGCTTCACCAGCATTCCCAAGGGCATCTACTGGGCCATCGTCACCCTGACCACCGTGGGTTTCGGCGATATCGTGCCGAAGACGCCGCTGGGGCAGGTCATTTCTTCGCTGGTGATGATCACCGGTTACTCGATCATCGCCGTGCCCACAGGTATCTTTACCGCCGAACTGGCCAATGCGATGCGCGGCGAGCAGTTGCGTCACGACTGCCCGGTGTGTCGCAAGAATCAGCACGAACATGGCGCGGCATTCTGCTCGCGCTGTGGCAACGCGTTGTTCAGGAAAGAGGAATAAGCAAAGCAGCTTTTAATCTTTTTGTGCCTAAGGCGCTTTGGCTATAGTCGCTGGCACAATGCCGTCAATTAACTCCAACAAGGAATGCACAGTGAAAAAACTCTTCAGTGCCTCGCTGCTGGCCGCGAGCCTGGCCGTGGGCAGCTTCGCCCAGGCCGCCCCGGCCCCACTGCTGAACGTCTCCTACGACGTGATGCGTGATTTCTACAAGGACTACAACGCCGCGTTCCAGAAGCACTGGGAAGCCGAGCACAAAGAGAAGATCACCGTGCAGATGTCCTTCGGCGGTTCGAGCAAGCAAGCGCGCTCGGTGATCGACGGCCTGCCTGCCGATGTCATCACCATGAACATGGCCACCGACATCAACGCCCTCGCCGACAACGGCCAACTGGTGCCGAACGACTGGGTCACCCGTCTGCCGAACAACAGCGCGCCGTTCACCTCGGCCACCGTGTTCATCGTCCGCAAGGGCAACCCGAAAACCCTGAAAGACTGGCCCGACCTGCTCAAGGACGGCGTCCAGGTGATCGTGCCCAACCCGAAAACCTCGGGTAACGGCCGCTACACCTACCTGTCGGCCTGGGGTTATGTGCTGAAAAACGGCGGCGACGAGAACAAGGCCAAGGACTTCGTCGGCAAGCTGTTCAAGCAGGCGCCGGTGCTGGACACCGGTGGTCGTGCCGCCACCACCACCTTCATGACCAACCAGATCGGCGACGTGCTGGTGACCTTCGAGAACGAAGCCGAGATGATCGCCCGCGAATTCGGTCGTGATCAGTTCGAAGTGATCTACCCGAGCGTCTCCGCCGAGGCCGAGCCGCCAGTGAGCGTGGTGGACAAGGTGGTCGACAAGAAAGGCAGCCGCGCAACCGCCGAGGCCTACCTGAAATACCTGTGGTCGCCGGAAGCCCAGGAAATCGCCGCCAACAACTACCTGCGCCCGCGTGACCCGGCGATCCTCGCCAAGTACACCGACCGCTTCCCGAAAGTCGACTTCCTCTCGGTCGAGAAAACCTTCGGTGACTGGCGCACCGTGCAGAAGACCCACTTCAATGACGGTGGCATCTTCGACCAGATCTATACCGGCAAGTAATCGGTAGTCAGGGGCCTGTCTTCAGGCCCCCTCCCTAATTCCTCGCAGTAATCCCCCGCCGATCATTGTCTACCCTTTCCGTCACCCCCCGGCCGAAGGAGTAGCCCGTGTTCCGATCCGTACTCATGCTGCTGTTCTGCGCCCTGCTCGGTTCCTCCGCGCTGGCCGCCGGACCGCTGTCCACCCTCACCGAAGAAAAACCCGCCGAATCCGAACCCGTGGTTCAGGGTGGGTTGCTCGGCACCCTTGCCAGTGGGCTGGACGATGTCTCCCAGGAACTGAACATCGACCACCACCTGCTCGATGCCTGGCGCCTGCGCACCGACCGGGCGGCCAAGGAGGTGGATCAACTGGTCACTCGCCATGACGCCGGCGACCTGATGGAAATGACCTGGGATTTCCTGATGCTCACCGCCACCTGGGCCGCCGTATTTGCCCTGCTCGGCTACCTCGGGCGGCTCGCCGCGCGGGCCAGCCAGGGCTCCCGACTGCTGCGCAATCGCCCCCGACCACAAAAGCTGCTGGGCTATCTGTTGCCCTACACGCTGCCCGCCATCATCAGCCTGCCCGCCGCGCTGTTCGTCGCCCGCCAGTTGGACCCCTCGGTAGGCCGCGCCCTGGGCATGAGCCTGGCCTACGCCACCAGCAGCGGTATTTTCTCGACCACCATCATCCTGTGCCTGATCACCCTCTTCGATGTCGGCCACAAACGCACGGCGGTGCGGATCATTCGCCAGGCGGCCCCACGTCCGCTGTTTCTGATCGGTTTCCTCGCCGCCTGGAGCGACGCCCTGACGAGCCCACAAATCGCCCGCCAACTGGGCGGCAACCTGACCAGCAGTATCGCCGTGGTAACGGGCCTGCTGGCTACCCTGGCCTTTGCGGTGGTGGTACTGCGCTCACGCCGCCCGGTGGCGCACCTGATCCGCAACCGCAGCCTCAAGGACCGCCTGCAACACCGCGCCGTGCAGGAAACCCTGCGGATTTTCTCGGCCATCTGGTACTTGCCGATCCTGATGATGATCATGGTCTCGGCCATCAACCTGATCGGCGCGGGCGAAGAAAGCCAGCGCGCCTTGCAGAAAGCCCTGCTGACCACCGTGCTGTTGATCGGCAGTGTGTTCCTGAGCATCACCCTGCAGCACTTCCTCAACCCGCCGCGCAACCCGGAACAACGCCTGCGGCCCTACAAGGAATTGCTCTTCAGCCTCGCCCACGCCTTGTTGCGCATCGCCATGGCGGTGATTTTCATCGAACTGCTGGGACGGATCTGGGGCTTCTCGGTGCTGGACTTCGCCCTGCGCAACAGCTTCGGCCGGGCCATCAGCGATTCGCTGAGCAGCATCGGCCTGATCCTGCTGGTGACCTGGCTGCTCTGGGTGGTGATCGACACCGCGATCCAGGAAGCGCTGAAACCTGCACCCGGCCGCCGCGCCACACGCCAGCCCAGCACCCGCACGCGGACCATCCTGCCGATGCTGCGCAACGCTATCAAAGTGGTGCTGGTGGTGATCTGCACCATCACCACCATGGCCAACCTGGGGATCAACGTCGCGCCGTTCCTCGCCGGTGCCGGGGTGGTCGGCCTGGCCATCGGTTTCGGTTCGCAGCAACTGGTGCAGGACGTGATCACCGGGCTGTTCATCCTGATCGAAGACACCATCGCCATCGGCGACTGGGTGGTGCTCGACTCGGGCCATGCCGGCACGGTGGAAAGCCTGACCATCCGCACCCTGCGCCTGCGCGACGGCAAAGGGTTCGTGCATTCGGTGCCGTTCGGCCAGATCAAGGCGGTCACCAACCAGTCACGGCAGTTCGCCTACGCGTTCTTCTCGGTGCAGTTCAGCTATGAGACGGATGTGGACACCGCACTGAAACTGATCCGCGAAGTGGGCCAGTCGATCAGCGAAGACCCGATCCTGCGGCACAGCCTGCAAGGGCCGTTGCAGGTGTTCGGGGTCGACAGCATGAACCTCAACGGCATGACCCTGACCGCGCAATTCCGCACCACCTCGGGCGGGCAGTACGCGGTGAACCGGGCGTTCAATGAGCGGCTGAAGAAATTGGTGGACCAGACGGACGATGTGAGTTTCGCCCAGTACAACCCGGTGCCGGCCAGGGTTGGGGATCCGGCTCAGTAGGTTTTTGGAAGCCTCATCGCTGCGGTTCGGCACTCCGACAAGCCAGCGATGAGGCCCCGACAGTCACCGAAAAACCAAAGCCTTCAACCCACCCGCCACATCCGCATCCGGAAACTCCGGCGGATTCTCCAACCGCTCGACAAACGTCAACTGCGGCGCCTGCTCGGCCATCCCCTGGATCAGGAACTCCGGCCCGATTGCCGGATCATTGACACACGCCAGCACCGTGCCGCCCTCGGTCAACAGCTCCGGCAGGCGCCGCAGGATCTTCGCGTAATCCTGGGTCAGGGCGAAGCTGCCTTTCTGGAAGGTCGGCGGATCAATGATGATCAGGTCGTACGGCCCGCCTTTGCGCACCTTGCCCCAGGACTTGAACAGTTCGTGGCCGAGAAAACCGACCCGCGCCAGGTCGTGACCATTGAGCCGGTGATTGTCCCGCCCCCGCGAGAGCGCCGCCCGGGACATATCCAGGTTGACCACCTGCTCGGCGCCGCCAGCGATCGCCGCCACCGAGAACCCGCAGGTGTAGGCGAACAGGTTCAGCACCCGCTTGCCCGCCGACTGCTCGCGCACCCAGCGCCGGCCGTAACGCATATCGAGGAACAGGCCGCTGTTCTGCTTCAGGCCCAGGTCCAGTTGATAACGCAGGCCGTCTTCGTCGATCACCCGGGTTTCGCAGGCTTCGCCCAACAACCACTGACCCGGGCTTTCCGGCAGGTAGCGGTGCTGGATCAGCACCGCCCCGCCCGGCCAATCCGTGCTGGCGGCAAGTGTTCGCAACAGGTTTTCCAATTCGGCCAACTGACCTTCAGGCGGCTCGCGGAACAGCGACACCAGCAGCACGCCCTGTAGCCAGTCCACGGTGATCTGCTCCAACCCCGGCCAGCAGCGCCCGCGCCCGTGGAACAGCCGCCGGGTCTCGGCCGGCGGCGGGTTCAGGGCGGTGAGCAGGTGTTGATGCAGGGTGTCGATGGCAGCGGTCATGGCGGGCAGTCGTTGAGCTAAAGCGGCGTATTCTACGCCCTCGCACCGCGCCCGCGGGTGGCGGATTTGAACCACCAGCCACGCTGCATCCCCGCGGCCGCCAGCAGGATCGCCGCCACGCCCAGCCATTGCAGCGGTTGCAGGCGATGACCGAAGGCGACCCAGTCCACCAGGATCGCGGCGATCGGGTAGATGAACGACAAGGCGCCGGTCAGCGCGGTGGGCAATTTCTGGATCGCGCCGTACAGCAACACATACATCAGGCCGGTGTGGACGATCCCCAGGGTCACCAGGCTACCCAGCTCCGCGCGCCCATCGGGCAGCCCGCCCAGGTTGGCGAACGGCGCCAGCAACAGGATGCCGGTGCTGACCTGAATCAACGCGATCAGGTGCGGCGGTGTACCGCTCAGGCGCTTGATGACCAGCGCCGCCACCGCATAAAGAAACGCCGCGCCCAGCGCCAGGGCGATGCCCAGCAGGTACTCGCCGCCGCTCTCACCCTGGCTGCCGTGGGCGCTGACGATCGCCAGCATCCCGGCAAACGACACCCCTAGCCAGAACAGCTTGGGCACGGTGATTTTCTCGCCGAGGAACACCGCCGCCAGCCCCACCAGCATGAACGGCTGCACGTTATACACCGCCGTGCCGATGGCGATGGACGCCCGCGAATAGGAGGCGAACAACAACACCCAGTTACCGACGATGGCCACCCCGCTCAGCACCGCCAGGGCGAACGTGGCGCGGGTGAGAATGCCCGGGCGCAGAAAGCCCATGGCCGCGCAGATCAGCAACAAGGTGCCGGCGCCGAACACGCAGCGCCAGAACACCACATCCAGCACCGGCTGCCCGGACACCAGCACAAACCAGCCAATGGTCCCGGAAATCAACATGGCCCCAATCATTTCCAGCGAACCGCGACGTATCGAACTGTCCATCACTCACCTCCGGGAATATGTGACAAAGTATGCCGAGGGTGCGCGAGGCCATTCCATGGGATTAATCAGGCTGAAACCGTCGACGACCTTTTTTATCAAGGTGATTTCCCGCAATCGCCTAACGAGGGAATTTTCATGACCGATGCTATCGACCAACTGCTGCTCAACGCCCTGATGGAAGATTCGCGGCGCTCGCTCAAGGCGCTGGCGAGCCTGACCGGGCTGTCCGCGCCCAGCGTCAGCGAACGCCTGCGCCGCCTGGAAGAACGCGGCGTGCTCAAGGGCTACACCGTCGAAGTCGACCCACGCAGCTTCGGCTACCAGTTGCAGGCCATCGTGCGCATTCGCCCGCTGCCGGGGCAATTGCATGAAGTGGAACGGCAGATCGTCGCCATCCCGGAGTTCACCGAATGCGACAAGGTCACCGGTGACGACTGCTTTATCGCCCGCCTGCACGTGCGCTCGATGGAGCAGCTCGACACCCTGCTGGACAAGCTCAACAGCCACGCCGAAACCAGCACAGCGATCGTCAAGAAGACCCCGGTAAAACGGCGCCTGCCGCCGATGGATTGAGGGCTCCGCGAACGGCGGCGATCAGACAAGGCCGGGCAGTTCCAGCGCGGGCGGTCCTCCGGCAAGGGCCCGCGCCAGCAGTTGTCCACTGCCGCAGGCAAGGGTGAATCCCAGGGCGCCATGGCCGAGGTTCAACCACAGATTGCGGTACGGGCTCGCCCCCAGCAGCGGCACCCCGGTCGGCGTGGCCGGGCGCATGCCGGCCCATTCCTGCCCGTGGGCGTAGTAACCGGCGTCGGGAAAACTGGCGGCGGCCTGGCGCCGCAGGCTGGCGATGCGCAGCGGGTCCGGTGTTTCATCGAAACCGACGATGTCCACCATGGCCGCCACCCGCAGTTGCTGGTCGATGCGGGCGTAGACAATCTTGCGGTCGTAGTCGGTGACACTCACCTCCGGCGCACGCGCGCCGACCGGCACGGTCAGGCTGTAGCCCTTGAGTGGATACACCGGCAATCGCAACCCCGGCAGGCCCAGTTGCGTAGCTCGATAGCCCGCGCAGAGCACCAGGTTCTCCACCGCCAGCACTTCGTCACCCAACTCCAGCGCCTGGACCACACCCTTGCTGTGACGGATCTTGCTGACGCGCTGGCCCAAGCGGAAATGGCAACGCCCCGAGGCCCGCAAGCGCGCCGCCAAGGCGAGGCAGAAGCGGTGGCAATCTCCGACTTCTTCGCTGGGCGTAAACACGCCACCCATGAACGGTACACCGGCCAAGGCCAGCTCCAGCCCCGCCAGTTCATCGGCACCGAGTGCTTGCTGGTGATCCGCATCGAGCCGCTGCCTGGCCTGGGCAAAGCTGGCGGACTCACGGAAAACCACCAGCTTGCCATTGCGCCGCCAGGCAAAACCGTCCAGGCCGTCTTCCTCGCGCCAGCGGGTCAAGGTGTCTTGACTGTGCAGCGCCAGCCGCAGCAGCCGCGCGGCGTTGACGCGGTTGACCGAGCCCCGGCACGCGGCCATGAACGCCAGCAGCCAGCGCCACTGCGCCGGGTCCATGCGCGGACGCAGGCGCAACGGCGAATCGCCGCGCAGCATCCAGCCGAGCGCGTGCCACGGCACCCCGGCATCGGCGAGTGGCGCCACATAGCGATAAGAGAGTTGCCCGCCGTTGGCGAAGCTGGCGCCGCTGGCCAGCGCTTCACCGGCCTCGATCAGCTCCACCGCGAAACCTTCGCGCACCAACGCGTAGGCCGTGGCCAGGCCGATCACACCGCCGCCGATGACTGTTACCCGACTCGTCATGCCCGCAATCCATTTGCCGAAACGGGGCTCAGAGTAAGGCGAGCAACAAGCAGGAACAAGAAAACGCAAAACCTGTAGGAGCGAGCTTGCTCGCGAATGACCGCGCTCTCACCAAAAATCTACCGCACCGCCAACCCGGAAGACTCAACCGCCTGCCCCGGACACTGCACATCCCCACCATCCAGCCCCTGCTTCACATTGCGACTGAGCATCGTCGCCTTGCCATCGCGCCAGGTCAGGGTCAGCACGTACAGCGAATCGAAGTCGCTGTTCTCCCAGTCCTCGGTAATCACCCGCTTCTCACCCAGGGCCTTGCCGGCCACGGTGTTGATCAGTTCGGGCAGGTAGCCGTGGGACCAGGCGGTGTACACCGTGGCATTGCGGTATTTGTTGCTCAGCAGTTCATTGGCGAGGGCGCCGGTGTCGTTGGCGCCGTAGTCGATGTTGACCGGCAGGCCGAGCTTGATGGCGCTGGGGCTGATGGTCATCAGCGGGCGCAGGTAACTGTAGCTGTCGTCATTGGCGCCTTCTTCCACTTCGCGGGTGGGGTTGGCGGCGAAGACGTAATCGGCCTTGCCGAATTTTTCCGGCAGCAGCGTGGCGAGGTCGAGGGCGCGATTCAGGCCCTGGCAGTTGAGTTGGCCGAGGCCTTCACCGGGCTTTTCGGCGTGACGCAGGAAGACCAGCGTCTGGGTGCCGTCCACCGGTTTGGCGAAGCTGTCGAAGGTGGTGAAACCGAGAAGGGCCGCGCCAGCGGCGAGCACGGTGCAAAACAGGACCTGGCGGCGGAAAGGAAGCGTCACGGGCAACTTCATGATGAACCCTTGGCGGAAAGAATCGAGATTGACCCGTCAGTGCTGCCCCGCGGCCGAAGCCGCGGAGCATCCCTGTCTGTCGTTCCTTCCGTGGAAACGGGCGTCCTTTGAGAGTGCAATAAGCCCGATTGGTTCTGTCCCTGGGTGCTTATCCGTAAGCAGGATTGAATGTAGGTCCTGGCTGTTACGGAATTAAGACGATGCCTCAACCGCGATAAACCATTTCGGCTTCACGCGTCCGAAATCTACCCGATGGTTGGTTTTGAGGGCTTTTTGAAGCATCTGACTTCTTCAGTCATCGCGGGTCAGCACTTCCAGCAGTTCGATCTCGAACCGCAGGTCGGAACCCGGCGGGATCGAACCCATGCTGCGTTCGCCATAACCCAGGTGCGCCGGCACGAACAGCGTGCGCTTGCCGCCGACTTTCATGCCCATCAGGCCCTGGTCCCAGCCCTTGATCACACGGCCGGTGCCGATCACGCACTGGAACGGCTTGCCGCGCTGGTGGGACGAATCGAACACGCTGCCGTCGGCCAGCGTGCCGGTGTAATGGGTGGTGATCAGGGCGCCCTTGACCACTTCCTTGCCGTCGCCCAACTGGACGTCGGTGATTTGCAGTTCGCCGCTCATAGTGACCTCGTTCAAGCGCGGTAATCGTAGCCGCAGCCTTTTCGCAGGATTGCCGCGGATTTGCAAGGAGCAAGCGGCCATTGGCTATCGGTCTGACACGGGCTAGCCTGAGTCAGACATCCACCTACAGGCGGCAGGGCACGACATGAGCAAGGAGCTATGCAAGGAGCTGGGGATCAGTGAAGACCTGTTGCTGGCGCGGGGGTTTGTCGCCTATCCCGAAGCCCGGGTGCTGGCGATTGCCGAAATCAACGCCGACGAGCGCCGTTTCGAACTGGAGCCAGACGCGGCCGCGGCCTGGAAGCGGATGAAGGCTGACGCCGCGGCCGCCGGGGTCGAGCTGTGGCTGATGTCGGCCTACCGCAGCGTCGCCTACCAGGCCAATCTCATCCGCGCCAAGCTCAAGCGCGGCCAGTCACTCGAGCAGATCCTCGCGGTCAACGCCCCGCCCGGCTACAGCGAACACCACACAGGTCGGGCGATCGACATCAATTCGCTGGACATCGACTTCGAACACAGCCGCGCCTACCAGTGGCTGACCCACCATGCGCACAGGTTCGACTTCCATTTGTCCTACCCGCGAAACAACCCGCTGGGCTATCAGTTCGAGCCGTGGCACTGGTGCTACGGCACGACCTTGCTGGCGATCAACTGAACTGCGCGATGACCTCGGCGCCGGTCATGTTGTGGGTCGGGTTGGAGAAGCAGTAGAAGGCCGGTTTTTCATCGACGTAGACCTGCAGGTCGAAGGTCCAGGCCGTGTCGCCATCGAGGACGCCGACCGGGACCGCGTCGAAGCCACCGGCCTTGAGGCGGTAGAACAGATGGGTGCCGCAGCTCGGGCAGAAACCGCGCTGGGCCCAGTCGGACGAATCGTAGACCGCGGGTTGGGCGCCGCTGAATTGCAGGGGCTGCGTGCTGTGCGCCACCAGCAGCGGACCGCCGCTCCATTTACGGCACATGCTGCAATGGCAGGCGCTGACACGGGTGTCGTCGAGGGTGACGGAGAGCTGGATGGCGCCGCAGAGGCAGGTGCCGTGGTGGGTTGGCATAACGGGGCTCCTTGCGTTTATGAGGTGGCGGGTGAGTCTAGCAGTGGGGATGGCGGCGCTGTGCTTGATCTGAACTCCCTAAGCAGTCACTGGCGTCAACACCGGCTCCCCGGCAAAAAACGCCTGCAGGTTCTTCAGCACCAGCGCCACCGTATCCCGCGCCGCCTCGGGCGACTGCCCGGCCACATGGGGCGTCAGCACCACGTTGGGCAGCGCTTTGACTGCGTCCGGCACGTTCGGCTCGTCATCGAATACGTCCAGCGCCGCGCCAGCAATCCGCCCCTCGCGCAATGCCGCGACCATGTCCTCCGTGGACACCACGCTGGCCCGGGCGATGTTCACCAGAAACCCGTCCGGGCCCAGTGCATCCAGCACCGCGCTGTCCACCAGTTGCCGGGTGTTGGCGCCACCGGGCGTGGCGACGATCAGGAAGTCCGACTCCCTCGCCAGCGCCAGCGGACTGTCGCAGTACGCATAGACCACCTCCTCACGCCGGGATCGGTTGTGATAGCGCACCTGCATGTCAAACCCGAGGGCGCCGCGCCGGGCGATTGCCAGCCCCACCGCGCCCAGCCCGAGAATGCCCAGGCGCTTGCCCGAGATCGACGGGCTGATCACCCGGTTCCAGTGCCCCTGACGGGTGCTGGCATCGGCCTGGGGAATATTGCGCACCGCGGCGAACAGCAAGGCCATGGCGTGATCGGCCACCGCCGCGGCATTGGCGCCGGCGCCATTGGTGACAGTGATGCCCCGCGCGGCAGCAGCGGCCAGGTCGACCTGCTCGTAGCCAGCACCGATCACGCAGATGATTTGCAAGGCCGGCAAGGCGGCGATTTCGTCGGCGGACAAGCCCAGCGGACCACGGGTCAGCACCGCGTCGATCTCGCCGCCGTGGCGCGCGATGGCCTCGGCGCGCAAGGCCGGGGTCTGCGCGCGAATCAAGTGATAACCGTGGTTTTCCAGCAGGTGCAGGTAGTCGTCGACCGTCTCGACCAGCACCAGTACCGTCTTTGTCATTTCAGGCTCCCAGGCATTTCAGCGAGCCCGCATTATGCTCCGGTCACTGGCCAAAAGCCCGTCCCAGACCGCCCGGCACACCGCTGCTGTCGGTGTCCTGCCACGGGCCATCAGCGCTGGTCGCCCAGCTCCAGCCGTTGTTCCAGCGGTAGTAGGTGCGCTGGCGGTAGAAGGTGTTGGTCTTGCCCTCCAGCACGTAGACGCCCAGGCGCGGGTCCCAATGGCTGGCGCCGCCCGGTGGCGGGGCGAAGCTGGCGGAGGTGCGCGGCATGGGTTTCTGCGATGGGGTGACCGGCTTGGTCGGGACTGGCTTGGTCGGGCCCGGTTTGATCACCGGGCCTGGCGGGGGTGTGGTCTGGATCGGCGGCAGCGGCTCGCGCTCGGGCTGATGCACCGTACATGCGCTGAGCCCCAGGGCCAGTGAAATCAGGGTCAGGCGTACGGTGCTGTTCATGAGGGCGCTCTCTTACGGGTCCGGGCTGTCGATGGTCAGGTGTTGCGGCGCCTCGGTGCTGGTAGCCAGCGGTGAACCGCTGCCGATCCACTCACCCTTGGTGGGCTGGCCGGAGCGTGAGATGCGCGCCACAAGTTGGACTTCGGCGAAGCTCGACAGTTTCATGTTCGGCATCATCGCGTCGCTGTCGCTCAGCTCCACCTCGATGGGCAACTGCGCGACGGTGACCCGCTTGGCCGCCAGCGGCATCGGCGGACCGGAGGCGGCGCGGGCGAAGATGAACACGGTGTCGTCCGGCTTGACCTTGTCTTTCAGCGCCGCCGCCAGCTCGACCCGCACGGTCAGTTTGGCGCCGCTGGCCGTAGTGGCCGGTGCGGACGCCTTGCCTTCGCCGGCCGCCAGTTTTTCCTTGGCCTTGTCGATGCCGCCCAGCAGCGCGGTGCGCGAGGCGTCGCCTTCAGGCAGTTGCACCAGCAGGCGGTTCCAGTAATCGACCGCTTCCTGGTAGCGCTCGCCCTCGAAGGCGGCGATGCCCAGCAGGCCGAGGCTGGTGACTTCGTTCGGGTCGGCTTTCAGGGCTTCATCGGTGATCGCCTGGAACTGCGGCGTCCACTGCTTGTTGTTGGCGAAATACAGCGCCTGCGCCCATTGGCCAAGCAGCTCCGGCTGACGACCCGCCACGCCGACGGCGCGTTCGAAGGCCTTGGCCGCGTCCGCTGGACGCTCCTGGGCCATGTAGGCGCGACCGAGGAAGTACAGGCCCTCGGCATTCTCGGGCTGGGCGGCGACGGCGCGCTCCAGGCGCGAGGTCATTTCGTCGAGCGATTGCGGCGCCTGGGCGAATTCCTGGGCCAGTTCCACCTTGTCGCTGGAACCGAAATGCAGGTACAGCCCGACCGCCATCAGCGGCACCAGAAACGCCGCCACCAACGGCAACGCCTTGCCCAGCCGGGCACTGCGGGTCGGCTCGGCGTTGTCGGTGTCGGCGAGCAGCTCGCGGGCCGCTTCGTCACGGCCACGGGCCAGTTGGTCGGCGTTGAGCACGCCCTCCTCGCCCTGGGCCTGCAACTCGGCGACACGCTCCTGGTACAGGGCGACGTTCAGGGCGGTACGGTCTTCTTCCTGCTGCGCACGACGGCCACGCAACACCGGAATCAGCAAAAAGCTCAGGGCTACCAGCAGCAGCAGGCCTGACGCGAGCCAGAAATCAGTCATGGGTCTGTTCTTTGTCCAGCAGTTTGGCGAGGCGCTCACGCTCCTCGGGAGAAAGGTCGGCCGAACCAGCGGCCGCCGGTACGCGGCGTTTGCGGACGATCACCACCAGCACGCCGAAGCCACCGGCGAGCAGCAGCGCCGGACCGAACCAGAGCAGCCAGGTGCGGGCAGTCAGGGCCGGCTTGTAGCGGACGAAGTCGCCGTAGCGATCGACCATGAAGTCGACGATCTGCTGGTTGCTCTTGCCTTCGCCGAGCATGCGGAAGATTTCCCGGCGCAGGTCGGCGGCGATGGGCGCGTTGGAGTCGGCGATGTCCTGGTTCTGGCACTTGGGGCAGCGCAGTTCCTTGGTCAGCTCGCGGTAACGCTCGCGTTCGGCCTCGTCGGCGAACTGGTAGGTGTCGATTGCCGCCTTGGCCACGCCGCACAGGCTCAGGCCGAGAACGGCGGCTGCCAGCCAGCGCTTCATGGCCGGGCCTCATCGACCAGGCCCTGGTACAGCGGCGCCAGTTGCTCACGCCAGACGGTTTCATCAATCACGCCGACGAACTTGTGGCGGATGATGCCTTCGGCGTCGATGAGGAAGGTTTCCGGCGCGCCGTATACACCCAGGTCCAGGCCCAGGGTGCCTTGCTCGTCACGGATATCCAGTTGGTAGGGGTTGTGGAACTCGGCCAGCCATTTCAGCGCGGCGGCATTGTCGTCCTTGTAGTTGACGCCGTAGATCACCACGCCCTGCTCGGCCAGCTTGTTCAGCACCGGGTGTTCGACCCGGCAGGACACGCACCAGGTGCCCCAGACGTTGACCAGCGCCGGCTTGCCGTGCAGGTCGTTCTGGGTCAGCGTGCGGTCGCCCTGCACGTTGGGCAGCGAGAACGCCGGGAACGGCTTGTCGATCATCGCCGACGGCAGCTCGGCCGGGTCCAGGTACAGGCCACGGTAGAGGAACACCGCCACCAGCAGAAACACCGCCAGTGGCAGCACCATGATCCAACGCTTCATGCAGTTGCTCCTTCCAGGCCGAGTACGTCACGTACTTTGCTCTTGACCTTGATCCGATAACGCCGGTCCAGCGCCGCCAGCAAACCGCCAAGGCCGGTCAGCAGACCACCCAGCCAGATCCAGCGCACGAACGGCTTGACGTGTACCCGCACCGCCCACGCACCGTTTTCCAGCGGTTCGCCGAGGGCGACGTACAGATCGCGGGTGAAACCGGCGTCGATGCCGGCCTCGGTCATCATCGACTGCTGCACGGTGTACAGGCGTTTTTCCGGGTGCAGCACGCTGATTTCGCGGCCGTCCTGGAGCACGCGCACGGTGCCTTTGTCGGAGGTGAAGTTCGGCCCTTCGAAGTGCTTGGCGCCTTCGAAGACGAACTGGTAACCAGCCAGTTCCACCGACTCGCCCGGCGCCAGGCGCAGGTCACGTTCGGCACTGTTGTTGCTCGACAGCACCACGCCCAGGGCGCAAACCGCCAGCCCCAGGTGCGCGACGTGCATGCCCCAATAGCTGCGGTTCAAGCCACGCACGCCTTTGAGCAGCCCTTTGTGACGGGTCTTGTCGAAGATGTCGCGCACGCCGCCGAGGACAATCCACGCCGCCAGGGCGAAGGTGGTCAGCACCGCCCAGTCGAAATCATCCACCAGCAGGCCACAGATTGGCGCCAATACGGCGCTGCCGATCAGCACCGGGGTCAGCATGCCCGCCAACCAGCGCACCGGGGTGTCTTTCCAGCGCACCAGCACGCCCACCGTCATGACCACCATCAGCAGCGCCATCAACGGGATGAACAGCGCGTCGAAGTACGGCGGGCCGACCGACAGCTTGGCGCCGGTCAGGGCATCAAGCACCAGCGGATACAGGGTGCCAAGCAGGATCATCGACGCCGCCACCACCAGCACCAGATTGTTGGCCAGCAGCAATGTCTCGCGGGACCACAGGGCAAAGCCGACCTGGCTCTTGACCACCGGCGCGCGCAGGGCGAACAGGGTCAGCGAGCCGCCGACCACAAAGAGCAGGAAGAACAGAATGAACACACCGCGCTCGGGGTCCGAGGCGAAGGCGTGCACCGACGTCAGCACGCCGGAACGGACCAGGAAGGTGCCGAGCAGGCTCAACGAGAACGCCGCGATGGCCAGCAACACGGTCCAGCTCTTGAACACGCCGCGCTTTTCCGTCACCGCCAGCGAGTGGATCAGCGCGGTGCCCACCAGCCAGGGCATGAACGAGGCGTTTTCCACCGGGTCCCAGAACCACCAGCCGCCCCAGCCGAGTTCGTAGTAGGCCCACCACGAACCGAGGGTGATGCCGATGCCGAGGAAGGCCCAGGCGACGATGGTCCACGGCCGCGACCAGCGCGCCCAGGCAGCATCAAGGCGACCGCCCAAGAGCGCTGCGATGGCGAAGGCGAAGGCCACCGAGAAACCGACGTAGCCCATGTACAGCATCGGCGGGTGAACGATCAGGCCGATGTCCTGCAACAGCGGGTTGAGGTCGCGGCCATCACCCGGCACCTGCGGCAGCAGGCGCATGAACGGGTTGGAGGTGACGATCAGGAACGACAGGAAGCCGACGCTGATCATGCCCATCACCGCCAGTACGCGGGCGAGCATCACTTGCGGCAATTGCCGGGAGAAGATCGACACGGCGAAGGTCCAGCCGCCGAGGATCAGCGCCCAGAGCAGCAACGAACCTTCGTGGGCGCCCCACACCGCGCTGAACTTGTAGTACCAGGGCAAGGCGCTGTTGGAGTTGCTGGCGACATAGGCGACCGAGAAGTTGTCGGTCATGAAGGCATGGGTCAGGCAGGCGAAGGCGAAGGCGAGGAAGGCGAACTGGCCCCAGGCCGCCGGCCGCGCCAGGCTCATCCACAGGCTGTCGCCGCGCCAGGCGCCGAGCAGCGGGACGCTGGCCTGCACGCAGGCGAAGCAGATGGCCAGGATCATCGACAACTGGCCGAGTTCGGGAATGATCAGCGAAGCGTTCATTGCGCAGGTGCTCCCGAGGCCGTCTGACCACTTTCCTTGAGGGCCTTGGTGACTTCCGGCGGCATGTATTTCTCGTCGTGCTTGGCCAGCACTTCATCGGCCACCACCACGCCGTCGGCGTTCAGCTTGCCCAGGGCGACGATGCCCTGGCCTTCACGGAACAGGTCCGGAAGGATGCCGCGGTAGGTGATCGGCACGGATTTGGCGAAGTCAGTGACCACGAAACGCACATCCAGCGAGTCGCTGGAACGCTGCACCGAGCCCTTCTCGACCATGCCGCCGGCGCGGATGCGGGTATCCAGCGGCGCTTCGCCGTTGGCGATCTGGGTCGGGGTGTAGAACAGGTTGATGTTTTCCTGCAGCGCGCTGAGGGCCAGGCCCACGGCGACACCGAGGCCGGCGAGCAGGCCGAGGATGATGAACAGGCGCTTCTTGCGTAGCGGATTCACTTGGCGTTCTCCCGGCGCAGACGGCGCGCCTCTGCTTGCAGGTAACGGCGCCGTGCCAGCAGCGGCGAAGCGACGTTGACGGCCAGTACCAGCAGGCAGATGCCATAGGCAGACCAGACATAAAGGCCGTGACGGCCCATGGCGAGAAACTCGCCGAAGGATGCAAAGCTCATCGTGCGTTCCCCAGGCTATTGAGCACTTCTTCCCGGACCCAGCTTGCGCGAGCTTCGCGCTTGAGCACTTCGAGGCGCATGCGCACCAGCAGCACGGCGCCGAAGAAACAGTAGAAACCGAGCACGGTCAGCAGCAGCGGCAGCCACATTTCCACCGGCATCGCCGGTTTCTCGGTGATGGTGAAGGTGGCGCCTTGGTGCAGGGTATTCCACCATTCCACCGAGTACTTGATGATCGGGATGTTGATCACCCCGACGATGGCCAGCACCGCGCAGGCCTTGGCCGAGCTCTCACGATTGCTGATCGCGTGGCCGAGGGCAATGAGACCGAAGTACAGGAAAAGGAGGATGAGCATGGACGTCAGGCGGGCATCCCAGACCCAGTAGCTGCCCCAGGTCGGCTTGCCCCAGATGGCGCCGGTGACCAGCGCCAGCGCGGTCATCCAGGCGCCGATGGGCGCGGCGCTCTGCAGGGCGACGTCGGCGATCTTCATCTTCCAGACCAGGCCAACCACCCCGGCCACCGCCAGCATGACGTAGCAGGACTGCGCCAGCATCGCCGCCGGCACATGGATGTAGATGATCCGGAAACTATCGCCTTGCTGGTAATCCTGCGGCGCGAAGGCCAGGCCCCAGACCACGCCAGTGCCGATCAACACCACCGCGGCGATGGCAAGCCAGGGCAGCATGCGGCCACTGATGCCGTAGAACCATTTGGGAGAACCGAGCTTGTGAAACCATGTCCAGCTTATTGCGCTGCTTTTCATCACGGTACATCCAGGGTCTTTGCTGGGCGTGGCCCAGACCTCATTATTCGCCGACGCTGATTTTCAGGCCGGCGGCTATTGCGAAAGGTGCAAGGGTGATTGCCAGGGCGGCCAGACTACCGAGCCAGAGCAGGTATCCGGTTGCAGGCATAGCTTGCACTGCTGCTTGTAAGGCGCCACTGCCCAGGATCAACACCGGGATATATAGCGGCAGAATCAGTAGCGCCAGAAGCAGACCACCTCGTTTCAATCCGACGGTCAGGGCCGCACCCACGGCACCCAACAGGCTCAGCACCGGAGTGCCGAGCAAGAGTGATGCCAGCAAGACCGGCAGACATTCCACGGGCAATCCGAGCATCACCGCCAGAAGCGGCGACAACAATACCAGTGCCAGCCCGGAAAAAACCCAGTGTGCCAGCACCTTGGCCAGTACCAGTAGGGGCAACGGGTGCGGCGAAAGGACCCACTGTTCGAGCGATCCGTCCTCGAAATCACTGCGAAACAGCCCGTCCAGCGAGAGCAGGACGGCCAAAAGCGCGGCCACCCAGACTAACCCTGGAGACAAGTTTTGCAACAATTGTGTCTCAGGTCCGACCGCAAGTGGAAACAATGCGATGACGATCGCGAAAAAAACCAGCGGATTGGCCAGTTCCGCCGGACGGCGGCAGAGCAGTCGGGCTTCGCGACGTAACAACAGGACAAATACACTCATGCGGCCCACTGCCCCAGGTTGATATCACGGTAACCGGACGGCGTGCGTTCCAGCGTATGGTGGGTGGTCAACACGACCATGCCGCCGCTCTCGCAGTGCCGCGCCAGGTGCGCTTCGAGCTGGGCGACGCCTTGTTTGTCGAGGGCGGTGAACGGCTCGTCGAGGATCCACAGCGGCGGGCTGTCCAGGTAGAGCCGGGCCAGCGCCACGCGGCGCTGCTGACCAGCGGACAGGGTGTGACAGGCAACGTCCTCGAAACCGCGCAGGCCTACCGCCTCCAGCGCCTGCCAGATGGCGTCGCGGCTGGCGGGGCGGTGCAGGGCGCAGAGCCAGGTGAGGTTTTCTTCCGGGGTGAGCAGGTCCTTGATCCCGGCCGCATGGCCGATCCACACCAGGGAGCGGGCCAGTTCCGTGCCCTGCCCGGCCAGCGGCTTGCCGTTGAGCAGCACCTCGCCATGGGTCGGTTGCATCAGGCCGGCCAGCAGGCGCAGCAGGCTGGTCTTGCCGCTGCCGTTGGGACCGCTGATCTGCAGCATGTCGCCGGCCGACACCTGCAATTCGAGGTGTTCGAAGAGCATCCGCCAGTCGCGCTCGCAGGCCAGGCCCACGGCTTGGAGTTGAGGAGTCACAGATTCGCCTTATGGTTTCGCAGACTGTCTCAAGTCGGTACAGGCCTGGCCGTTATAGTGACAACGAAAACCTGGCCGACCGGTCTGGTCGCGAGCGCCGCCGGATCCTGCGCTCGCGGAAGAAATCGGCCGGCATTATACATGCCATGTCCTACTGTAAAGAGGGCTATTTGAACAGGTCGCAACGCGAATGACAGGCGAAATAAACAGCCTTGGCCCACAGGTTCCCGCCAATGCGCAGGTGCGTGCCGCGGCAATGACCGGCGAGCTGGTAAAGCTGGTGGAAGCCCAGCCCGATCTGGTGCCCGCCGGCGAAACGACCAAGGGCGAAGTGCTGTCGCTGCGTCAGGTAGGCCAGGAGTTTCAGTTGCTCCTGCGCCTGATGCAGGCCAACGGCCAACAAGTGACAGTGCAGACCACCGCCAACCAGCCGCTGGCCCAGGGCAGCCAGTTACTGGTCAGCCAGCCGACCTCGAACCAGTTGAGCCTGACGCTGCAACAGGCCATCGCCAGCAATGTCGCCACCCTCACCCGCCTCGACAGCCGTGAATTCCCGGAAGGCACATTGGTGCAAGGCAAGGTGCTGACCACCCAGCTGCAGTCGCAGACCGGCAACCTGCCAGCGGTCTACCGCTCATTGGTCAGCCTGCTCAATACCGCCCAGGCGGGCTCGACCCTCGCCATCGACTCCCCTCGCCCGCTGCCGCTGGGCAGCCTGCTCAGCGCGCGGGTGCAGGGCGACCAGGCGCTGAGCTTCGTGCCCCTGAGCGGGCGACAGGATCAGATGGCGATTGCCCAGAACCTCAGCGCCCAGCAAAACCGCCAGGCCTCGCTGCAGGGCATGCTCGCGGCCATGCAGCGCATCGCCAGCGACGACGGCCAGCCGGAGCAGGTGCGCACAGCGGTGGACAAACTGCTCGCCAGCCTGCCGGATGTCCGCCAGTTCAGCGACACCCGCCAGGTGGCCCAGGCCCTCAGCAACAGCGGCTCGTTCCTTGAAGCGCGGCTGTTCAACGGCGCCACCGGCCAATTGGCGCCCGACCTCAAGGCGCAGATGGTGCGGCTGGTGGCACAACTGCTGCCCAACGTGCCGGGCGGCACCCTGTTCAGCCCGAGCACGGCAGCGATCGTGGCCCAGGCCCTGCCGGGCATGGTGCGCAGCGCCCTCGGCGCCCTTGGCCAGGTAGCCCCGAAACCGCACCCTGGCAGCTTCCCGCTGCCCACCCGGCTGTTGCAGAACCTTGAAGAAGAAGGCGACCTGCAACACCTGTTGCGCCTCGCCGCCGCGGCCATTTCGCGGGTGCAGAGCCATCAACTGGCAAGCCTGGAACAAACCGGCACCACCGCCGACGGCAACCTGCAAACCACTTGGCAACTGGAAATCCCCCTGCGCACCGGCCCGGAATTCATGCCGATGCAGGTCAAGGTGCAGCGCGAAGAAACCAAGGAACAACAGGCTGATCCCGAACGCGAGCGGCGTGATCCGCTGGAAATGCTCTGGCGTGTCGAGCTGGCGTTCGACCTGCACCCGCTGGGGCCCTTGCAGGTCCAGGCGCAGATCACCCAGGGCAACCTGTCCAGCCAGCTCTGGGCAGAACTGCCGGCCACCGCGCAACTGATCGAAAGCCAATTGGGCGACCTGCGTGCGCGATTGGTGGCACGTGGCGTCAACGTCAGCGAATTGCACTGCCACCAGGGCGTACCGCCGCTGGGGCCGCGCACGCATCTGGAACAACGCTGGGTGGATGAAAACGCATGAGCAAGAAAACACCCCGCCAGGCGATTGCCCTGAACTACGACGGCGCCCGCGCCCCGACCCTGACGGCCAAGGGCGACGACGAACTGGCGGAAGCGATCCTGGCGATCGCCCGCGAGCACGAAGTGCCGATCTACGAGAATGCCGAGCTGGTGAGGTTGCTGGCGCGCATGGAACTGGGCGACAGCATTCCGGAAGCGCTGTACCTGACCATTGCCGAGATCATCGCGTTTGCCTGGCAATTGAAGGGCAAGATGCCGGTGGGGTTCAACGACGAGGGGCCGGTGGAACGGGATATCACACCGGATTTGAAGCGATTGCCCGGGCCTCGATGAGCGGGCATGGATTCATCGCAGCATCGGTATCCAAACTCTCGCAGGCAATCGCAAACCGTCAGCCGCTTGCGATCCGCTCCCACAGTTCGCGATGGCCTGACGCCTTGGGCTCGCCCTCGAGAGGTCTAGATGCCTATGCTCATCGCTGGCAAGCCAGCTCACACAGGATTTTCGGGGCTGACACAACACCTGTGGGAGCCGGCTTGCCGGCGATGAGTCCCCAAAACGCGACAAAAAACCTTCAGCCCTTGTGCAACTTGCTCATCAACTCCGCCTCAGCCTGGGTCAAACCGCAGGTCTGGGTCAGTTCGTCGACGCTGGCGCCCATGCCCACCAGCCGCGCCGCCTGAGCAAACGACAGGCTGTTGGGATCACGCTGCTCCAGTTGCAACATCTTCTCCGGCAGGGGCGCGACCGCCGCACGCAGTTCGTGCAACGCCTCGCCCATCGCCACCGAGCTGTTCTGGTAGTCGTCCAGGCGCTTGCCCAGGTCCTTGATGCGCTGGTCACGCAACGCATCGCCCTGAGCCTGCTGCGAGGCCATTTCGCGCTGGCGCTTGCTGTAGCCGATGAACAGCCACACGCTCAACGCCCAGAGCATCGCCAGGAATACAACCGCAACCTCCAGGATCAACTCAGATGTTCTCCAGCTCGGACCACTCTTCCTCGGTCATCATCTTGTCCAGCTCGACCAGGATCAGCAGTTCGCCGTTTTTGTTGCAAACGCCCTGGATGAACTTGGCCGACTCTTCGTTACCGACGTTCGGCGCGGTTTCCACTTCGGACTGACGCAGGTAGACCACTTCGGCCACGCTGTCGACGAGGATGCCGACCACTTGCTTGTCTGCCTCGATGATGACGATCCGGGTGTTGTCAGTGACGTCGCTTGGCGCCAGGCCGAAACGCTGACGGGTGTCGATCACGGTCACCACGTTGCCGCGCAGGTTGATGATCCCCAGCACGTAGCTCGGTGCACCCGGAACCGGCGCGATCTCGGTATAGCGCAGCACTTCCTGGACCTGCATCACGTTGATGCCGTAGGACTCGTTGTCCAGGCGGAAGGTTACCCACTGCAGGATCGGATCTTCGGAACCCTGTCCAGACGTCTTTTTCATTCCCCTAACCCTCAAAAACCGCCGTCGGCGGAGTGCTCAGTGCGATCGCGCCGGTGCGCGACCGATCATTTATGGTTCAACTGCATCTTCTTGACCGCACCACTGGCGATCAACTCGGCCAACTCGGCGACGTCCAGCAATGCGCACATGTGTTCGATCACCGTGCCGGCCAGCCACGGTCGCTGGCCGCGCTGGGTACGCCACTTGATCTCGCTCGGGTCCAGGCGCAACGAGCGGCTGACCTGATGCACCGCCAGCCCCCACTCATAGCCCTGCACCGAAATCACGTACTGCAGACCGTCGCGGAAATCGTCGCGATAGCGCTCGGGCATGACCCAGCGCGCGGTGTCCAGCACCTTGAGGTTGCCCGCCTGGCTCGGCAGGATGCCGAGGAACCAGTCCGGCTGGCCGAACAGCGGCGTCAGTTCGTGACCGTGCAGCGAATAGATCGACCCAAGGCACACCAACGGCACCGCCAGGGTCAGCCCGGCAACATCGAACAGCAGGCATTCGAACGGCTCCGCGGCCCAGGACGGACGACCGTCGACCGTCTTCGGCGGCTGCGGCACATCCGGGGCCAGGTGGACCTCCACCAGCGGCTCGATCAGCGCAGGCGCCTCGACAACCGGTTCGATGACCGGCGCAACGACCTTCTCGACCACCGGCTCTACCACCGGTGCAACCTTCAGGACCGGCGGTGCGACCACGACCCTGGCCGGCGCAGGCTCGGCGAAGGTGGTCGGTGCGGCGGTGGTTTCGCGGCGCGCATCGCGGGCCTGCTCTTCCAGCACCGCGGCCTGGAACTCATCCAGCACCTGGGTGGAAACCGGTGGCGCGGGCGGCTCGGCCGCCACCGGGATTACCGGCGGCAGCGTTGGTACAACCACAGGTTCCGCGTAAGGCAGTTCTTCAGTGGCTTCATGCAGCAACCCGTCGAGGTACGACTGCAAGGCCATTTGTGGCCGGGTGGCGAGGTTTTGCGGACGGTTCATCAAGCCACCTGCGCCACGGATTTCTGCGTCAGCAGGTGCTTGAGCAAGGCGCGATAAGCCACCACGCCGCGGCTCTTGGCGTCGTATTGCGACGGTGTCACCCCCGCCCGGCTGGCATCGCGCAGGCGGGTATCGACCGGGATGTAACCTTGCCAGATGTCGTCCGGATAGCCGTCACGCAGCACTTTGAGGGTGCCCATGGACGCTTGGGTGCGACGGTCGAACAGGGTCGGCACGATGTGGAACGGCAGCGCCTGGCGGCGCGAACGGTTGACCATCGCCAGGGTGCTGACCATCCGCTCCAGGCCCTTCACGGCCAGGTATTCGGTCTGTACAGGGATAACCAGTTGCTGGCTGGCCGCCAGCGCATTGACCATCAGCACGCCGAGCAGCGGCGGGCTGTCGATCAGGGCGTAATCGAAATCCTGCCAGAGCTGCGCCAGACTCTTGGCGATTACCAGGCCCAGGCCGTTCTGCCCGGGCGACTGGCGCTCCAGCACCGCCAGCGCGGTACTGGACGGCAACAGCGAAATCTTCTCGTGGCTGGTGGGCAGCAGCAGTTGCCCCGGCAAGCCTTCGGGCACCGTGCCCTTGTGCTGGAACAGGTCGAAGTTGCTGTGCTCCAGGGTGTCGGGGTTGTGCCCGAAATAGCTGGTCATCGACCCATGCGGGTCGAGGTCGACCACAACCACGCGCCGCCCGGCATCAGCCAGCAAACCTGCCAGGGCGATGGACGTGGTGGTCTTGCCGACGCCACCTTTTTGATTGGCTACTGCCCAGACTCTCATGCGCTGCTTCCTCCCGGTCCGACCGTAGCCAGCCGGGATCGATTAAAAGGTCGACGACGACGGAGAATTGACGGGATTGCTCCCGGCCGTCGGTGATACCACGGGCGGTGCAGTTTGTGTGCCAGCGCGCTTGAGCGCAGCATCCGGGCTCGCATTGGCGGTGCCGGTACCGGTCAGGCTGCGGCGCACTTCCAGGTTGCGCGAAATCACCAGCACGACGCGACGGTTCTTCGCCCGCCCTTGCTGGGTGGTGTTGCTGGCGATCGGCTGGAACTCGCCATAGCCGACGGACGCCATGCGCGCCGGATTGACCCCTTCCATGGCCAGCAGACGGACGATACTCGCCGCCCGCGCCGACGACAGCTCCCAGTTGGTCGGGTACTGCGCGGTACGGATCGGCTGGTCATCGGTGAAACCTTCGACGTGCACCGGGTTGGCGAACGGTTTGATGATATTCGCCACTTTCTCGATCAGGTTGAACGCGACATCACTGGGCATGGCGTCACCGCTGCCGAACAGCAGCGAGGAGCTCAGCTCGATCTCGATCCACAGTTCGTTGCCGCGCACGGTCATCTGGTCGGATTTGATCAGGTCGCCGAAGGCCTGCATCACTTCATCGGTGATGGTCTTGAGCGGATCGGCGCTGGTCTGGGCGAGGCCGGCATCGACCTGCTCGCTGTCCTTGATCAGGGGTTGCGCCGGCCGCACGCTCAGTGGTCGCTCCTCGCCAATGGGGATCGGCTTGGTGCTGCGCTCGGCATCGGTGAACACGCCGATAAGCGCCTGGGACATGATTTTGTACTTGCCCTCGTTGATCGAGGAAATCGAGTACATGACCACGAAAAACGCGAACAGCAAGGTGATGAAGTCCGCGTAGGACACCAGCCAGCGTTCGTGATTCTCGTGTTCCTCGACTTTGCGGCGACGGGCCATGGTTACTCCATGAAGCCCTGAAGCTTCAGTTCGATCGAGCGCGGGTTCTCGCCTTCGGCGATCGACAGCAGGCCCTCAAGGAGCATCTCCCGATAGCGCGATTGCCGCATGACTTGCGCCTTGAGCTTGTTGGCCACGGGCAGGAGGATCAGGTTGGCACTGGCCACGCCATAGATGGTGGCGACGAACGCCACGGCGATGCCGTTACCCAGTTGCGACGGGTCGGCCAGGTTGCCCATGACGTGAATCAGGCCCATGACCGCACCGATGATGCCGATGGTCGGCGCGTAGCCGCCCATGCTTTCAAACACTTTGGCGGCCTGGATGTCGCGGCTTTCCTGGGTGAGGAAATCCACTTCGAGAATGCTGCGGATGGCTTCCGGCTCGGCGCCATCCACCAGCAGTTGCAGGCCCTTGCGCGCATACGGGTCGGGTTCGGCATCGGCCACGCCTTCCAGGCCGAGCAAGCCTTCCTTGCGTGCGGTGAGGCTCCAGTTGACGACCCGGTCGATACCGCCGGCCAGATCGACCCGTGGCGGGAACAGGATCCAGCCGAAAATCTGCAGCGCACGCTTGAACGAACTCAGCGGCGACTGCAGCAGCGCCGCCGCCAGGGTGCCACCGAGCACGATCAGTGCTGCCGGGCCGTTGAGCAGCGCGCCGACATGACCGCCTTCGAGCAGGTTGCCGCCAACGATTGCGACGAAGGCGAGGATGATACCGAGAAGGCTGAGAACATCCATCAGACGCACGCCTCAACCAGATGACGACCGATGTCGTCGAGACCGTAGACCGCGTCAGCCAGGTTGGCTTTGACGATCGCCATCGGCATGCCGTAGATCACGCAGCTCGCTTCATCCTGAGCCCAGACCTGGCTACCGCCCTGCTTGAGCAGACGCGCGCCTTCGCGGCCGTCGGCGCCCATGCCGGTCAACACCACCGCCAGCACCTTGTCACCGTAGGACTTGGCCGCCGAACCGAAGGTGATATCCACGCACGGCTTGTAGTTCAGACGCTCGTCGCCCGGAAGGATTTTCACCATGCCGCGACCATCGACCATCATCTGCTTGCCGCCGGGCGCCAACAGGGCCAGACCCGGACGCAGCATGTCGCCGTCCTCGGCTTCCTTGACGTTGATCTTGCACAGCTTGTCCAGGCGCTCGGCGAACGCCTTGGTAAAGGCCGCCGGCATGTGCTGGATCAGCACGATCGGCGCCGGGAAATTGGCTGGCAGTTGGGTCAGCACCCGCTGCAGCGCGACCGGACCACCGGTGGAGGTACCGATAGCCAGCAGTTTGTAGGCCTTGCGCTTGGGCGCGGGCGAATTGCTTGCCGCCGGCGCCTGGGTCGGCTGACGGGTCGGCAGCGGCGCACTGGCGCGGGCGGCGCCGAGGGACGACACCGGGCTGGAAGAAGTGGTGGTCACCGCCGGCAGCGTGCTGGCGTAGCTGCTGAAACGACGGTTGCTGCGGGAGATGGTGTGAACCTTCTCGCACAGCATCTGCTTGACCTTGTCCGGGTTGCGCGAGATGTCTTCGAAGTTCTTCGGCAGGTAATCGACGGCGCCGGCATCCAGCGCATCGAGGGTTACCCGGGCACCTTCGTGGGTCAGCGAGGAGAACATCAGCACCGGGGTCGGGCAGCGCTGCATGATGTGGCGAACTGCGGTGATGCCATCCATGGTGGGCATCTCGTAGTCCATGGTGATGACATCGGGTTTGAGCGACAGTGCCTGGTCGATCGCTTCCTTGCCATTGGTAGCGGTGCCGACGACCTGGATGGTCGGGTCCGCCGAGAGAATTTCCGAGACACGGCGGCGGAAGAAACCGGAATCATCCACCACCAGGACCTTGACTGCCATAAACACTCCATTAGGTAGCGCGACCGCGAGGCCGCGCCACCGGGATCAAATTCGCCGTGCGGCGTAACGCTTGAGCATGCTCGGGACGTCGAGGATCAGCGCAATGCGCCCGTCACCGGTAATGGTCGCGCCCGACATGCCCGGGGTGCCCTGGAGCATCTTGCCCAGCGGCTTGATGACCACTTCTTCCTGGCCAACCAGTTGATCGACGACGAAGCCGATCCGCTGAGTGCCCACCGAAAGGATCACCACATGGCCTTCATGCTGCTCTTCATGAGCGGCAGAACTGACCAGCCAGCGTTTGAGGTAGAACAATGGCAACGCTTTGTCGCGGACGATCACCACTTCCTGGCCGTCGACCACGTTGGTGCGCGACAGGTCGAGGTGGAAGATCTCGTTGACGTTGACCAGCGGGAAGGCGAAGGCCTGGTTGCCCAGCATCACCATCAGGGTCGGCATGATCGCCAGGGTCAGCGGCACCTTGATGACGATCTTCGAACCCTGGCCCTTGGCCGAGTAGATGCTGATCGAGCCGTTGAGCTGGGCAATCTTGGTCTTCACCACGTCCATGCCGACGCCGCGGCCGGACACGTCGGAAATCTCGGTCTTGGTCGAGAAGCCCGGGGCGAAGATCAGGTTGTAGCAGTCCGACTCGCTCAGGCGGTCGGCCGCGTCCTTGTCCATCAGGCCCTTTTCCACGGCCTTGGCGCGCAGCACGCCAGGGTCCATGCCCTTGCCGTCGTCGGAGATCGAGAGAAGGATGTGGTCACCTTCCTGCTCGGCCGACAGCACCACCTTGCCACCGCGGGACTTGCCCGAGGCTTCGCGCTCTTCCGGCGTTTCGACACCATGGTCGACGGCGTTGCGCACCAAGTGGACCAGCGGGTCGGCCAGGGCCTCGACAAGGTTCTTGTCGAGGTCGGTTTCTTCGCCGACCAGCTCCAGGGTGATGTCTTTCTTCAACTGCCGCGCAAGGTCGCGAACCAGGCGCGGGAAGCGCCCGAAGACCTTCTTGATCGGCTGCATGCGGGTCTTCATGACCGCGGTCTGCAGGTCGGCAGTGACCACGTCGAGGTTCGACACGGCCTTGGACATGGCCTCGTCGCCGCTGTTCAGGCCCAGGCGGACCAGGCGGTTACGCACCAGTACCAGTTCGCCCACCATGTTCATGATTTCGTCCAGCCGCGCGGTATCGACCCGCACGGTGGTTTCCGTCTCGTTGGCCGGATGCTTGTCAGCGGCAGCAGGGGCAGCAGCCGGAGCGGCCTGACGTGCCGGCGCAGGCGCGGCAGGTTTGGCGGCAGCGGCAGGCGCGGCGGCAGCAGGTTTGGCTGCCGGCTTGGCGGCGACTGCAACGGCCGGCGCGGCGGCGCTCACGCTGTCAGGCACGAACTTGCCTTTGCCGTGCAACTCATCGAGCAGTGCTTCGAATTCGTGCTCGGTGATGTGGTCGCCCGAGCCACCGGCAGCCACGGCGGGCTCGCTGGCTTCTGGCGCGGCGGCCACGGCACCTGGCAATGCGTCTACGGCGAAGGAGCCCTTGCCATGGAGTTGGTCGAGCAGCGCTTCGAATTCGGCATCGGTGATTTCGTCGCTGGCGGCACCCGCCACTTCGGCGACCGGCGCTGACGCGGCGGCGCTTGGCAGGCTGTCGGCAGCGAACTGGCCTTTGCCGTGCAACTGGTCGAGCAGGGATTCGAACTCGGCGTCGGTGATTTCGTCGCTGGCAGCAGTCGCTTCGGCCTCTTCCTTGACCGCACCCAGCGAATCGAGCAGTTGCTCGAACTCACTGTCGGTGATATCACCGGAAACGGCGGCCACTTCAGGCGCCGCTTCGGCCACAGGCTCAGCCTCTGCCGGAGCAGCGGCACCGCCCGGCTCGGCCAGACGCGCCAGGGCGCCCAGCAGCTCAGGCGTGGCCGGGGTGACGTCGGTACGCTCGCGAACCTGACCGAACATGCTGTTGACGGTATCCAGTGCCTCCAGGACCACGTCCATCAGTTCGGAATCGACCCGACGCTCTCCCTTGCGCAGGATGTCGAATACGTTTTCGGCGATGTGGCAGCACTCCACCAGCTCATGGAGCTGGAGGAAGCCGGCGCCCCCTTTTACAGTGTGAAAACCGCGAAAGATCGCATTGAGCAGGTCGGAATCATCCGGGCGGCTTTCCAGCTCGACCAGTTGCTCGGACAGTTGCTCAAGAATTTCGCCGGCCTCTACCAGGAAATCCTGAAGGATTTCTTCATCGGCGCCGAAGCTCATCAAACGTGCTCCCTAAAAACCCAGGCTGGACAGCAGATCATCGACATCGTCCTGACCGGACACGACATCTTCACGTTTATCGGCATGAATTTGCGGTCCTTCACCCCGGGTCGGATGTTTATCTTGGTCTTGCTCGGCACGAAGCTGCTGGTGGTCATGTTCGATACCGGCGAAGCGGTCGACCTGACTGGCCATCAGTACGAGCTTGAGCAGATTGCTTTCGACTTCGGTGACCAACGAGGTCACCCGCTTGATCACCTGGCCGGTCAGGTCCTGATAGTCCTGTGCCAGGAGAATATCGTTGAGGTACCCGGTTACGGTGTGGGTACCCTCGGCGCTGCGCGCCAGAAACCTGTCGACACGCTGGACCAGCTCACGAAACTCCGGCGCCGCAACTTCGCGGCGCATGAAGCGCTGCCAGTCGTCGTGCAGTTCACGGGCTTCGTTGGTGAGATCGTGGAGCACGGGCGTACCCTGCTCGACCAGGTCCATCGTGCGGTTCGCCGCCGCCTCGGTCAGCTTGACCACATAGGACAAGCGCTCGGTGGCGTCGGTGATTTGCGAAACTTCCTCGGCCTGCGGCATGTGCGGATCGATCTGGAAACTGACGATCGCACTGTGCAGCTCTCGCGTGAGCTTGCCGACTTCCTGATACAGGCCGCGGTCACGGGTCTGGTTCAGCTGATGGATCAGTTGCACCGCGTCGCCGAAATTGCCTCGTTCGAGGCTTTTCACCAGCTCCTGGGCGTGTTTCTTCAGCGTCGACTCAAAGTCGTCCAAAGATGAATGTTTATGCTCCATAGCGCCCCCGTGCGTACATCAGCTATTGACGCGCTCGAAGATCTTCTCGATTTTTTCTTTCAGCACCTGGGCAGTGAAAGGCTTGACCACATAGCCGTTAACGCCGGCCTGGGCAGCTTCGATGATCTGTTCGCGCTTGGCTTCGGCGGTCACCATCAGCACAGGCAAGTGTTTCAGACGCTCGTCCGCGCGGACTTTGCGCAGCAGGTCAATACCGGACATGCCAGGCATGTTCCAGTCGGTCACCAGGAAGTCGAAGTTGTTGCTTTCGAGCATGGGCAGCGCGGTGTTGCCGTCGTCGGCCTCATGCGTGTTGGTGAAGCCCAGGTCACGCAACAGGTTCTTGATGATCCGCCGCATCGTCGAAAAATCGTCAACGATGAGGATTTTCATTTCTTTGTTCAATTAGACCTCCAAGCAGTCTTTAACGCGCTCAGCGCTGAACGCGCGTTCAATCAATTCCGGCACCACGGTATTACGACTGCATCGAAGCTGTGCTCAACGCGCCCGCCATTCCCCCAGCCGGCTGCGCAGACGCGCCGCACACTGGCTATGCAACTGGCTGACGCGCGACTCGCTGACCCCCAGGACCTCACCGATTTCCTTGAGGTTCAGCTCTTCGTCGTAGTACAGCGCCAACACCAGGCGTTCACGTTCAGGCAGGTTGGCGATGGCATCGGCCAAGGCTGCCTGAAAGCGCTCGTCTTCCAGATCGCGCGAAGGCTCGAGCTGGGCACTGGCACCGTCCTCGTGCAGGCCTTCATGTTCGCCGTCCTGCAACAGGTCGTCGAAACTGAACAGGCGGCTGCCCAAGGTATCGTTCAAAATCCCGTAGTAATCATCGAGACTCAATTGAAGTTCGGCAGCAACCTCGTGATCTTTAGCGTCACGACCGGTTTTTGCCTCAATTGCACGAATCGCGTCGCTTACCATGCGGGTATTGCGGTGTACCGAACGCGGCGCCCAGTCACCCTTGCGTACTTCATCGAGCATGGCGCCGCGGATGCGGATGCCAGCGTAGGTCTCGAAACTGGCGCCCTTGCTCGAATCGTATTTGTTGGAGACTTCGAGCAGGCCGATCATCCCGGCCTGGATCAGGTCTTCCACCTGCACACTGGCCGGCAACCGCGCCAGCAGGTGGTAGGCGATACGCTTGACCAACGGCGCATAACGCTCGATCAGTTCGTACTGGGCGTCACGCGAGGCCTTGCTGTACATCCGATAACCGCTCGCGCTCATAGCACAGGACCCGCGCTGGTAGGCTGCACCAGACGCTCGACAAAGAACTCCAGGTGCCCGCGCGGGTTGGCTGGCAGCGGCCAGCTATCGACCTTCTGGGCGATCGCCTTGAACGCCAGCGCGCACTTGGAACGCGGAAAGGCTTCATAGACCGCTCGCTGCTTCTGCACAGCCTTGCGCACACACTCGTCGTAGGGCACGGCCCCGACGTATTGTAGGGCCACATCCAGGAAGCGATCCGTGACCTTGGTCAACTTGGCGAACAGATTGCGACCTTCCTGCGGGCTCTGCGCCATGTTCGCCAGAACGCGGAAACGGTTCATGCCGTAATCACGGTTGAGCAGCTTGATCAGGGCGTAGGCGTCGGTGATCGAAGTCGGCTCGTCGCAGACCACCAGGAGTACTTCCTGGGCGGCGCGGACAAAGCTGACCACCGACTCGCCAATCCCCGCAGCGGTGTCGATCACCAGCACGTCGAGGTTGTCGCCGATCTCGCTGAATGCCTGGATCAGGCCGGCGTGCTGGGCAGGCCCCAGGTGCACCATGCTCTGGGTACCGGAAGCGGCCGGCACGATGCGCACGCCGCCAGGCCCTTGCAGGAGCACATCGCGCAGCTCGCAGCGGCCTTCGATGACATCAGCCAGGGTGCGTTTGGGGGTGAGCCCGAGCAGTACGTCGACATTGGCCAGGCCAAGGTCGGCGTCCAACAGCATGACGCGACGGCCGAGTTCGGCCAGCGCCAGCGACAGATTCACTGACACGTTGGTCTTGCCGACGCCACCTTTGCCGCCGGTCACGGCGATCACCTGTACGGGATGCATGCTACCCATATTTGTTCTTTACCTTGTCTTGCTTAGACCGAGGCCACATGACTGGCTGCCCCTGGAACAACTGAAAAATGCCCGGCAGACCCTGTGATGTAGGTACTTTGCAACTGAAACATATCCACCTCAGCCGACGCGTTTGCCGTCACTGTGGTACAGGTCGGCGAACATATCGGCCATGGCCTCCTCGCTCGGCTCGTCCTGCATCTGCACACTGACCGCGCGGCTCACCAACTGGTGACGGCGCGGCAGGTGCAGGTCGTCAGGAATGCGCGGGCCATCGGTGAGATAGGCCACTGGCAATTCGTGACTGATGGCCAGGCTCAGGACTTCGCCCAAGCTGGCGGTTTCATCGAGTTTGGTCAGGATGCAACCGGCCAGGCCGCAGCGTTTGTAGCTGTGGTAGGCGGCGGTCAGCACCTGCTTCTGGCTGGTCGTTGCCAGCACCAGATAGTTCCGGGCGTGGATACCGCGCCCGGCCAGTGTTTCAAGCTGCATGCGCAGGGCCGGATCGCTGGCCTGCAGGCCGGCGGTATCGATCAGCACCACGCGCTTGCGCAGCAACGGTTCCAGCGCCTGGGCCAGCGACTGGCCAGGATCGACGTGGGTTACCGAAACGTTGAGGATGCGCCCGAGCGTCTTGAGCTGCTCCTGGGCACCAATACGGAAACTGTCCATGCTGACCAGCGCCAGGTTCTGCGCGCCGTACTTGAGCACGTAACGCGCAGCCAGCTTGGCCAGGGTGGTGGTCTTGCCCATGCCGGCCGGGCCGACCATGGCAATCACCCCGCCCTCTTCGATCGGCTCGACTTCCGGCACATGGATCATGCGCGCCAGGTGAGCGAGCAGCATCCGCCAGCCGTGGCGCGGGTCTTCGATATCGACGGTCAGGTTGAGCAGGTCGCGCGACAGCGGGCCGGACAGACCGATCCGCTGCAGACGGCGCCAGAGGTTGGCCTGGTGCGGCTTGCTGCCTTGCAGTTGGGTCCAGGCCAGCGAGCCGAGCTGGACTTCCAGCAGTTCGCGCAGGCCGGACAGTTCGGAACGCATCGTGTCGAACAGGCGCTGATCGATCGGCGCGGCGACCGGTGCGACAGGCGCCGGTGGCAGCTCTGCGGCGCGGGACTCGACCAGCGGCTCGGAGGCAGTCAGCGGCAGGCCGGCGAACAACTGGCGGTTGCCCGTGTCGCTTTCGTTGCGGGTGGTCAGCTCGGCCTGGGCGGTAGCGATGCGCGATTGGGTCTTGCGCAGTTCGTCTTCCAGCTCGACGTTCGGCACCCGCGGCGACAGGGCAGACAGCTTGTAGTCCAGCGCAGCCGTCAGCTCGACACCGCCAGCAATCCGTCGGTTGCCGATGATGGCGGCATCAGCCCCCAGCTCATCACGAACCAGCTTCATGGCTTGACGCATATCGGCGGCGAAAAAACGCTTAACTTGCATAACCCACTACCTCAGCCGTTGGGGCCTACTGTGGCAACGATGGTGACTTGCTTGTTGTCAGGTATTTCCTGATACGCCAAAACATGCAAATTCGGTACAGCCAGGCGACCGAAGCGCGACAGCATGGCCCGGATCGGTCCCGCAACCAGCAGGATGGCCGGCTGCCCCTGCATCTCCTGACGCTGGGCTGCCTCGATCAACGAACGCTGAAGCTTTTCAGCCATGCTTGGCTCAAGAAGAACACCGTCTTCCTGACCTTGCCCGGCCCTTTGCAGACTATTGAGCAAAATCTGTTCCAACCTTGGTTCAAGGGTGATCACAGGAAGCTCGGACTCAGTCCCGACAATGCTTTGCACGATAGCGCGACACAATCCGACGCGGACTGCGGCGACCAATGCGGCGGTATCTTGACTCTTGCTGGCGTTGTTCGCGATTGCCTCGGCGATCGTACGGATATCCCTGACAGGAACCTGTTCCGAGAGCAGCGCCTGCAGCACCTTGAGCAGCCCCGACAACGGCAGCACGCCGGGCACGATTTCCTCGGCCAGTTTCGGCGACCCCTTGGCCAGCACCTGCAGCAGTTGCTGGACTTCTTCGTGGCCGATCAGCTCATGGCAGTGCTTGTAGAGAATCTGGTTGAGGTGGGTGGCGACCACGGTACTGGCGTCCACCACGGTGTAGCCCAGCGACTGCGCCTGACCGCGCTGGCTGACGTCGATCCACACCGCCTCCAGGCCGAACGCCGGGTCGCGCGCGGCGATACCGTTGAGGGTGCCGAACACCTGCCCCGGGTTGATCGCCATTTCCCGCTCCGGGTAAATCTCCGCCTCGGCCAGGATCACCCCCATCAGGGTAAGGCGATAGGTGCTGGGCGCCAGGTCGAGGTTGTCGCGGATGTGCACGGTGGGCATGAGGAAGCCCAGGTCCTGGGACAGCTTCTTGCGCACACCCTTGATCCGCGCCAGCAATTGCCCGCCCTGGTTGCGGTCCACCAGCGGAATCAGCCGGTAACCCACTTCCAGGCCGATCATGTCGATCGGGGTCACGTCGTCCCAGCCCAGCTCCTTGGTGTCGGCGGCGCGCTGTGGCGACGGCAGCAGGTCTTGCTGACGCTGGACTTCCTGGGCGGCCTTGACCTTGACCTGGTTCTGCTTCTTCCACACCAGGTAGGCGCCACCACCGGCCATGACGCCGAGGCTGAGGAAGGCCACGTGCGGCATGCCCGGCACCAGGCCCATGACGATCATGATCGCGGCGGACACCGCCAGCGCCTTCGGCGAATCGAACATCTGCCGGTTGATCTGCTTGCCCATGTCTTCCGAACCGGAAGCACGGGTCACCATGATTGCCGCGGCGGTGGACAGCAGCAGCGATGGCAATTGCGCCACCAAACCGTCACCGATGGTCAGCAGGGCGTAGACCCTGCCGGCGTCGCCGAAGGTCATGCCGTGCTGGACCATACCGATGGCCATGCCGCCGATCAGGTTGATGAACAGGATCAGCAGGCCGGCGATGGCGTCACCGCGGACGAACTTGCTCGCACCGTCCATGGAGCCGTAGAACTCGGCTTCCTGGGCCACTTCGGCACGGCGGGACTTGGCCTGGTTCTGGTCGATCAGGCCGGCGTTGAGGTCGGCGTCGATGGCCATCTGCTTGCCGGGCATCGCATCGAGGGTGAACCGCGCGCTCACCTCGGAGATACGGCCGGCACCCTTGGTCACCACGACGAAGTTGATGATCATCAGGATCGCGAAGACCACGATACCGACCACGTAGTTGCCGCCGATGACCACATCACCGAAGGCCTGGATCACCTTACCGGCGGCGGCGTGGCCGTCATGACCGTGGAGCAGCACGACCCGGGTGGACGCCACGTTCAGCGCCAGACGCAGCAACGTCGCCACCAGCAGAATGGTCGGAAACGCGGCGAAATCCAGCGGGCGCAGGGCGTACACGCAAACCAGCAGGACGACGATGGACAACGCGATGTTGAAGGTGAAGAACACGTCGAGCAGGAACGGCGGGATCGGCAACATCATCATTGCCAGCATGATCAGCAGCAGCACCGGCACCCCGAGGTTGCCCTTGCCCAGGCCGCTGAGATTGCTCCGCGCGCTGTTGATTAACTGAGTGCGATCCACCGGTTGTCCTCATCAAGCAAACTTTTGACGCCACGGGGGCGCTTGGCGCTGCTCATTGCAAGAACCTTTCCAACTTTGCAGGGGGTGGTGTCCTGTTGGGCCTCATCGCTGCGGTTCGGCCGGGAAGGACAACAGAAAATCAGGAATCGCGCCGCAAATCCGGCGGAATAGGCAGATCCTTGAGCGGTTCCGGCGGTTTGCCCTTGCCCGCCTGGTGCTGGCGGATCTGATAGACGTAGGCCAGCACCTGGGCCACCGCCAGGTAAAGCCCGGCGGGAATCTCTTCTTCCAGCTCCGTGGAGTAGTAGATCGACCGCGCCAGCGCCGGCGATTCCAGCAACTGGATGTTGTGCTGCACCGCGATCTCGCGGATTTTCAGGGCGATGAAGTCAGTGCCCTTGGCCAGCAACAGCGGCGCCGAACCCTTGTCCGGGTCGTATTTGAGCGCCACGGCGTAGTGGGTCGGGTTGGTGATGATCACGTCGGCCTCGGGCACGGCGGCCATCATCCGGCGCTGCGACATCTCGCGCTGGACCTGACGAATACGCTGCTTGACCTCAGGCTTGCCCTCGGTGTCCTTGTATTCGTCGCGCACTTCCTGCTTGGTCATCATCAGCTTCTGCTTCGCCTGCCAAAGCTGGATCGGCACATCCACCGCCGCGATCAGCAGCAGCCCGCAGGCCATCCACAGGGCGCTCCAACCCACCACCTGAACGCTGTGGATAATCGCCTGGTCCAGCGGCTCATTGGCGATCGCCAGCAGGTCATCGCGGTCCGAGGACAACACCGCCAGCGCCACCAACAGGATCACGAAGAACTTGGCCAGGGCCTTGAGCAACTCGGCCAGCGAGTGCATGGAGAACATCCGCTTGATCCCCGCCAGCGGGTTCATCCGGCTGAACTTGGGCGCCATGGTCCCGGCGGCGAACAGCCAGCCGCCGAGGGCGATCGGCCCGAGCAAGGCGGCCAGCAGCAGCACCAGCAGCACCGGCTGGGTCGCGAGGATCGCCAGCTTGCCCGACGCCAGCAGGAAGATGCCCATGTAGCGCTCGTCCATCAGCACTTCCCGGGACAGGCTGAAATTGCTGCGCATGATTTCCATCAGCGCCTCGGCCAGGTAACCGCCGAACGACAGCAGCCCGCCCGCCCCGGCGAGCATCACCGCCACGGTGTTCAGCTCTTTGGAACGGGCAATCTCGCCCTTCTCCCGCGAGTCGTTCTTGCGCTTCTCGGTGGGGTCTTCTGTTTTGTCCTGACCGCTTTCGCTCTCTGCCATGCTCAGCGCGCCCGTGCCAGTTCACGCAGCCATTGCAGCGCCTCGGACGCCATTGACTGGTAGTGGGAAAGGATATCGGCCAGGCCGATCCAGAAAATCGCCATGCCCAGCACCAGGGTCATGGGAAAACCGATGGAGAAGATGTTCAGTTGCGGCGCGGCGCGGGTCATTACACCGAAGGCGATGTTGATCACCAGCAGCGCGGTGATCGCCGGCAGCACCAGCAACAGCGCCGCACCCAGCACCCAGCCGAGGCGACCGGCCATGTCCCAGAAGTGATTGACCACCAGGCCGCCGCCCACGGGCAGCGTGGTGAAACTTTCGGTGAGGATTTCCAGCACCACCAGGTGCCCGTTCATCGCCAGGAACAGCAAGGTCACCAGCATGGTCAGGAACTGGCTGATCACCGTGGTGTTGACGCCGTTGGCCGGGTCGACCATGGAGGCGAACGCCAGGCCCATCTGGATCGCGACGACCTGACCGGCGATCACGAACGCCTGGAAAAGCAGTTGCAGGGCCAGCCCGAACAGCGCGCCGATGATGATCTGCTCGGCGATCAGCAGCAGCGCGCTGAGGTCGAGCGCCTGCACCGGCGGCATCGGCGGCAGGGCCGGGGCGATGACCACGGTAATGGCCACGGCGAAATACAGGCGCACCCGCGTCGGCACCAGCGTGGTGCCGAACACCGGCATGGTCATCAGCACCGCCGCCACACGGAACAGCGGCAGCATGAAGCTGGCCACCCATGTGGCGATCTGCGTGTCCGTCAGTTCGAGCACGGGCCGCTCAGCCGATCAACTGCGGGATGCTGCCGTACAACGACAGGATGTATTCCATGAACTTCTGCACCAGCCACGGCCCGGCGACGATCAGGGTGGTCAGCATCACCAGCAGGCGCGGCAGGAAGCTCAGGGTCTGTTCGTTGATCTGGGTGGCGGCCTGGAACATCGCCACCAGGAGGCCCACCACCAGGCTCGGGATGACCAGCACGGCGACCATCAGGGTGGTCAGCCACAGCGCATCGCGGAACAGGTCGACAGCGACTTCAGGGGTCATGTTCTTCTCCAGTGCCTGCGGGGGCTATACGCCGCCGAAGCTGCCCGCCAGGGTGCCGATGATCAGCGCCCAGCCGTCCACCAGCACGAACAGCATGAGCTTGAACGGCAGGGAAATGATCAACGGCGACAGCATCATCATGCCCATGGCCATCAGCACACTGGCCACCACCAGGTCGATGATCAGGAACGGGATGAAGATCATGAAGCCGATCTGAAACGCGGTCTTCAGCTCCGAGGTCACGAACGCCGGGACCATGATGGTCAGCGGCACCTGCTCGGGACTGGCGATATCGGTGCGCTTGGACAGGCGCATGAACAGGTCGAGGTCGCTCTGCCGGGTCTGCGCGAGCATGAAGTCCTTGAGCGGCACCTGGGCCTTTTCGATGGCCTGCGGTGCGGTCAGGGTTTCGGCCAGGTACGGCTGCAGGGCGTCCTTGTTCACCCGGTCGAACACCGGGGCCATGATGAACATGGTCAGGAACAGCGTCAGGCCGATGAGAATCTGGTTCGATGGCGTCTGCTGCAGGCCCAGGGCCTGACGCAGGATCGAGAAGACAATGATGATCCGGGTGAAGCTGGTCATCAGGATGACGAACGCCGGGATGAAGCTCAGCGCCGTCATGATCAGCAGGATCTGCAGGCTGACCGAGTACTCCTGCTGGCCGTTGGCCCCGTTGGACAGGGTGATCGCCGAGATCGACAGCGGATCGGCCGCCATCGCCAGCGGCGCTGCCAGCAGCAACAGCAGCGTCAACATCATTCGCAATGGGGCCATTACGGCTTGTCCTTCTGATCCTTGCCCAACAACTCCATCAGGCGCTGGGCGAATTCTGGCGTGGTCGGGCGGGCGTTGGCCGGCGCCGCGACGGGCTCGTTCATCACATGCAGGGTGGTCAGACTGCCGGGGCTGTGGCCGATGAGCACCTGCTCATTGCCCACCTGCACCAGCAGCAGGCGGTCACGCGGACCGACCTGACGACTGCCAATCACCTGGATCACCTGATTGGCGGCCGGCGCGGCGTTCTGCATGCGGCGCAACAGCCAGGCGAGGAAGAAAATCAGCCCCAGCACCAACAGCAGGCCGAGCACCAGTTGCGTCAGTTGCCCCGCCACGCTACCAGTGGCGGCTGGAACCGCCACGGTCGCAGCCGGCGTGGCGCCAACCTGCGCAGCGCTGACCAGCGGCAGCCAGAGCAGGCCGGCCGCGGCCACTCCCAAGGAGAAGAGCCGTTTCACTCAGCGCAGCTTCTTGATGCGTTCGCTCGGGCTGATCACGTCAGTCAGGCGGATGCCGAACTTCTCGTTGACCACCACCACCTCGCCATGGGCGATCAGCGTGCCGTTGACCAGCACGTCCAGCGGCTCACCGGCCAGGCGGTCGAGTTCGATCACCGAGCCCTGGTTGAGCTGCAGCAGGTTGCGGATGTTGATCTCGGTGCTGCCGACTTCCATGGAGATGTTCACCGGAATATCCAGGATCACGTCCAGGTTCGGCCCTTCCAGGCTGACCGCCTCGTTGGAACGCGGCGAACTGCCGAACTCTTCCATCGGCAGGCGGCTCGCGCCGCCAGATGCGCCGCCACCCGCCATCAGGGCGTCGATGTCGGACTGGCCATCACCGGTTTCACTCAGGGCTGCCGCCCACTCATCGGCCAGAGCCTGCTCTTCCAGGGAAGTAATATCGTTTTCGTCAGCCATCTTGTCCTCGACGGGCAATCAAATCGGTTAATGAAGGGTCGGCGCTCAGCGTCGACCGATCGGCTCGCGGATCTGCAGAGCCAGGGTACCTTTGTGCGAACCCAGCCGAGCCTTGAACGATGGCACGCCGTTGGCGCGCACGATCAGGTCTTCCGGCAGTTCCACGGGAATCACGTCGCCCGGTTGCATGTGCAGGATGTCGCGCAGTTTCAGTTGGCGGCGGGCCACGGTGGCGCTGAGCGGCACGCTGACGTCCAGCACGTCTTCGCGCAGAGCCTTGACCCAACGCTCGTCCTGGTCGTCCAGGTCGGACTGGAAGCCGGCATCGAGCATTTCCCGCACCGGCTCGATCATCGAATACGGCATGGTCACGTGCAGGTCGCCGCCGCCGCCGTCGAGTTCGATATGGAAGGTCGACACCACCACCGCCTCGCTCGGGCCGACGATGTTGGCCATGGCCGGGTTGACCTCGGAGTTTATGTACTCGAAGTTGACCGGCATGATTGCCTGCCAGGCTTCCTTCAGATCGACGAAGGCCTGTTCCAGCACCATGCGCACCACCCGCAGCTCGGTCGGGGTGAATTCGCGGCCTTCGATCTTGGCGTGACGGCCGTCACCGCCGAAGAAGTTGTCCACCAGCTTGAACACCAGCTTGGCGTCGAGGATGAACAGCGAGGTGCCGCGCAGCGGCTTGATCTTGACCAGGTTGAGGCTGGTGGGGACGTACAGCGAATGCACGTACTCGCCGAACTTCATCACCTGCACCCCGCCCACCGCCACGTCGGCGGAGCGGCGCAGCAAGTTGAACATGCTGACGCGGGTGTAACGGGCGAACCGTTCGTTGATCATTTCCAGGGTCGGCATGCGACCACGGACGATCCGGTCCTGGCTCGTCAGGTCGTAACTCTTGACGCTACCGGGTTCGGCACTGGCTTCGGTTTGCACCAGTCCATCGTCGACCCCGTGCAACAGGGCATCGATTTCATCCTGGGACAGCAGGTCCTGCACGGCCATCTTCGGCTCCTACTGCAATACGAAATTGGTGAACAGCAACTGGTCCACGACCAGCTTGCCGACTTCCTTCTGGGCCACTTCCTGAACGCTGGCGGTCGCCTTCTGGCGCAGCATCTCCTGGCCGACCGGAGTCGCCAGCGATTCGAACGCCTGACCGGAGAACAGCATGACCAGGTTGTTGCGGATCACCGGCATGTGCACTTTCAGGGCATCCAGCGCAGCCTGATCGCGCGCCTGCATGGTGATGCTCACCTGCATGTAGCGCTGACGGCCGTTCTGGTTGAAGTTGACGACGAAGGCCGGCGCCATGCTTTCGTAGATGGCCGCCTGCTTGACGTTGGCGGCCGCTGCGGCGGCGGCCGGATCGACTTCCGGCTTGCTGTCGGACTTGTGCAGGAAGAACCAGGTCGCGCCCACCGAGAGACCGATCGCCAGCACCAGGGCCAGCACCAACAACAGGATCAGCTTGAGTTTGCCTTTTGCGGCGGGGTCTTTTACTGCTTCGCTCTTCGCCATGCCAATAATCCGTCACTCACAGGAGGTTTGTTCCACTATGGCGAGTGGGCGAGCAAGTGTTATGCCAGATTCGGGACCACGCTTCGCGGCAAGATCACCCGACGATCCCGACCGCGCCAACACGGCACTGACGGGACCGTCGCGAGGCGGTCAGGCGAAGTAATCCACCGTGCTGGAACCGACCACCACCTGCGACTCCACGGCCGCGGTGGCAGCGGCAACATCGGTGTCCGCGCCGTCGGCATTGCGGCGGGCTGCCACGCCACTCATCTTCGGCGTGTCATCCTGGCGGCCGTTCTGCTGCTCGCGGGATTGATCGGCAACGTTGACGTCCGGCTGGGCCAGGCCCTGCTGGTTGAACAGCTCGCGCAGACGGTGCACTTGGCCTTCGAGGGCATCGCGCACCCCGGCGTGCCCACTGGTGAAGGTGATCTGCGCCGCCTGGTCCGACGCCAGGTTGACGCGGATATCGAGGCGACCGAGCTCGGCAGGTTCAAGCTGGATATCCGCCGACTTGAGGCTCTGGCTGGAGAGGTACATGACCCGGTTGACCAGGCCCTCGGTCCAGCCGCCCTGGTTCATGGCCAGCGGCTGGTGCAGCGGCGCGGGCGCCACGGCATTGGCGGTCTTCGGTGTCGCGGCCTGGGTCAGGGAGGCCAGGCGGTTGGCGAAGTCGTCGACACGGGTGTCGCTGCTCGCGCCCTTGAGGTCTTTAAGGCCATCGTCGATCAGCCCGGCAAAGGCTTTCTCGCCGCCTTCGGACTTCCCGCCCTCGGCCTCGCCCGGGTCAAGCATCTGCGCCAGTGTATTGACGGCTGGCTGACCAGACGCGGTCTCCGGCTGAGCGTTGGGTTTGGCGGCATGGGTAGAGGTCGTGCCTTGGGCCTGGGCATTCTGCTCCAGGGCCAGACGCAGCACCGGCAGGTCGGCCAGGGGATCGCTGTCGGGATCGAATGCGTCTTCCGCCGGCGTGGCCGGCAGTGCCGCGGCAGGCTGCTGAGCAGCAGCCTGGATCACCGGGGCCATGGTCTGAGCCTGCGCCTGCAACAACTGCGCGCCCTGCGGTGCGTCGGTGAGTTGCCCGGCCACCAGATTGGCGTCCAGCGACTGGCCATCGGCGCTCGCGGTGTCGGCGGCGCCGTCGACCTTGTCCGCGCTCTGCGCCTGAGTGTCCTTGTCGTCAGGCAAATCGTTGCCGCTATCGGCAACCTTGCCGTTGTCCTTGTCGTCAGCCTTGCCGGTGTTTGCCGCCGGCTTGTCGACGCCATCGCGGTCGCGAACGGGCGCGTCAGCCTTGACGTCGACCTTGTCCCGCGAGTGCTGCGCATAGACCTTGGAGAAGTCCGGGCCCTTGTCGTTGAGGGCTTGCGAGGCCTTGTCCAGGTTGCTGGCCTGGGCGCGTGCGGTTTTGGCCGCGACACCGGTTTGCAGCAATGGGTTTGAAGCGACGGGCATGAAAAAGGTCTCCGCTACAGAAGCTCGTCATCACGAATAGCGAAGCCTACGCAAAAGTCGCGCCCCGGTTGCCCACCGGGGGCGGCCTCCACGGGGCCGCCCCC